>CAYWPB010000042.1:0-16529 GCA_964458725.1 uncultured Nevskia sp. | reverse complement strand
AGCTCGAGCAGGCTTCCGGCACGATGCCGATCTTGCCGAAGACGAAGCCGATGCGCGCCTTGTCCGAAGCCAGGCGCACGTCCATCGCCAGGGTCATGGTGGCGCCGATGCCGACTGCCGCGCCGTTGATCGCCGCGATCACCGGCTTCTTGCAATCGAAGATCGACAGAGTGACGCGGCCGCCGGTGTCGCGCAGGCCGTGGAAGATCGCCGGGTCGTCGAGCTTCTCGTTCATGTCCTTCAAGCTCGGCCGGAGCGACTCGTCGAGGCCGAACACGTTGCCGGCGCGGGTCAGGTCCATGCCGGCGCAGAAAGCGCGGCCGGCGCCGGTCACCACCACCGCGCCGACCGAGTCGTCCTCGGAGGCACGGCCGAAGGCGTCGACCAGCTCGTTGGCCATCTCCACGGTGAAGGAGTTGAGCTGCTCCGGGCGGTTCAGGGTCAGGGTCAGGACGCGGTCCTCGACCTTCCAGGACAGGGTGTTGTAGTTCATGGTCTCTCCGGGGGTTGCGTGGGCAGTGTAGCGGTTCCACCCCTCCCCTTGCGTGAGGGGATCGAGCTGAGGGGTAGCCCCGCGCACTGCACTAGCCCACTGGCGCCACGGTCAAGGGAGCGCCGGCCGCGCAGGTATAGAATTGCCATTGCCGGGGCCTCCAGCGCCACCGACACTTCCACTATTACACAACAAGCCGCTCACGCGGCCGCTCGGGGAGTTCTAGCAATGCGTCGCCATCTGCAGCTGTTTCCGCTGTTTCTCTCCATTCTCGTACTACAGGCCTGCAGCGGCAGCAGCGTGCCGGCCGACAGCAGCAGCGCGGGCGGCGGCAGCGCCAGCAACCCGGTCACCACCGACCGCGACGGCAAGATCTACGCGCAGAGCATCACCTCGCCGATCGGCGACACCGTGGTGTTCCAGGTGTTCGAACCGACCCACCTCAAGGCCGGCCAGACCTATCCGCTGGTGCTGAACAGCCATGGCTACGGCGGCACCCGCGCGACGACGCCGGACACGATGATCCAGAAGCTGGTGGACAACGGCTACTACGTCATCTCCATCGACGAGCGCGGCAACGGCCAGTCCAGCGGCACGGTGCGCGTGATGGACCCCGACTACGAGGGCCAGGATCTGGTCGCAGTGCTCGACTGGGCCGAGAAGCTGGAGGGCCTGCGCCGCCACGGCGACGGCAGCATGGTGGTCGGCAGCTACGGAGGCTCCTATGGTGGCATGTACCAGTTCCTGCTGATGGGCGCCGACCCCAAGCATCGCCTGCACGTGCTGGCGCCCGACATCACCCCGCACGACCTGGTGTATTCGCTGGACGAGAACAACGTGGTCAAGTCCGGCTGGGGCCTGGCCTTGGTCGCCGGCGGCGAGGCCGGCGTATTCGAGGCTTCACCGCAGGATGCGTTGACCGGGCTGCTGACTCGCACCGCCTCCGGCCAGTCGCCGCTGCGCCAGGATCCGACCATCGTCGAGTCACTGACCGATGCCGGCCTGTACAACGCCTTCACCGACACGGCGAAGAATTTTTTCAAGTATCACAGCGTGTCCTACTTCTGCGACGGACTGCCGCCGGGCCCGCAGAGCTGGACCCTGCCGGTCTCGGTGGCCGACACCTTCAAAGTGGCGCCCACACCCTTCCCCCAGGCCGACGTGCTGCTGTCGCAGGGCATTCAGGACACGTTGTTCAACTACAACAACGGCTACGCCAACTACCAGTGCCTGAAGGCGCGCGGCGGCGACGTGCGCCTGATCAGCCACCAGGGCGGCCACATCCTGCCGGTATCGCTGGCCACCGTACCGCTGCCGCCGGGCAGCAACCTGGAGACCGCGCTCGATCCGTTCTACGCCGCGCTCAACCCGCCCGAGTTCCAGGGCCCGAGCGGCGCCGAAGCCTGCGGCAGCATCAAGGTCAGCGACGCCGACTTCGCCTGGTTCCAGGAAAAGCTGCAGGGCGTTGCCGGCGCGCTGGACCAGGTGCTGACCACCGGCAAGGATTTCTGCATCAGCCTGGCCGACAAGGACGCCATCCAGGTGCACGAGGTCAAGCACGGCGGCACTTCCTACACCATCAACAGCAGCACACCGCAGCTCAACAGCCTGCTCGGCGTGGTCGGCTCGCTGCTCGGCGGCGACATCCGCCAGGCTCTGCTGGCAGTGCAGCCGCTCTACACCGCGCCGACGGACAATAGCCTCGTGGCCGGCTTCCCGACCCTCAGCGTCAACATCGCCAATGCCGCCGGCTCCTCGCCGGCCACCTGCCCCGACCCGCTCAACATCGGCGGCTGCGATCCGATCTACTTCCTCGGCATCGGCTACCTCGCGAGCGGCTCCTCCGACTGGAAGCTGGTCGACGCCCAGCTCACGCCGCTGCGCAGCTTCGGCGACCACGCGGTGGACATGAACGCCATCGGCATCCGCCTGAAGAAGGGCGACCAGCTCGGCCTGCTGATCTACGCCTACCACACCCAGTATCCGATCACCTGGTCGCGCGACGTGCTGGTGCCAGCCACGACGATCTCCGGCACGGTGCAGCTGCCGGTGCTGGACGCGGCGGACGTGGTGCGCCAGGGCGTCTGAGCGATCGCGCCTCTCCCCGTGAAACACGGGGAGAGGCCTGGCGACTTCAGCAAGCCAGCGCAAGAAGGCGCTCAACCAGTTTGTACAAGCGCCCGCTGCCGGCACAGGCGCATACTCTTCCCGCACGCTTGGCTCGGAGCCCGAGATGGATGACGCCCGTACCACCCCACTGCCCTATGCCGACATCGAGCGCCTGCCCGGCCCCAAAGCCTGGCCGCTGCTCGGCAACCTGCCCGACATCGAGCTGCCGCGCATCCACCAGCAGCTGGAGACCTGGGCCCGCCAGTACGGCCCGCTGTTCCGGGTGAAGCTGGGGCGCAAGACCATCGTCTGCGTCACCGACCTCGCCGCGATCCGCCAGATCCTGCGCGACCGGCCGCGCCTGTTCAGCCGCAGCAAGCGGCTGGAGCCGGTGTTCCGCGAACTCGGGGTCTGCGGCGTGTTCGCCGCCGAGGGCGAGAGTTGGAAGCGGCAGCGGCGGCTGTGGAGCAAGGCGCTCAACGTGCACCAGGTCGCGCCGTTCCTGCGCGACATGGAGACCATCACGGCGAAGCTGCAGCGCCGCTGGGCGGCCTCGGCCGGCCAGCCGGTGGACGTGCAGGAAGACCTGATGCGCTACACCGTCGATGTGGTGACGCGCTTCGCCTTCGGCTTCGACGGCAATACCCTGGAGCAGGAAGGCGACGTGATCCAGCGCCACCTGGAGCACATCTTCCCGATGATCGCACGGCGCGTGAACGCGCCCTTCCCCTACTGGCAGTACGTGCCGCTGCCGGCCGACCGCAGGCTGGTGCGCGAGCTCCAAGCCGTGCGCGGCTTCGTCGAGCAGCGCATCGCCGAAGCGCGCGCGCGCATCGCGGCGCATCCGGAGCTGGCGCAGGCGCCGGCCAACCTGATCGAAGCCTTCATCGTCTCGCGCGATGACGACGGCGTCGGCCTGTCGGACGACGAGATCTACGCCAACACCATCACCACCCTGCTGGCCGGTGAGGACACTACCGCCAACACCCTGGCCTGGATGCTGTATTTCCTGGCGCTGAACCCGGCGGCGCAGCAACGGCTGCAGGAGGAGGCGGCGCAGGGTGACGGCGAATCGCTGACCCGCTGGATCGACGCGCTGACCGGCGAAACACTGCGGCTCAAACCGGTGGCACCGATAACCGGCGGTACCGCGCTGGAGGAAGTGGAACTCGCCGGCCATCGCTTCCCCGCCGGCACCGACTTCCTGATTCCGCATCGGGTCAATGCGCTCGACGAAACGCAGTTCGCGCAGGCGCAGGCCTTCAAGCCGGAACGCTGGCTGGAGCCGGCGCAGCCGCACTTCATCCAGAGCCCGCCGATGCCCTTCGGCGCCGGCCAGCGTATGTGCCCCGGCCGCAACCTGGCGCAGGCCGAGATCAAGGCCGTGGCCGCCATGCTCGGCCGTCATTTCAAGGTGCATCCCGCGGCAGACGGAACCTCGGTGCGGGAGCGCTACGGCTTCACCATGGGGCCGGAAAACCTGCGGGTGGTGTTCGAGCGACGCGCCTGATCGAGGGAGCGCGGCAGCTCCGCTCAGATGCCGTTCTGCTCGTAGGACGCCACCAGCAGCACGTAGAGGCCGTTGTAGTTGGCGGCCTTGACCACGACGATGTCCTGGTTGTCGACACGGCCCTGGTACATCAGCGGTCCGACCTGCAGGGCCGCGAAATCGGACACGGCGCAGGCCTGCTGCGCGGTATAGAGCTGCATCCTGTCGTAAGCGGGACCCGCGCCCTGCTCGACCCGCAGACGGGCCAGTTCCACCGCTTTCTCGGGGGCGGTGCAGTTGGTGGCGCGCAGCGCCGTGGTGACGAAGCCGCCACGCACCGTGTGATTGACGGGCGGCCCGTCGGCGCCGGCTTCAGCGGCAACGGCTGCGAGCAGGGCGAAGGCAACTTGGCGAACCATGAGGGCTACTCCGGGAATGGACATGAGCCCCGCCTCGCCCATGCAGACCGCGTGTGCATCCAGGCAATAGACCACTGCGCGCTGGCGGACGTTCCACCGCAGCGGGCGAACGGCGCCGCTACAATCCCCACCGGATCAAACGGAAGAATCGCGATGAGCGTGACCCTGCTTTACGCCGGCGCCCTCGGCCTCTGGTTCCTGGCGCTGAGCATCCGCGTGGTGCTGGGCCGGGTCGGTCCCGGCAGCCCGGGCCTCGGCGACGGCGGCAACCCGGCGCTGCTGCGGCGCATCCGCGGCCATGGCAATTTCGCCGAATACGTGTCGCTGATCCTGGCGATGATGGGCTTCCTGGAGCTGTCCGCCGAGCCGCGCTGGGTGCTGCACTGCCTGGGCCTGTCCCTGCTGCTCGGCCGCCTGCTGCACGGCTACGCGCTGTCCTTCACACAGCAATCGGCGTTCGGCCGCACCGCCGGCATCCTGCTGACCCTGATCGCCCTGCTCGGCGCCAGCGGCCTGTGCCTGTACCGCGGGCTGCGCGGACTATAGGGAACCTGGCCGCTCAAGCGTCCAGCAGCGGCTGGACCACCGCGTCGATCGATTCGCGTGCGCGGAAGATGCGCGAACGCACTGTGCCGATCGGGCAGCGCATGGTCCCGGCGATCTCTTCGTAGCTCAGGCCTTCCAGCTCGCGCAGCACGATGGCCTGGCGCAGATCGGAAGGCAGCCGGCTGATCACCGCGGTGACCTTGTCCTTGATCTCCTGCGCCAGCAGCGCCGACTCCGGCGTGTCGAGATCGCTGAGCTGGCCGGTGTGGCCGTACAGCTCGGCGTCGGCGATATCGATGTCCTGGCCGGCCGGGCGTCGCGCCCGCGACACCAAGTGGTTCTTGGCCGAGTTGATGGCGATGCGGTACAGCCAGGTGTAGAACGCACTCTGCCCGCGGAAACCGGACAGCGCGCGATAGGCCTTGAGGAAGGCCTCCTGCGCCACGTCTGGCGCGTCGGCCTCGCCGACGAGGCGGCTCACCAGCTGGATCGCCTTCTGCTGGTACTTGCGCACCAGCAGCTCGAAGGCCATCTCGTCGCCGGCCTGGGCGCGCGCCACCAACTGCTCGTCGGCATCGCGTTCGGCCGCGATGCTGCTGTCGTTCGCCGCCTGGACGTGGTCCTGCGGCTGGGCGGCCGGGTCGATGGCGACCGATTCCGGCTTCCGTGCCGGGTGTTCGTGGTGATGCCTGAGTCGGGCAGTCGCGGCCATGTCTCGCTCCCTGATGGTCGGATGTCTTTGAGTTCCATAACCAGAGTTGCGAGTTGCGTGCCAGCATCACGGCTTTGGGAAAACCGCTTCACACTCATACGCTTGCCGCTACAGCCCCGCTCGCGGCAAGCAATCCGCCCCTCGCCGAGCGTGAAAAAATTACCGGTACCCGTGTAAGCCGTGCCGGCGCCGTTCCCGGCGGCTCCCGGGAACGGCACCGACTGCGCTCAGTGCAAGGTATCGAGCTTCAGCCGCATTTCGCGGATCGCCTCGTGGCGCCGGCGCGCCTCGTCGCGCTGCCGTTCCAGCATGGCGTGCACTTCCGGCGGCGTCTCCCACTGGCTCACCGCGTCCTCGAAGCGCTCGTCGGCTTCGCGCTCGTCGTTCTCGACGCTGTCGAGGATCACCGCCTCGTTGCGGCCCTCGGTCAGCGCCTTCATGTGCATCACCCAGCGATGCACCGTGTTGCCGAACGTGCCGACCTCCTTCGGATGTCCGCCGAGCTTCAGCACCGTTTCCTGCATCTCGTGCGCCGCCTTTTGGAAGAACTGCGAATACTCCATCAGCGAGCGTTTCAGCTCGTCGTGGTGCGCTTCCGAAGCGGCCGCCCGCAAGGCCTCCTCCCCATTCTTGGACGTGACGATCAGACGATTGAGCAGCGTGATGGTGTCCAAATCGCTCATGACATGCCCTCCTGACCAGACAGGTTGCCCGTCCGGCACATGCCACGGTTCCACCGCTGTGAAACAAATCTGCGCACGGAATGGCATGGCAGGGCGGCCCGACCAGCCTAGCGCAAGCCGGGCCGGGCGCCTAGGGCCTGGCCATCCCCGGGCGTGGGCCACAAAAAAGGGGCCGCCCACGCGGCCCGTTCTGCCTGGTTTCGGGTTTCCGCTCAGCCACCGGAAGACGACGAGGAGCCGCCGGAAGACGAGGACGACGCTCCTTCGGCCGGCGCGGTCGTGGTCGGGCTCTGTGCCCCAGCCGGCGCGGCGGACTGGCCGGAACTGCCCTGGTTCTTGTTGCAGGCGCCCAAGCTGGCGCCGACCAGGGCCAGAACCAGAACGAATGCGGTTTTCTTCAACACGTCCATTGCCTTCCTCCATGAAGTGGAATCGATCGGACAACGCCGGACACCGCTCGGAAGCCTGCGGCCGGGCGTGGCGCAACCCTTGCCGGTCAGGCTCGAAGCGGCACCTGCGTCCAGTGGACAGCGGTTCCGGCGCCACGGTTCCACCCACCTGCCGGCCGTCATGGCGATTCAGCTGGAGATCTGCGCCTCGCCTGGCGCGCGGTCCCGACCATGGTCCGGCCGGCAGTCGTCGATGTCGTCGCTGCGGATCACCGCGTAGGGACGGAACTCGGGCACGACCTCGGCCGCCGCCTCCTGGGCCAGGCGCCACTCCTGCATGCGCTGGCACAACGCCCGGGCACGCGCCTCGATGACGCGGCTGCCCTGCTCGGCTTCGCGTCCGGCGCGATCGGGACTGCCTTGCAGCAACCCCTCGAACACCTGGCCGATGGTGTGCAGCGCGAAATCCGCGCTGTCCACGCCCAGATTCACTGCCTGGTCGGTGAAGCCCTGCGCCACGGCGTTGTAGCGGCCCAGAGCTTCCCGCCCTTGCGGCGACACCACGATGTCAGCGTCGCCGATGCGCAGGTCGCCGGCACTGCTGATCCGCGCCGTGTCGCGGCCCTTGACCTTGATCAGCACGCTGCCGTTGCGCAGGCTGATGCCGCGGCGCTCGAAATGGACGAAGCCATGGCCCTGGGCCGGATGACTGCAGGCCAGCAGCGGCACCGCCACAACGGCGGTGAACAACAGACTGATCAGGCTGGAACGGATGCGCTTCATGGAACCCCCGAAAATCCGGCGGCACCGCCACGGCGCCGCGTCTGATGCAGCTTGGATGCACCGCAGGGCCCGGGCGGATTTGCCGGCCGGCAGGAATACCCCGACCATGCCCGGCAGGACGACAAAAACCAGCCCTGCAGATCCACATGCCCCAGTCTTTCCCGCGCACGCTGCGCATCGATGATTACGATTTCAGCTATGTCGAGGCCGGTGCTGGCACGGCGCTGCTGCTGGTGCACGGCAGCCTTTGCGACTACCGCTTCTGGGCGCCGCAGATGGAGCCGCTGGGGGTGCGGCGCCGCGTCATCGCCCTGAGCCTGCGTCATTACTGGCCCGAAGCCTGGAACGGTACCGGCGCGGACTTCTCGGTCGAGCAGCACGCCGCCGACCTCGCCGCCTTCGTGCGCGGCCTGAACCTGGGCCCGGTCGACCTGGTCGGCCATTCGCGCGGCGGCAGCGTCGCCTACGCCATGGCGCAGTCCACGCCGGAACTGCTGCGCAGCCTGGTGCTCGCCGAACCCGGCCTGCGCGTCTGCGACGCGGGCGGCGCCGAGGATCTCGACCGCGGCGGCTTCCGCGGCCGCGCGCTGGAACTGCTGCGCGAGGGCCGCGCCGAAGCAGGACTGGAGCTGTTCATCGACACCGTCAGCGGCGCCGGCACCTGGGCCCGCACCGTGCCTTCGATCAAGCGCATGATGCGCGACAACGCCAACACCCTGATCGGCCAGGCCGCGGAGAGCTATGCCCGGGTCACCGCCGACGACGTGCTGCGTCTGACCCGGCCGCTGCTGCTGGTCGGCGGCGCGCGCAGCCCGCAGCCTTATCCAGCCGTGCTCGACGCCCTGCATCGGCTGTTGCCCTATGCGCACCGCGTCACCATCCCCGCCGCCTCCCATGCCATGAACCTGTGGAACGCACCAGCCTTCAATCAGGCGCTCGAATCCTTCCTCGCCGAATGCCCCTGAGCCCCTGGCGCGGATTCCTCCGCTTTTGCACAAGTCCGGCACGGCGCCGGCATGCGCCGTCGCTAGCCTCGCTGCTGGGCCGATCCAGCCCGCCGCAGCGAGTCCCGTCATGTGCCCTGCCCTGCTTCAGGCTTCCGTTCCGCCGGCGCTGTCCGCCATCGATCCCGCGCGCCTGGTCGAGCGCGCCAGCGAAAGCCTGCGCTTTCCCGGCGGCGAGTGGCTGATTCGCGAATCCCGCCGCGCCGAGACCATGGCGAAGCAGGGAGCGCGCGGCGACCGCCACTTCCTCCACTACCAGCGGGACCACCAGTCGCCGCGCGAGGCCCTCGGCGAAATCTCGATGATCGAAGCCGGCGCCGCCAGCCTGCGCGACACGAGGCCGCTGCTGCAGCGCAGCGCCGATCGCTGCGCCGTGGTGCTCGGCCGCTACGTGTTCCAGCGCTGGGAAGGCCCCTGGTGGTACCGCGTCACCACCCCGCCCTTCGGTGCCGCCGCCTTCTTCCTGCGCGCCTGGCTGCGCGACCAGGGCGAGGACGTCGGCCTGCGCCTGCCGGAAGTGCCTTACGGCTTCGGCCATCTCGACCTGGAACGCAACGTCCTGGTGACCAGCCGCGAGCGGCCCGACCCGCGCTTCCCGCACTACCTGGTGTACAGCGCGCCGGCCTGGGGCAGCCCCTGGCAGTTCGATCCCGAGCGCACCCGGCGCGTCAACGGCATGCCGCGCAGCCAGGCGCGGTCCGCGGCGGAGGACGAGTAGACTGCGGGCATGCCGGAGCTGCCCGACCTGACCGTCTATCTCGAGCGCATCGAAGCGATGGCGCGCGACGCGAAGCTGCGGTGCCTGCGCATCGGCAACCCCTTCGTGCTGCGCTCGGTGGCGCCGGCGCCGGCCGAGTTCGGCGGCCGCCGTCTGCTCGGCACCGCGCGCATCGGCAAGCGCCTGGTATTCGAATTCGAAGGCGGGTATTTCGCCGTGATCCACCTGATGATCCTCGGCCGCCTGCATTGGAAGAAACCGGATGCGCCGATCCCCAAGGGTTCCGGGTTGGCCGCCTTCGACTTCGAGCACGGCACCCTGCTGCTGGTCGAGCATGGCAGCAAGCGCCGCGCCGCGCTGCACCTGGTGCAGGGGCTCGAAGCCCTCAAGGCCTTCGAACGCGGCGGCTTGGAAGTGATGGAGACCGACCAGGCGCACTTCGCCACCGCGCTGGCGCGCGAGAACCATACTCTCAAGCGCGCGCTCACCGATCCCACCGTGCTCGCGGCGATCGGCAACGCTTACTCCGACGAGATCCTGCATCGCGCACGCCTGTCACCGTTCAAGCAGACCCGTTCGATCAAGGACGAGGAGATGCGGCGCCTGTTCGACGCGACGCAGGCGGTGATGCGCGAATGGATCGAGCGCCTGCGCCGCGAGGCCGCGGACAAGTGGCCGGAGAAGGTCACCGCGTTCCGCCCGGAAATGGCGGTGCACGGCCGCTACAAGCTGCCCTGCCCGGACTGCGGCGCACCGGTGCAGCGCATCGTTTACGCCGACAACGAAGCCAACTACTGCGCCCGCTGCCAGACCGAAGGACGGCTGCTGGCCGACCGCGCCTTGTCGCGGCTATTGAAGAGCAACTGGCCGAAAACGCTGGATGAACTGGAGCGCTGAAACCACTGGCGGCGGCGTTGCCGTGCTTTATTGCGGTGCAGCGTGATTCGTTTCTTACACATGCTTCACGCCCTGGTCAGAAAATCGTCACAACCGTAGAAAACCACGCAACCACGGCCGGTCCAGGGCGAGCGCGAACGAGTTGTACAAAAGTTATCGACAGGCGCTGTGGATAGCGCGGACCACCCAGCGTGGGAATCGATGACGCGGGCGTCGCAAAAGATTTTGCTCGCAAGGTGAAATATGACACTTGCCCGCTGGGCGGCAGGCACGCCGTCTACTTCACCAGGGCATAGACAAGGCGGATATAAATCGCAGCGGCGACGGCCACGCCGGCCACAATGCAGGCCGGCACGAACACCATCAGGCACACCGCGGAGCGCAATACATCCACCAGGCCACCCGAAAACCCCTGCCCGGCAGGTGCCCATAGCACCCGGCCGAAACTGGAATGAAGCGCTGCCGCTTCCGTTGCTTCGGGAACCATGACCCGGATGGATTTTTCGATCTTCACAAGGCTACCTCCCCGGTGCGCAATCGACGCCGCAAACCGGCGCCGCCCATGTTTCCCATTGAACAGCACGCACCGGGTCCGCGCCGCTCCTTCCATGCGTCGCCGCGATACCGCCGGGCGGACATCCGCCCGACCCGCAGATGAACGGCACTCAGCTGAAGATTGGTGGTTGTTCGGCGATAACTGGTATGATAAGTTGATAACATGTCCACACCAGCCCCGTTCCGCCAGATTGCCCGGCAGTCCCTGTCGGAGTCGGTCTACCTGCAGCTCAAGGACAAGATCGTCCGCCACGAGCTGGCAGCCGGCAGCCCGCTGCCGTCCGAACGTGAGCTGTCGGAACTGCTCGGCGTCAACCGCGGCGCCGTGCGCGAGGCGATCAAGCGTCTGCAGCAGGCGCAGCTCATTGCGGTGCGCCAGGGCGGCAACCACGTGGTGTTGGACTACCTGGACGAAGGAGGACTCGAATTGCTGCCCAGCCTGCTGGTGGACAAGCGCGGCCGCATGAGCGCCGCGGCGGTGCGTTCGGTGATGGCGATGCGCTCGGCCCTGGCACCGGACATCGCCGCAGCAGCAGCCGAACGCGGCGGCGCCAGGCTTGCCGCCGAACTGAAGGCGCGCCTGGAGCGGATGCGCGCCGCCGGCGACGACCTGGCGGCCTTGCAGGAGCACTGCTTCGAGTTCTGGAAAGCCCTGGTGATGGCCGGCGGCAATATCGCTTTCCGCCTCGCCTTCAATTCGATGCAGAAGACCTACCGCCAGGTCTGGGGCCTGCTGACGCGGGTGATGGAAGCCGAGTTCCGCGACCTGGCGGGCCTCAGCCGCATCGCCCAGGCGGTGGCGGACGGCGACCCAGAGGGCGCGCGCGCCGCCGGACGCCGCCATGTCGAAATCGGCCGCCGCGCGCTGGAACGCACGCTGGATGCCGCAGCAGGAGAATGAGCATGAACACCAGCCCGCGCAGCGACGACCGCGTGATGATCGCGGCCGAGGAAACCGCCCGGCGCAACCCGATGCGCCCGCCCGACAGCCTGCCGCGCAGCTTTCGTGCCGCGCTGGCGATGTTCTGGACCCACCCCAGCCCGCTGCTGATCAGCGCCTTCATCCTCGGCTTCGGCGCCTGGCGGCTGTGGATGGACCCGTTCGGCTGGAAGGACGCGCTGGTGGCGCTGGGCGTGATCGCCTACTTCCCGGTCAACGAGTGGCTGATCCACGTCTACATGCTGCACTACAAGCCGCGCCGTATCTTCGGCCGCACCGTCGACTTCTACCTGCCGGTGACGCACCGCCGCCACCATGCCGATCCGTGGAACCCGAAGTGGGTGTTCATCCCGCGCCACGTGCACGCATTAACGGCGCCGACCATCGCCCTGCTGCTGTGGGCGCTGTGGCCGTGGAAGGAGCTGGTGCTGACCGGCGAAGTGGTCTACCTCATGCTCGGCCTGCACTACGAGTGGGTCCATTTCCTGGCGCACATCCCCTGGTGCCCGGACCTCGCCCATTACCAGAAGCGCGTGCGTGAGCACCGCTACCACCATTTCCGCAACGAGAACTACTGGTGGGGCGTGTCGATGGGCAGCGGTGATCGCCTGTTCGGCACCGCTCCGGCCGTGGAAGACATCGGCCGTTCCGGCACCACCAGCACCCTCGGCCTGCGCAAATGATTCGCTCCCCTCTCCCGCGCCGCGGGAGAGGGGCTGGGGGAGAGGGCCGTAAAACTCTCCGTGCACGTCACGGCCTTAACCGCTCCCTCACCCTCCTGCGGTAGGCGGCGCCGCGTCCCGCCCCGGAACAATAGTCCGGGGGATTGGCCAACGGGAACGACAATGCGTGGCGCGACACTGATCCGGATTTATATTGCGGCCGCGCTGGCGAGCGCAGCCGCTTGCGCGTCGGCCAAGGCCCCCTCCGACAAGCTGGCGCAGCTCGACGGTCCGCAATACACCTGCATGGGCGCCGAGCGCGCCGGCAGCAAGGGCGGCGTCGCCGCCTGGACCGGCAAATTCCTCGGCGCCTGGCCCGGCATGGCCAACCCTCACGGCTACGACCCCGGGCCCTACGCGGCGGAGCGTCCCCTCTACACCGTCACCGCGCAGAACGCCGGGCAGTACGCCGCGCAGCTCGGCGAGGGACAGAAGGCGCTGCTGCGCAAGTACCCGCAGGACTTCCGCCTGCCGGTCTATCCCAGCCACCGCGATTTCCGCTACGCCGACCGCGTCTGCGCCATCGTCAAGCAGAACGCGGCGACGGCAGGGCTGCGCGCCGACGGCCTGGCCACGACGCAACAGCTCGGCGGCATCCCTTTTCCGTTTCCGCAGAGCGGGCTGGAGGCGGTATGGAACACCCTGCGCGGCGCCGGCGAGTGGAACGACGCGGTGACCTATGACATCGCCGACGTCTATGGCAACGGTTCCGTCGCCTGGGGCCGCACCCGGCTGCGCGTGCTGGTGCCGGCGAACGACCCGAAGCTGGCCGCGCCGCTGCCCTCCGCGGGACAGGAGGCGGCGTGGTTCTACCACGAGCAGCTCCTGCCGGAGCGCGACAAGGGCACCATCAGCTCCGGCGACACGCCGATCGACTACGCCAGCGGCCAGCTCAACGCCTGGGTCTACAACCCGGGCCTGCGCCGAGTGAAGCAGGCGATGGACGTGGGCGCCGACTACGCCGTGCCGCCGGCCGGCCTTCACACCGTCGACGACGAGTCGCTGTTCAACGGTACCCCGCAGCACTTCGACTGGAAGCTGCTGGGCAAGCGCGAGATGCTGGTGCCCTACCATGCGTTCAAAATCAACGATCCGGCGCTGAAATACAGCGAGCTGGTGCAGCCCGGCACGCTCAACCCCGACTACCAGCGTTATGAGCTGCACCGGGTCTGGGTGGTGGAAGGCCGGCTCAGGGCGGGCGAGCGCCACGTCTACAGCCGTCGCACCCTGTACATCGACGAGGACACCTGGCTGCCACTGTGGAGCGATTGCTACGACATGCGCGGCCAGCTGTGGCGCAGCAGCTACGTCGACTATTTCTACTCGCCCGAGTCGCAGGCTTTCGAGCGCGGCGTGACCGTCTATCACGACCTCAGCCTCGGCGCCTACGAGGCGCAGTACCTGGTCAACGAGTCACGGCAGTGGTGGAAGTTCAACGATCCCGAGCTGCGGCAAAACATGTTCGGCCAGGCCGCGCTGGCACACGGGCACTAGGGAGCCTCTGACTACACCTTTGCGGTCTGGCCCGCCACCGGTTGCGGCCGCGTGCTCCACCACACCAGCGCCAGCAGCAGCACCTGGATCAGCAGGCGCAGGCCCAGCAGCGCCGGCGGGAATTTCGGGAACAGCTCGGAGTGCTGCCACATCCACAGGTTGGCCGGCGTCACGCACAGGATCAGCAGAAACAGCCCCAGCCCGGCCCAGCGCCGCGTAACGCGCGGGATCAGGCCGAAGGCGCCGAGCAGCTCGAACACGCCGCTGACGTAGACCGCGGCCAGCGGCCAGGGGATGTATGGCGGCACGATGCCGACGAAGAATTCGGTGGCGACGAAATGGCCGATGCCGCCGCCGCAGAACCACAGGAAGACGAAGGCTAGGCCGGCGAAGCGGAGACGAGACATGGGAACGGTGGTTGGCGTGATCGGTCGTGGCGGCATTGTGGCGGATGGCGCGGCCGGTGAACAACGCTCCCCGGCGCATCCGGTGTAACCTGAGACAAACGGACGACAACGGCCGCCGCGCGACCGGCAATGGCCATCAGGGAGACTCTAGTGGATCCGACTCTTGCTTCGCTTCTGGGCACGCTGCTGGGCGGCGGCGTCACTTATCTGCTGAACCGGCAGCTGCATGCGCACCAGCTGGCGGCGCTGCGGACGCAGTACCGCACGGATTTCATGGCCGAGGAAACCGCCCACCATTTCCTCAGCCACAAGTCGTACACCGACCGGTCCTTCGAAACCCTCAGCAAGCACCTCGGCGGGTTCGGCGACGACGAGCTGCGCAAGATCCTGGTCCGCGCCGGAGCGATCCGGACCTACCGCGAGGACGGCAGCGAGTGGTGGCGCCTGCTCAGCCGCATGGACGAGTACATCGCCAGGCAGAAGGGCTGAGCCGGCGATGGCAGCAGCCCCGACGCCGGTCTTAAACTGCGGCCAATCCACCGCCTGCGGACACTCTTCCATGCCCACCCCGCGCCATGCGCGTTCCACGCTTGCGGCAGCGGCCGCGGCAATCCTGCTCGCCGCTTGCGGCGGCCCCGCCAGCCGCGAGCCGGCCACGCTGCCCGCGCGCATCGGCCACGTCTTCGTGCTGGTGCTGGAGAATGAGGACTACGCCAACTCCTTCGGCGAGCACAGCGCCGCACCCTACCTGTCGCAGACCCTGCCGGCGCTCGGCGCGATGCTGCCCAACTACTACGGCACCGCCCACAATAGCCAGGGTAATTACATCGCCCTGATCAGCGGCCAGGGGCCGACGCCGGAGACCCAGGCCGACTGCCATAGTTACGCCGACTTCACCGTCACCGGCCCCACCGACGCCAACGGCCAGGCCGTCGGCCGCGGCTGCGTCTACCCGGCCTTCGTGACCAGCCTGCCCGACCAGCTCGAAGCCGTCGGCATGAGCTGGCGCGGCTACATGGAGGACATGGGCAACAATCCGCAGCGCGAGCCGGCCAGCTGCGGTGCGCCGAGCCTCAACAGCGAGGATCCGGCGCGCAAGGCCCAGGCCGGCGACCAGTACGCCACCAAGCACAATCCCTTCGTCTACCTGCACCGCATCGTCGACGACACGGCGCGCTGCCGTCGCGGCGTGGTGCGGCTGGAGCAGCTCGCCACCGATCTCGCAGCCGTCGACACCACGCCGAATTTCGCTCTGATCGTGCCGGGCCTGTGCAACGACGGCCACGACTCGCCCTGCGTCGACGGCCGGCCGGGCGGCCTGGTCTCGGCCGACGCCTTTCTGAAGGAGTGGGTACCGCGTATCCTGGCCTCGCCGGCATTCCGCAAGGACGGCCTGCTGGTCGTCACCTTCGACGAATCGAATGGCCCGCAGAGCGATTCCAGCGCCTGTTGCGGCGAACTGCCCGGCGCCAACGCTGCGCAGCCCGGCATCAACGGCCGCGGCGGCGGCCGTACCGGCGCGGTGCTGATCTCGCCCTTGATCGCGCCGGGCACGCGCAGCGAGGCGGCCTACAACCATTATTCGCTGCTGAAGAGTGTCGAGGTGCCGTTCGGCCTACCCTACCCGGGTTATGCCGTGGTAGCCGGGCTAGAGGCCATGCGCGCCGACGTCTACACCGCGCGCCAGCCGGAGCTGCCGCCCCGGCCCTAGGAGCCCCTAGGCCGAGCCGCCGCCGCCCTTGCCGAACACGTCGCTGCGCGCCTTGTCGACCCGCGCCATCTCGCCGTGGAAGTCGAAGTCGATCGATGCCGCCTGCTCCGCCGGCGCCGCTTGCGGCGTGCCCTTCTTCTCCAGCAGCGACACCAGCTCCGGCGCCGGGGTCAGCCCGCTCTGCGGCTGGAAGCGGAAATCCGAGGGCAGCAGCTCGTGGCCCATGGCGCGCACCCGCTCCCAGGCCTCCGGGCTCAGCACGTTCTCCAGCGGCAGCGCCACCTCGGCGAAGCCGATCGCGCGCCGCGCCTCGAACATGCGCTGCGCCAGGCGCAGGCGGATGTCGGCGCGCCCCGGCTGCTGCACCAGCAGCTCGCGCAGGCGCGCGATCTCGGTCTGTTCGGTTTCCCGCGGCGCCGGCGCCACCAGTTCCACCGTCTTTTCGCGCAGCGGCGGCG
>CAYWPB010000041.1:0-17196 GCA_964458725.1 uncultured Nevskia sp. | reverse complement strand
CGACGGCACCGGCCGCAGCTGCCGCCAGCAGCGCCCCGGCCAAGACGGCCAGCAGCAACGCCGGCAACACCGATCCCACCGGCGCCACCGCCAAGTGCAAGGACGGCACCTACTCCCATTCCCAGAAGCACAGCGGCTCCTGCTCCCGCCACGGCGGCGTCGCGGAATTCCTGAAGTAGGAAGCGGCACTCAGCGTGCTGGCCGATACCAGGGCCAGCCCGCTTTTTTTCGGCTCTCCTGTTTCAATCCGCCTGGAACCTTCCCGCCCGGCAGGCGTCAGAAGCCTTACGTACCTGCCGCGCCACCTGCAAGGACGCGGCGGGCCATCTGGCACCAGGGAACCGGGAATCGCATGTCCGCAGCCCGTCGCCGCACGGCTTATCGCACCCTCTGGATCTCCGACGTCCACCTCGGTTCGCCGGCCTGCCAGGCCGCCTGCCTCGCCGACTTTCTACAGAACCACGACTGCGAGCAGCTCTACCTGGTCGGCGACATCTTCGATGGCTGGAAGATGCGCGCCCACTTCTACTGGACGCCCGAACAGAGCCGCGTGATCCGCGCCGTCATCGCCAAAGCCCGCCACCGCACCCGCGTCTGCTATCTCACCGGCAACCATGACGGCTTCATGCGCGAGTTCATCACCAGCGAGCTGCCCTTCGGCAAAATCCACTTCGCGCACGAGACGGTCCACACCACCGCCGACGGCCGTCGCTTGCTGGTCCTGCACGGCGACATCTACGACGACCTCATCACCCGCCTGCCGCGGCTGGCACAGGCCGGCGACCGCCTCTACAACCTGCTCATCGCCGTCAACGCCGTCGTCAACCGCGCCCGCGCCGGCCTGGGCCGGCCGGGCCTGCATCTGGCCGGCAACACCAAGGAGTTCGTCAAAACGGCGGTGCAGCTGGTCTGCGGCGTTGACATGCGCATGCAGGGTCGCTGCGAGCGCGCCGGCCTGCAGGGCGTGGTCTGCGGCCACACCCACCACCCCGAAATCCGCGATCTCGGCGAAGGCGTCACCTATTACAACTGCGGCGACTGGGTCGATTCCTGCACCGCCCTGGCCGAGGACTTCGAAGGCAACATCCATCTCATCCACCCCGAGGAAAACGCGGCTGCGGTCAGCGTCATCGCCGACGAGCCGGCCAGCGCCCACGCCGCCTGAGTTTTCCTGAACTTCGGTCAGCCCACCACGCCCGCCAGCGTGGCTGTCAGCCCACCGCTACTCCTCCATCTTCCCCAGCAGCCACTGCAGGCCCGACAGGTGCTGGTGGTCGTGGCTGCACAGGTAGTGCGCCAGGCCGCGCACCGTGACCACGCCATAGCCCTCGAAAGTGCCGCGCCGCCTCCACTGCGTAACGTCCAGCCCGCGCAGCAGCGCCACCGTCTCGGCCCGCGTTGCGCGCAATGCGGCGAGCGCGCGCCGCGCATCGTCGTGGGCGTAGTCCCGCTCGCGCACCAGCGCGTAGCCGTCGATCGATTCCAGCAGCGGTTGCTCCTCATCCAGCAGCCGGCGGAAGCGCAGCAGGTAACCGTCGCGCTCAATGTCGCGCACATGGCACACCTGCTCCAGCGGCGTCAGGGTTTCGCTGGGAATCCCGTCCCACGACGACGGCGCCCAGCTCATGTACCGCGCCGGCACCGCCGCCAGACAGCGCTCCAGCCGGTCCGGAAAGGCGGCCAGCGCCGCCAGCGTCTCCGCATCGAACATCGTCAGGCTCCCGCAAGTTGATCCCGCGGCGGATGCTAGCCAATGCGGCGCGGCAAGAGCCGCACGACGAACGCGCGGCCACAAGATGCGGACTTCAGGTTTTCTGGCGCTGCGCCAGGTCTTCCAGCAGACGCGCCACCGGCTTCACCTCGGCCAGCCCGAGAAAGCCGCGCTCACGTGTATTGACCATGCCGCGATTGCCGGAATAAGGCTCCAGCGCCAGGACCAGGTCGCCGCTGCCGTCGGCGCGCTCGCGCCGGGTCATGCTCGCCAGTTGCGCCGGCAAGTAGCTGCGTACTGTCAGCGTGCGCCAGCCCTCGATCGAGAAGGCCCTCTGGCTGGTCACCACGTAGACCACTTTTTCAGCCGCCCGGCGCAGCCACAGCGGCGAGCTCAAGCCCGCCACGCCGATCGCCACGAACGGCAGGCCCCACAGTGCGAAAAAATCCCGCCCGCGGGTGAACGTGGGCACCTGGAAATCCGCCGCGCCGCAAATCCAGAAGATGGCGAACGCCGTCCACGGCACGAAGAACAGCCAGCTCCAGCCCGCTTTCGCCGCATAACGTGCCGGAAGCGGCTGCGAGGCCCAGGTCACCACCTCGCCCGGCCTCAGCTCGGCCTTGACTCGTGCTTGCAAATCCGGCGGCAGCTTCAGCAGATCCATGCTCATCCCCGGCCCCCCGTTCATCCCGCATCAGCATAGCAAGGGCCTGCGCGAGGCTTTCATCTCGCCGGCGTATCATCGGGTATCGTTTGGATTCAGCCGCCAGCAAGCCATCTTCTGGCGTACTGCCGCGCAGCACGCACCCGGAACGCCGCTCATGAAGCTTCGCACCCTTGTTCGCTGCTGCACCGCGCTGTCCCTGTTTTGCGCCGCCACGGCCCAGGCCGCCAGCCAGCTGAACGCCACGGTTGCGGCTGACGGCCTGCAGCGCCAGTACATCCTGGTGACGCCCGACAGCCCGCCGGCGGGCCCGCGCCCCCTGGTGCTGGTCCTGCACGGCCATCTCGGTACCGCCGCCAACGCCCTCGGCGCCGGCGCCGCCCCTTCGCCGCTGTCCGCCTGGCTCGGCATCGCCGAGCGCGAGCACATCCTCGTCGCCGCCCTGCAGGGATTGAAAGGCGGCGATGACCACACCGGCTGGCATGACTGCCGCCTCGACGCCGTGGAAGACACCAGTGCCGACGATGTCGCCTTCGCCCGCGCCGTGATCGCCAGCCTGGTCCAGTCCGGCCGCGCCGATCCGCGCCGCGTCTACGTCATGGGTATGTCCAATGGCGCGATGATGGCCTATCGCCTCGCTCTCGAGCTGCGGCCGGCTCCCGCCGCCATCGCTGCCGTCTCCGGCACCATGGCCGGCCGCAGCGCCTGCAGCGCCAGCCCGGTGCCGGTCTCGGTGCTGCTGATCAACGGCACCGATGACCCGGTGGTGCCTTATCTGGGCGGCAAGGCCGGCCTGAGCGGCCACAAGACCGGCACGGTGATCGGCGCCGACGCCACCCGCGATTTCTGGCTCGGGGTGGACGGCCTGGCCAATACCCCGGCGATCAGCGCCAGCTTCCCGCACCAGTCGGCCGACGATCCAACCCGCGCCACCCGCCTCAGCTGGGGTCCGGCGCGCGGCCCGCAGGTCGAGATGATCACCATCCAGAACGGCGGCCACGTCGAGCCGAGCCTGCGCTACCACTACGGCTGGCTCTACCGGCAGCTGGTCGGCACCCAGAACCGGGATTTCGAAAGCGCCGAGGAAGCCTGGGCGTTCTTCAAGGACAAGACTGCGCGGTAGGGGACCTGCGACCATTTCGATGTAGGTCGCCCTTCAGAGCCTGCCCCCGAATGCTTTAGTCGGGGGGCGACATCGCGCAGTCGCCCTGAAGGGCGACCTACATCGATCAGGCTAGCTAGTTCTGCGGCACTGGCGGCGCGTCGCGCCCCGGCTGCACCGGCTCCTGCGCATTGCTGTCGGCGGCGTTCTCATCCGCATCGCTGTCGGATTCGTCGGGCACGCTGTCCTGCGCGGTGACAGCTTCCTTGGCCTGCGGCGTCAGGTACAGCACCTTGCCCATCAGGTACTGGTCCAGCATCTGCCGCGCCACCGGCGCCGCCGAGTGGGCGCCGAAGCCGGCGTGCTCGGCCACCACCGCCACCACGATCTTCGGGTCCTCCACCGGCGCGAAGCAGACGAACAGCGCATGGTCGCGCAGCTTCTTCTGCACCATATCGAGCTTGGGCGCGTAGGTTTCGTCCTGGCGCAGGCCGGCCACCTGCGCCGTGCCGGTCTTGCCGGCCGAGGTGTAGGGCGCGTCCTTGAATACGCCATAGGCGGTGCCGGTCGGGGTCGAGGTCACCATCGTCATGCCCTTGATGACGCGCTGGTAAGTCGCCTCCTCGATGGCCTTGATCGGCGGCAGCGGCTCCGGCACCACCGCCTTCTGGTCGCCGGTCAGCGGGTCGCGCAGGGCGTGCACCAGATGCGGCTTATAGCCGCCGCCATGCATCGCCAGGCGCGACACCGCCAGTGCCAACTCGATCGGCGTCACCGTGAAATAGCCCTGGCCGACGCCCATGTTCACCGTCTCGCCCAGGTACCAGCTGTCGTGGCGCACGCGCCGCTTCCACTCGCGCGAGGGCAGGATGCCGGCCTTCTCGTTGGGGATGTCGACGCCAGTGATATGGCCGAAACCGAATTCGTTCAACACTTCGTCGATGTGATCGATACCCAGGTTCACCGCCGCCTGGTAGAAGTAAACGTCGCAGGACTGGGCGATGGCCTGGTCCAGCGCCAGCCAGCCGTGGCCCTGGCGCTTGTCGCAGCGGTACTTGCGCGCCACGCCCGGCAGCTGGAAATAGCCCGGATCGAACACCGGCTTTTCCGGGTTGATGGTGCCGAAATGCAGGCCGGCCAGCGCCAGGAACGGCTTGATGGTCGAGCCGGAGGGATAGGTGCCGAGCAGGGCGCGGTTGTACAGCGGCCGGTCCGGGTCCTCCAGCAGCGCCTTGTAGCTGTCGCCGTCGATGCCTTCCACGAACGGCGCCGGGGCGAAGCCCGGCTTGCTCACCAGCGCCAGCACCTCGCCGGTCTTCGGGTCCAGCGCCACTGCCGCGCCGTCGAGGTCGCCGAAGGCCTCCTCGGCCACGGCCTGCAGCTTGGCATCGATGCTCAGGAACAGGTCCTCGCCCGAAGCCGGCAGGGTGCCCTGGCCCGGCAGGTCGCGCAGCCGCTTGCCGGCGGCGTTGGCCTCGATCACCTTGTTGCCCGGCATGCCGCGCAGCTCGTCCTCGTGGCTGCGCTCGATGCCGGCCTTGCCGATCTGCGTCAGCCCCTGGTACTCGCTCTCGTTGAGGCTGGCGTAGTCCGCGTCGGAGATGCCGCCGACGTAGCCGATCAGGTGCGAGGTCACGTCCGCCATCGGGTAATCGCGCGCCAGCTGCGCGCTGACGTCCACGCCCGGATAGTCGTAGCGGTTCACCTCGTAGCGCGCCACCTCCTCCATCGACAGGTGGGTGCGCAGCGGCACCGCCATGTAGCGCTTCATCTTGCGCATGCGGTCGTGGAAGCGCACCAGGTCGCGGTCGCTGAGCTGCATCAGGTCGGCCAGCCGCGCCAGCGTGTTCTCCAGGCCCTGCACCTTTTCCGGAGTCACTTCCAGCACGAAGCTCGGCTGGTTCTGCGCCAGCAGCGCGCCGTTACGGTCGTAGATCAGGCCGCGCACCGGCGGCACCGGGATCAGCCGCATGCGGTTGTCGTCGGCGCGGGTGGTGTAGTAGTCGTGCTGTACCAGCTGGATCTGCCCCAGCCGCGCCACCAGCAGGCCGCTCAGCAGCAGCACCAACGCGCCGGCGACCATGATGCGGCGGGTGAAGGAGCGCTTTTCCTCGAAGGTGTCGCGGACCGATTCGAAGGTTTCGGGCAGGCCGAAGACCACTTGCGAACCACGGCCGATCTGGGCGGTGCCGGAGCGGCGCGAGCGGGGTAACCTTGAATTCATCCAATCCTGCAAGCTGCGCCGCCGGCGGCGCTGGCGGACGATGCGGCTAGTTTACACCGACACTAGTTGTAGACCGCGCAGTGGAAAGCGCTGTCTCCGATCTTGGCCTGGCAGGCGGAGGTCGAACCTGGCGGCCAGCTCGTCGGATAGTTGAACACCAGGGTGCCGCGCTTGGCCGAATAGTCCAGCACCGGCTGCGCCGGCAGCGCTTTCAGATAATCCGGCACCAGCGCGCCCAGCTCCGGCGGTGCCTTGCCGTTGGCCCGCGCGTACTGGTTCACCGCCGCCAGCACCGCCTGCGCCTGCGGCATCAGGTCGCGCCCGGCCGGATCGTCGCCCGCCGACCAGATCCGGCAGCCGGCCAGCAGCGCCGCGCCCACCGTCACCATCGCCCGTTTGCCCATCTTCCCCTCCCCCGGCCGCCCCTACTCGGGTTGTCTGCCGGCTTCACCCGTCTCGTCGCCACTCCCCACCGCCTTCAATTGGCGCTCCAGCAGCTGCGCTTCCGGCCAATCGTAGCGCCCGCTGGTCGCCCGCGCCGCCAGCTGGCGGCTGTAGTTCTGCGCCTCGGCGTAATCCTCCGGGCTCATCGACAGCTCGTAGTAGCGCTCCACTCCGTCGGCATGGAGGCAGCCCTTGCGCTTGCAGTACATGCCGTCGTAGACCGGACCGTTGACGCCGCAGTCATAGCCAAGCGCGCAGACCACCAAATCCGACTCGGCTGTGTTCATCCTGAAATCACGAGTGCTAACGGGATATTCGGTGTGCTTGTCGGCGTAGCCCGCCAAAATCAGGCGGTTCACCACCGTCGGATCGGCCGAGGCGATCGCCGCGTGGAGATCGGCGATGCGCTGCTCGATGCTGCGCCCCAAATCCGCGTCGTCCGCGCGGCTCAGCAGCGCCAGCCCGTTGCCCTGCTCCGCCGCCTGGCGCAGCCAGTCCGCGGCAGTGCCTACTTCGTCCGGCGGCGCCTGCAGCAGGGCGGCGCAGAAGCGTCGCCCGGATTCGCTGTCTTCGCCCTCCTCGCCCTTGCCGTTGGCCGCGGCGGCCGCCCGCTTCTCGATGCCGCCGCAGATGCTCAGGGCATTGGCGATCATCAGCGCCGCTTCGCTGTCGCCGGCGCGCGCCTCCGGCAGCTGCCGCCGCACGAAGGCCAGCCAGTCGGTCGCCTCCATGAATTCCTGCTGCAGGCGGCGCCGGTGTCCCAGGTCCACTAGTGGTATAGCCCGCGCCGCCGGGGGCGGCTTCGCGGCGGGGGCTGGCGGCGTGGCCAGCACCGCCGCCACGGCGGCCGGAGTGGCGGAATTGGCAGGCTGCGGCAACGTCGCCGTGGGTGCAGGCGGTGGCGACGTCGCTACGTCCGGCCGGCTCCACCACCAGCCCAGCCCGGCCAGCAGCAGCCCGACGGCCGCCAAGACCGTGCCGCGCATCAGAGCAGCAACACCGCGAACACCAGCAGCAGCCCGCCGAACGCGGCGTAGACCAGGCAGGGCACCAGGTTCACCGGCACGGTGGCCGAGCGGTAGTAGGCATTCATGCCGGCGGCGATGTCGCGCAACAGGGAGGCGCGCCCGCGCGGCAGCACCTTGATCTGCGCCGTGCCGATCCAGCTGTGCACGCCGACCTGCACCGCCGCATCCTCGGTCGGCAGGTTCATGCCGCCGACAGCCTCCTCCCACGGCAACCCGCGCCGGCGCAGGGCCTCGTACAAGCCCTGACGGAACGAAGCCTCGGTGACGCCGAAGGCCGAGTAGCCCGCCGTGACCAGCCACATCGCCACGCCGAACAGCAACAACATGACCAGGTTCATCCAGGCCAGCGGTGAAATGGCGCCGGTCTGCGCCAGGAACGGCCGCAGCCCCGGTGCGAACGCGAGCACGCACAACAGGAACAGCCAGCGCGAGGAGATCAGGAACGGTCGGCGGTGGATCAGCCCGCGCAGCCCGATCGCCAGCAGGAACGCCGCCAGCACCCCGCTCACCGCCAGCCCCGCCAGCGACTGCCAATGGCCCATGCCACCCTCGAATGCGCCGCGACTGCGGCATCGCCTTAGCGTAGCGGCACCGATCCGCTTTTCGCGAGCTCCAGGGTAAAGCTCTCTTGAATAAATAATATCAAGTGATATTATATCCTACGATTCATTTCCATCCGGCATTCCCATGGATTCCCTGCGCAATTTCGGCTTCCTGCTCAAGGACGTGTCGCGCCTGTCCGCCCTCAATTTCGAGCGCGAGGCCACCGGCCTCAACCTCACCATGGCGCAGTGCAAGGTGCTGATCTACCTGCAGCGCAACCAGGGCCTCACCCAGGTGCGCCTGGCCTATCTCACCGACACCGATCCGATGACCCTGGTGCGGATCCTCGACCGCATGGAGGCGGACGGCTGGATCGAGCGCCGCCAGGATCCGGCCGACCGCCGCGCGCGCCGCCTTTATATGAAGGACGCCGCCTACCCGGTGCTGGACGAGATCTGGCGCATCGCCGACCGCGCCCGCGCCGCCGCCCTCGCCGGCCTCAGCGGCGCCGAGCGCGACACCCTGATGAGCCTGCTCGGCCGCATCCACCACAACCTCACCAATCTCGTGCCCAACGCCGAACCGGCGGTGCCCTGCGCGCCTCCGGTCGCCGCAGCACCCGGCAAGACCGCCGCCGCCAAGCGCGTCGGCAAGACCAAGGCAAGCCCATGAACGCGACTTCTCCCGCCATTGACGGCGCCACCGGCGCCACCGACTCCCGCAGCCGGGCCGAGCGCTTGCGCCTGCCGTTGATGCTGGGCGGCGTGCTGGTCGTCGCCCTCGGCGCCGGACTGTTCTGGCTGCTCGGCGGCCGCACCATGACCACGGATGATGCCTACGTCCAGGCGGCGCGCGCCTCGATCAGCAGCAACGTTTCCGGCCAGGTCATCGAAGTCGCGGTGCACGACAACCAGCGGGTGCGCCAGGGCGATCTGCTGTTCCGCCTCGACGACGCGCCGTACCGCATCGCCGTGGCGGAAGCCCAGGCCAAGCTCGGCACTACCCGCCTGCAGGTCGTCGCCGGCAAGGCCGCCTACCAGCAGCAGCTGGCCAGCCTCCGCTCGGCGCAGGACACTCTGGCGTACCAGCAGCGCGAGTACGACCGCCAGAAAAAGCTGCTCGCTTCAGGCATCGCCTCGCAGGCGCAGTTCGACCAGGCGCAGCACGCGCTCGACGCCGCGCGCCAGTCCGCCGCCGGCGCGCAGCAGCAGGCGGCCAGCGTGCTGGCCATGCTCGACGGCAAGCCCGACCTCGACCCGGACCAGCATCCCAGCGTGCAGCAGGCGCAGGCCGAGCTGGACCGGGCCAGGCTGAGCCTGTCCTACACCCGCATCGTCGCGCCCTACGACGGCATCGTCGCCAAGGTCGAGCAACTCCAGCCCGGCGACCACATCAACGCCGCGGCGCCGGTGTTCGCGCTGATCTCGACCCGGGACGTGTGGATCGAGGCCAACTTCAAGGAAGACCAGCTCACCTACATGCGCCCCGGCCAGAGCGCCGAGGTGAAGATCGACACCTATTCCGGCAAATCCTTCAGGGCCAAAGTCGCCAGCCTGTCCCCCGGCACCGGCTCGCAGTTCTCGGCGCTGCCGCCGGAGAACGCCACCGGCAACTGGGTCAAGGTGGTGCAGCGCCTGCCGGTGCGCCTGGAGCTGGAAGACGCCGATCCAAGCCTGCCGCTGCATACCGGCCTGAGCGCCACCGTCGAAGTCGACACCGGCCACCGCCGCAGCCTGTTCGGCGGCGGCCAGCACTGAGCCAGGGACGGACCGGCACATAGCCATGAGCGCCCCAGGCCAGGCGGTCCCGCACCGCGGCATGATCACCGGCACGGTGATGCTGACTTCGATCCTGCAGACGCTGGACAACACCATCGCCAACGTCGCGCTGCCGCGCATGCAGGGTACGCTGTCCGCCACCCAGGACCAGATGACCTGGGTTCTGACCAGCTACATCGTCGCCGCCGCGATCATGACGCCGCTGACCGGCTGGCTCGCCGGGGTGGTCGGCCGCAAACGCCTGTTCCTGGTTTCAGTGGCCGCGTTCACCTTCACCTCGATGCTCTGCGGCCTGGCGCAGTCGCTGCCGCAGATCGTGCTGTTCCGCTTCCTGCAGGGCGCGGCCGGCGCCGCGCTGGTGCCGATGTCGCAGGCGGTGTTGTTCGACATCAACCCACCCGAGAACCATGGTCGGGCCATGGCTGCCTGGGGCCAGGGCGTGCTGCTGGGGCCGATGCTGGGCCCCATCCTCGGCGGCTGGCTCACCGACAACTACAGCTGGCGCTGGGTGTTCTACATCAACCTGCCGCTGGGCATCCTCGCCTTCCTCGGCGTGCTGATCTACATGGAGGAAGGCCAGACCCGCCGCAGCCGCTTCGATTTCTTCGGCTTCGCGCTTCTCAGCATCGCCATCGCGGCGCTACAGCTGGTGCTCGACCGCGGCCCGCTCAAGGACTGGTTCAGCTCGGCCGAGATCTGGACCGAGGCGACGGTCTGCGGCCTGGCCTTCTACCTGTTCATGGTGCACAGCGCCACCAGCCGCGCGCCGTTCATCCGGCCCTCGCTGTTCGCCGACCGCAACTACCTCACCGGCAACGTCTTCATCTTCGTCATCGGCATCGTGCTGTTCGCCACCCTGGCGCTGCTCCCGCCGCTGCTGCAGGACCTGATGGGCTACCCGGTGTACGAGGCCGGCCTGCTCACCGCGCCGCGCAGCCTCGGCTCACTGGCCGCGATGCTCATCGTCGGCCGCATCGTCGGGCGCATCGACGCGCGGCTGATCATCGGCACCGGCTTTGCGCTGACCGCGCTGTCGCTGTGGCTGATGACGCGCTTCGACATCCAGATGAACGGCGTGCCGGTGTTCTGGTCGGGCGTGTTCCAGGGCCTGGGCACCGGCATCGCCTACGTGCCGATGGCCACCCTGACTTTCGCCACCCTGGCGCCGGAGCTGCGCAACGAGGGCGCCGCCCTCTTCAGCCTGACCCGCAACATTGGCAGCAGCGTCGGCATCTCGGCCGTGCAGGCCCTGCTGGTCAGCAACACCCAGATCGTCCACGCCACCCTGGCCGAGCACGTCTCGCCCTGGAACCTGCTGGCGCGCGACCCGAACCTCGCCGCCCAGCTCGCCAGCCACAGCGGCACCGCCGCGCTCAACGCCGGCCTCACCACGCAGGCAGCGATGATCGCCTACATCGACGATTTCCAGCTCATGTTCATCCTCACCCTGGCCACCCTGCCGCTGCTCCTGCTGGTGCGCATTGCGCGCAAGCCGGCCAAGGGCGACGAAGCCCCGGCCATGGCGATGGAGTAAGCCCATGCACAAGAAAATGCTCGTGTTCCGTCGCACCGCCGTCGCGGCGAGCGCCGCCCTGCTCGCCGCCTGCACCGTCGGCCCGGACTTCCAGCGCCCGGCCGCGACCACCGACCAGGCCTACATCAACGAGACGCTCGGCCACCTCGGCAGCACCGGCGGCCAGCAGCTGATCTCCGGCGGCAATCCCTCGGCCGACTGGTGGACCGGCTTCGGCTCGCCCGAGCTGAACCGCTCGGTACTGCAGGCGCTGGCGGGCAACCGCAGCCTCGCCGCCGCCCAGGCCAACCTGGCGCAGGCGCAGGAAGCCGTCACCGCCGCCAGCGGCGCGCTCTACCCGCAGCTCAGCGGCAGCCTCGGCGCCGGCCGCAACAAATATGGCGCGCAGTTCAGCGGCAGCCAGGTGTTTCCGCCCTTTACCTATTTCTCGGTGGGCCCGAGCGTCAGCTACGTGCTCGACTACAACGGCGGCCAGCGCCGCGCCATCGAGCAGCAGCAGGCCCTGGCCGAGGCGCAGGCTTATCAGGCACAAGCGGCTTACCTGAGCGTCACCGGCAACGTCGTCCAGCAGGCGCTGAACATCGCCGCGCTGCGCGCGCAGATCGCCGCAGTCGAGCAGTTGCTGCAGGAAGACCAGAAGAACGCCACGCTGACCCAGACCGCGTTCGACACCGGCACCGTCAGCCGCATCGACCTGCTGAGCGCGCAGAGCCAGCTGGCCAACGACCAGACCCTGCTGCCGCCGCTGCGCCAGCAGCTCAGTGTGGCCCGCCACGCGCTGGCGATCCTCGCCGGCAAGGCGCCGGCCGCCTGGACCGCCCCGGATTTCGACCTCGACCGGCTCAAACTGCCGCAGAACCTGCCGCTGGGCCTGCCGTCCGAGCTGGCGCACCGTCGCCCGGACATCCTCGCCGCCGAAGCGCGCGTCCATGCCGCCGTCGCCAACGTCGGCGTCGCCACCGCGCGCCTTTATCCGCAGCTGACGTTGACCGCTTCGGCCAGCCAGCAGTCGACACAGCTGTCGCACCTGTTCGAGAAGTCCGCCAATGCCTGGGGTCTGGCCGCCGGCCTTACCGGCCCGATCTTCGATGGCGGCACCCTGCGCGCCGAGCGCCGTGGCGCCCAGGCCGCGGCGAAGACCGCGGTGGCCGACTACGAGCAGGCGGTGCTGAACGCGTTCGGCCAGGTCGCCGACGTGCTCACCGCGCTGGACCACGACGCCGAGCAGCTCGCCGCGCAGCAGAAGGCGCTCGACACCGCGGCCGCCAACCTCGACCTTACGCGCCAGAGCTACCAGGTCGGCAACAGCGGCGTACTGCAGGTGCTGGACGCCGAGCGCCTCTACCAGCAGGCGCGCCTCGGCTATGTGCGGGCGCAGGCTCAGCGCTACCAGGACACGGCTCAGCTGTATCTGGCGCTCGGCGGCGCCCCGCTGCCAGCAGCGGCGGCGGTGGCCTCGGCGCGTTAACGCTTCACTTCAAATTCCGCCGCCGCCACTCGATCTCCGGCAGTTCGATCCGCTCCTCGATCGTTCCCGACCAGTTCACCGCCAGCCCATGCTGGTGCAGCACCTCGACGATGCGCTCGCCGATCTCCTCGCCCTTGGCCTCGTTGCCGAGAATGTCGCCGAAGGTCAGCAGCAGGCCCTGGCCGTCGACGGCGCGTTCCAGATCCTGGCCGTGGTAGAAGCAGTAGCCTTCCACCAGTGAGTCCTCGCCGCCCAGTTCCTCGTACATCTCGGTGACATCCTCGATGCCTTCGTCCTGGGTATAGCCGGCGTTCTGCAGCGCGATGATGCCCATGCCGTTGAGCTCGTCGAAGGCGCGGTCGAGCTTGTCGCAATCCGTCACCACCGGCCAGGCGCGCTCCACCTCCAGCTTGCGCGCGAACTCCTCGTCGATGCGCTTTTCGATCCACTCCGGGTCGACCTCGCCCGGCTCGAAAATCTCATCGAGCACGATCTCGCGCACCTCCGGCGCGTCGTAGAAACCCGACCACACCAGGCGGCGGATTTCCGTGGCCGCGTACTCGCTCATCCTTAGCATCCCCTGCCGGAACAGGCGGCCAGTGTAGGCCGTTCACTGCTTCGTTTTCGAGTCCACCGTCAACCGCCCGGCGGAAAAACTCGCGCCGCACGCACCTGAATCGCCCGGCGGCACGGGCATCCGCGGCATTGCCTCAAGCCCAGCTGCGCCGCTTCGTGATGCCGCAACTGTGCATTGACGGCCCTGCCACGCCCGCCGATACTGCGCGCGCCATGAACCGCGCCGCCTCTTTCGCCGTCCACCCCTGCCGCAACCGCGGCGCGGCGGCGCGCACGCAGGCCAAAAAACACGGGCTCACCTGACCGGGCCCGTGTCCCGTCAGGCGAGCTGACGGGACTGCGCGCCGTAGCGGTATTTTCTGCAAGGACTCTCCAGCCGCCTGACCGAATACGGTCGGACGACACACGTACTGGAGAATGACATGAGCAGCACCCCAAGCTACACCGGCATCTGGATTCCGCTGGTCACCCCGTTCCGCGCCGACGGCGCCATCGATCACACCGCGCTGCACGCGCTGGCCCGGCACCTCGCTGCCAAGGTCGCCGGCCTGGTCGTCTGCGGATCGACCGGCGAGGCGCACGCACTCGACGAGGACGAGCAGCTGGCCGCGCTCGACACGGTGCTCGCCGCCGTGCCCGGCACGCCGGTGCTGTTCGGCCTGGGCGGTCCGCACCGGCCGCGCCTGCATGCCCAGCTCGTGGCGCTGCGCCGCCGCCCGCTGGCCGGCTTGCTGGTGCCGCCACCGTACTACGTGCGCCCCTCGCAGGCCGCCATCGGCGACTATTTCCACGACCTCGCCGACCGCGCCCACTGCCCGCTGGTCGCCTACAACGTCCCCTACCGCACCGGGGTCGCCATCGACTTTCCGACCTTCGAGCGCCTGGCCGCGCATCCCAACATCCAGGCGGTAAAGGACTGCGGCGGCAGCAGCGCCCTGACCCTGGACCTGATCACCCGCACCCGTTTGCAGGTGCTGGCCGGCGAGGACGGCAACATCCTCACCACCTTGTGCGCAGGCGGCAGCGGCGCCATTGCCGCCGCCGCGCACATCCACCCCGAGCGCTACACTTCCGTGTACCAGGCCGTACGCGACAACCGTCTCGACCAGGCGCGGCGCCTGTTCCACGGCCTGTGGCCGCTGATCCAGGCCTTGTTCGCCGAGCCCAATCCGGCTGGTGTCAAGGCAGCGCTGGCGCGGCAGGGGCTGGTCCGCAATCTGTTGCGCGCGCCGATGGGCGCCGCCTCGGCCGCGCTCGAAGCACGCCTCGCGGACCTGCTGGCAGAGATGGAGGCCACACCGGCCTGACGGCGGGCAACCTTTCGCGCGCCTTCCGGCACTTACCGGCAAGGCGGCCGGAGCCGCTCCCTGTCCCCCACAGGCCGCCGGGTGCTTCCCTGCTGCTTCCCGCCCGCGGTCAACGCTCCGGCCGCCTTACCTCTCCCGCAACCGGCCGCTGTGGCATGCTAACCGCACCGTGCAAACCGGCATTCCATGCCGGCCGGCGGCAGGGACGGAGGAGAACAAGATGCGGCTCAGGACACTCGCGGGCGTGTTCGCCCTGGCGGCGCTTGGCCTGACGGGCTGCGGCGGCGGCAACAACAACGGCAGCAGCGGCGGCGCCGACAGCTTCAACCTGCCGGCAACGCCGACCGAAGCGGCGCAGGCGTCCAGCGGTCCCGGCGCCAGCGACGCGCAGAACTGCGACGTCCCCTACGGCGACGCGCCCGCCGCCGATTCGACGCCAATCACCATCAGCGGCGCCCTCGGCGACGTGCTCGACGTGCTCAACTTCTGCGCGCAGGACGGCGCCGAAACTCTCTCCTGGACCGACGCCAAGGGCAATCCGCGCAAGGCCTGCCTGGTGACGCCGGCCGGCGCCACGCCCAGCAGCAAGCTGCCGCTGCTGGTGTTCCTGCAGGGATCGCTGTTTCCGGCGCCGGTGCAGCTGATCCTCAACGACTGGATCAGCCAGTCCGGCACCGCCGACCTCAACGGCGATCCGCGGCACCCCGGCTTCATCCTGCTGCTGCCGATCGGCCGCAACACCCATCACTTCTATCCCTTCCCCGACGACTACGCCCTGGGCTGGGACAACTGGCACCGCGACCTTGACCGCGGCAGCCCGGGCCTGAACCTCGACGTCGCCGCCATCGATGCCTTCATCGCCCAGGTCGAGGCGCGCAACATCGTCGACACCAACCGCGTCTACGCCACCGGCTGGTCCAACGGCGCCGCCATGGCCCAGCTCTACGCCCTCAACACACCCTCGATCGCCGCCGCCGCGGTGTACTCCTCGCCCGATCCGTTCAAGGACGTGCAGGACCCCTGCTACCAGACGCCGTTCATCACCACCATGACGCCGCTGATGGACATCCACAACGCCTGCGACATCATCGGCATCTGCCAGACCGGCACCGCCTTCCACAAGCAGCTGGCGCAGCTGTTCCCCGGCCTGGCGCAGAAGTCGGTGATCGTCGACTCCAACAAGAACGAAGTCGACGCCTGCGACGCCGCCTGCGCCAGCCAGAGCATCGCCGGCGATCCGGTGGGCAACCTCAATCACGTGCTGTGGCCGCAGAAGCAGAACGCCAACATGTTCACCTGGCTGCGCGAGCATCCGCTCAGCGCCAAGCAGTAAGCCGACGACAAGAAACGGCCGCCCGGCCGCCGCAGCGAAGGGAAAGGGGGACCAATGGGCATGACCCGACTGTTGTGCTGCATGCTGCTGCTGGTCGCGCTGCCGGCATGGGCCGACGACAACGGCCTGGAGTTCTTCCCGCAGAACAACCCCAACGAGTTCGGCCTGTTCGCCGGCATCTGGGACTACGGCATCGGCGGCGATATCGCCACCGGCGGCAACCGCATCACCATCGACAGCGACAACGGCATCAAAGCCAACCCGCAGGCCCAGGTGCTGCTGCACTACGGCTTCCAGAACCGCTGGATCCCGGCGCTGACCGCCGGCTACGTGCACATCGGCGGCGCCGGCCAGTACCTGGCGCCGCAGAGCCTGCAGTTCGGCGGCATCACCATCATCTCCGGCAATACCCTGATCCTCGCCGGGGTCAACTTCAACGACTACGAGCTGGACGCCGACTGGCGCCTGCTGGCCTGGCGCGAGCACCAGGCCGACGCCAGGACCCGCACCATTCTCGAAATCCAGCCCGGCATCGCCCTGAAATACCTGGCCGGCCATGCCAACGTCATCGGCACCACCACCATCGGCGTGATCGGCATCCCGCTCGGCACCGTGGTCCAGCAGGAGCGCTTCAACCTCGACCAGCCGGTGCCGCTGCTGCACGGCCGCGTCGAGTTCAACCCCTGGCCGATCTTCCACCTCGAACTGTCCGGCGGCTACTTCGCTCTGAACGGCAGTCATGCCGGCGAGATGCGCGCCGTCGGCACGCTGGAGCTGTACCGGGGGCTCAGCCTCACGCTCGGCTACCAGGAGCAGCTGTACAAGGTGAAGGACGACCCCTACCTGCTGCACGCCCGCCTCAACGGCCCCACCGCCGGTCTTTCCTACGTCGGATTCTGAGCTTGACATGATGGCCTTTTTTGTCCGCTCGAAGCGGATGAATGGCATTTAAGCCCGGATTGAAAAGCTCCAGCATGTGCTCCATCCTCAGCAACGGAGACCGCACATGTCCGCCTCTGCCACCGACACCGCGCTGCTCGTCATCGACGTGCAGGAGTCGTTCCGCCATCGCCCCTACTGGAGCCACGCCGATGTGCCGGCTTTCCTGGCGCGCCACCAGGCACTGATCGCCGGCGCTCGCGCCGGCGGCATCGCGATGGTGCAGGTGTTCCACGTCGAGGACCAGGGCGTGTTCTCGCTCGCTTCCGGCCATGTCACCGCGCTGCGCGGCCTGCGCATCGAGCCGGACCTGGTGATCCACAAGCAGCGTCACAGCGCCCTGGTCGGCAGCCCGCTGCCGGTATGGCTGGCCGAACGCGGCATCCGCCACCTCATCGTCAGCGGCATCCGCACCGAACAGTGCTGCGAAACCACCACTCGTCACGCCTCGGACAGCGGCTACGCGGTGGATTTCGTCAGCGAGGCCACCCTCACCTTCGCCATGACCGACCGCCACGGCCGCAACTGGAGCGCTGCCGAAATCA
>CAYWPB010000040.1:0-17244 GCA_964458725.1 uncultured Nevskia sp. | reverse complement strand
GGCGTTTCAACATCGGGCTGGGCGGGGAATGCGAGCTGTTGCTGAGGCCGTCGAAGAAGGCGCTGGGCCTCGGCCCGGGCAGCCTGCTGGTGCTGCCGCGGGGCGCCGCGCACGAGTTGCGCGGCGTGCGCGGGCAGCGCGCCACGCCGATCCGCTCGCGCGACGGCGAGCTGCTCGCCTTGAAGACCAACCTGCCGCGCCCGGACCAGGCCGACGTGGATATCCTCTGCGGCGAGCTGGAGTTCACCGGCCGCCGCCGCAGCGTGCTGCTGGAAGCACTGCCCGAGGTGCTGCTGGTGGAGTTCGGCCAAAACGAAGGCGCGGGCGGCGGTTTCGCCTGGCTCGAGCACCTGGTGCGCCTGATGGCGCAGGAGATCGAGCAGAACCGGCCCGGTGCGGCGGCGATCGTCGCCGAACTGTCCGGCACCCTGTTCACCCTGGCGCTGCGCGCCCACCTGGAATCGCAGCCGCAGCTGCGTGGCGTGCTCGGCCTGTTGGCCAACCCGCGCCTGGGGCCGGCGTTGCAAGCCATGCTCGAAGAACCGCAGAAGCCCTGGACGGTGGAGTCGCTGGCGCGGCGCTGCAACCTGTCGCGCGCCAGCTTCGCCCGTGAGTTCAGCCGCCATTCCGAATTGGCGCCGCTGCAGCTGCTGACCGCGCTGCGCATGGAGCTGGCGGCGCAGCAGCTGGCGCGCGGCGGCCAGGACACCGCAACTGTTGGCGAAGCAGTGGGCTACCGCTCCGAGGCGGCGTTCAACCGCGCCTTCGCCCGCTTCGCCGGCACCACCCCCGGACGCTTCAGGCGCGCCGGCGCGGCGGAAGCCTAGGCGGCTTTGTTCCGCGGATGCTCGATGTCCGGCAGCAGGGCCGCGAGCAGGCCGATCGCCGGCAGGAGGGCGCAGACCTGGTAGACGAAGCCGATGCTGGTACGGTCGGCCAGCCAGCCCAGCACCGCGGCGCCGATGCCGCCCATGCCGAAGGCGAAGCCGAAGAACAAGCCGGCGACGGTGCCGGTCTTGCCGGGCATCAGCTCCTGCGCGTACACCACGATGGCCGGGAAGGCCGACGCCAGGACCATGCCGATCGGCACGGTCAGCAGCGCCGTCCACAGCAGGTTGGCGTGCGGCAGCGCCAGGCTGAACGGCAGCACGCCGAGAATCGAAGCCCAGATGATGCGTTTGCGGCCGAAGCGGTCGCCGAGCGGGCCGCCGATGATGGTGCCCACCGCCACCGCGCCGGTGAAGACGAACAGGTACAGCTGCGCGTTCTGCACCGACACCTTGAAGTGCTCGATCAGGTAGAAGGTGTAGTAGCTGGTCAGGCTCGCCAGGTAGAAGAACTTGGAGAAGATCAGCGCCAGCAGCACATAGATCGCCTTCCGCACCTGCCCGGGCGGCAGGGCCGCCGCCGCGGCGGCGTCAGCGCGCAGCTTGAGCCGCAGCAGGCCATGGGTGCGGTACCAGCGGCCGACCAGGCCGGTCAGTGCCATGCCGAGCAGCGCCGCCAGGCAGAACCAGGCCGCGCTGCCCTGGCCGCGCGGCAGGATGATCAGTGCCGCCAGCAGCGGGCCGATCGCCGAGCCGGCGTTGCCGCCCACCTGGAACAGCGACTGCGCCAGGCCGTGGCGGCCGCCCGAGGCCATGCGCGCCACCCGCGAGGACTCGGGATGAAACACCGAGGAGCCGGTGCCGATCAGCGCGGCGGCGAGCAGCAGCATGCCGAATGCGCCGGCCTGCGCCAGCAGCACCAGGCCCACCAGGGTGAAGGCCATGCCGGCGACCAGCGAGTAGGGGCGCGGCTTGCGGTCGGTGTAGGCGCCGACCAGCGGCTGCAGCAGCGAGGCGGTGCACTGGTAGGTGAAGGTCAGCAGGCCGATCTGGCCGAAGCTGAGCGCGTAGGAGTCCTTCAGCATCGGGTACATCGCCGGCAGCAGCGCCTGCATCAGATCGTTGAGCAGATGCGAGAAGCTGATCGCCGCGATGATGCCGAACGCGGTGCCGGCCGCATCCGCGGCGGGAGTGGAAGAGGCGCGGGCGGCCGGGGTGCTGGACAGGGCGGCGGCGGTTTCGCTCACGAGTGGCTCCGATGCAGGGGAAGGCGCAACGCCGCCGCAGGATACGCGCTAGGATACGGCCTGCTTGCGCGCGTGGGTCCAAAACCATCGCGATCGGGCCAAAGAGGGACCAGCCCATGCGTAATCTCCAGTATCCCGCCGAGTACGACACGGTGCCGCGCGCCGTGGTGGCGGTCGGCAACGAATACCCGGCGGGCTATGTCGGCGTGCCGCACAGCCATCGCCGCGCGCAGCTGTTGAGCGCCGCCGCCGGCATGATGACGGTGCGCACCGGCCACGGCACCTGGGTGGTGCCGCCGGAGCAGGCGGTGTGGCTGCCGCCGGGCGAGGTGCACCAGGTCGAGATGAGCGGTGGGCCGGTCGCCGTCCACAGCGCCTACATGTGGCCCGACGCACTGGAGGGCCTGCCGCGGCAATGCCAGGTGCTGGGCATGACGCCGCTGATGCACAGCCTGCTGCAGGAGGCGGTCGACGTGCCGCTGCACTATGACGAGCACGGCCGCGACGGCCTGGTGATGGCGCTGCTGCAGCAGGAGGTGCGGCGCCTGCCGGTGCTGCCGCTGGCGCTGCCGTTCCCGCGCGACCGCCGCCTGGCACGCCGCTGCCGGCGGCTGATGGGGCAGCCGTCGCCGCACGACACCATCGATCAGTGGAGCGCCGCGCTGCAGATGAGCCGGCGCGCCTTCACCCGCCTGTTCCGCGCCGAGACCGGCTTGAGTTTCGCCGAGTGGCGGCAGCAGGCCTGCCTGTTCGCGGCGCTGCCGCGGCTGGCGGCCGGCGAGGCGGTGACCGCGGTGGCGCTGGACCTGGGCTATGACAGCCCGGCGGCGTTCACCGGCATGTTCCGCCGGGCCCTGGGGGCGCCGCCGAGCCGCTACTTCCGGCAGGAGCGCCAGCGCAAGCCGCAGGCTTGACTGTTTGTACCGATCGGTAAAAGATGGACCGATCGGTACAAGACAAGGAGCCTGCCATGAATGCCCGTCCGCCGCTGCCGCCGTTCACCCGTGAAACCGCCGCGCAGAAAGCGCGCCTGGCCGAGGACGCCTGGAACTCGCGCGATCCCGGGCGCGTGGCCCAGGCGTATACCGAGGACAGCCGCTGGCGCAACCGTGCCGAGTTCTTCCAGGGGCGCCCGGCGATTGTCGAGTTCCTGCGCCGCAAGTGGGCGCGCGAGCTGGACTACCGGCTCATCAAGGAAGTGTGGGCGTTCCACGACAACCGCATCGCGGTGCGCTTCTGTTACGAGTTCCACGACGACTCCGGCAACTGGTTCCGGGCTCACGGCAACGAGCAGTGGGAGTTCGACGAGCACGGCCTGATGCGCCGCCGCGAGGCCAGCATCAACGACGTCGCGATCCGGGAGAGCGAGCGCCGGTTCACCTGGCCCCAGCTCGGCCCGCGTCCGGTGGACTTCCCCGGCCTCACCGAACTGGGTTTGTAATGCCGAAGGCGATCAGCTCGCGCGCCGATGCGGTGCCGCTGCTGGCCGAGGTGTTCCGCGCCTGCGGCTACGAAGGCGCCTCGCTGGCCCTGCTCGGCCAGGCCACCGGCCTGGGGCGCGGCAGCCTCTACAACTTCTTCCCCGGCGGCAAGGAGGAGATGGCGCAGGCGGTGCTGGACGAGATCGACGGCTGGTTCCGGCGCGAAGTATTCGAGCCCTTGCGTAACGCGCCCGAGCCGCGCGCCGGTATCCGCGACATGCTCGCCGCCACCGCGCGCTACTTCCACTCCGGCCGGCGCGTCTGCCTGGTCGGCGCATTCGCGCTGGGCGAGGCGCGTGACCGTTATGCCGCCGCGGTGAGCGGCTATTTCGAGCAGTGGGTGCAGGTGCTGGCGGCGGCGCTGCGCCGCGCCGGCCGCGGCCAGGGCGAGGCGCGAGGCGCGGCCGAGGACGCCGTCGCCCTGATCCAGGGTAGCCTGGTGCTGGCGCGCGCCGCGGACGATGCGGCGGTATTCAATCGCATCCTGCGGCGGCTGGAGCAGCGGCTCGGCTAGCCTTTGCGCTCGGCCAGGTCGAATATCAGTCCGAAGGGATCGCGCAGGTAGTACAGGCCGGGCTGGCTGGCGACGTGCACCGGTTTGCAGCCGGCGGCTTCGAGGTATTCGCGCGCCGCTTCACGGTCGGCGACGTCGAAGGAAGGAACGAAGCTGGTGAGCGGCCGGCTGTCGAGATTGACGTAGAGGCGCAGTGCGCCGGTGTCGAATTCGAGCTGGCGTTCGGTGCGGCCGAGCAGTTTGAAGCCCAGGACATCGCCGTAGAAGTGAGCAGCCCTGCCCAGATCGGCCACGTGCACCGCGATCTCGTTGCTGGCGCGGAACGCCGGCTTCGGCTCCATCGCTTCGTCCGCCATGCTGATCCCCGTTCGGCTGGTCCGATTGCCATTAGATAGCCAACGGCGCCGGCCCGCAACGTCGGGATTTTGCCCTGGGATTTAGCGGTGGCTGAGCTGCCAGCCGGCCAGGGAATCGAAGCGCTCCTCCAGGTGCAGCCCGGCGCTGGTCGAGGAGTACGCCGGCGCTGCCGGCGACGGTGCCGGCCGTTGCGCGGGAGATGCGCGCTGCGGCGTGTGTGCCCGAGGTCGCCTGGCGGCGACCGACACCGGCGCGGCAGGCGCCGCCGGAACGGCGACTTCATCGACTGCGGGCGTCATGACGGTTGCGGCATGCGGCGTGCCGGGCTCGAACAGCAGCGGCACTTCGCGGACGATCGTGGTGCCGCCCAGACGTACCCGGAGCAGCAGGATCGTGGCCGGTTCGCGCATCGGCTGCGCGCTGCCGATCTCGATCCAGGCGCCGGAGCCGGAGGAGCGGCTCATGGTGTAGATGGCGCCCGTGTCGAGGGACTGCTCCGCCACGCCATAACGCGTGTAGTCCGCCGCGGGGACCAGTTCGGCGCGCAGGGTGTCGATGGCACGTTCTTCGGCTGGATCCAGGATCACCGGGACCCGTACGCGCAGGGGCTCTGCGTAGCCGGAAAGCAGTTGCGGCGTGCCGACGCCGAAGGCCGTGGCCGATGCGCAGCAGGTCGCCAGCAGAACCGGAGTCAGGATGCGCAGGCCGGTCCGCGCCGACGTTCCGCATGGGTGCCGCTTGGCCAATGCAGGCATCGAACCTCCCTGAGCAATCGCCTCGGTGATGCCGCCGGAAGCGGCTCGCCGGACTCCGCTACAACGGATTATCAGACCGCCGTCGGCAACCGTCGCTGCGGCGGTAAATTTTTGCCACGGCCCGACCCGGGCGTAGCATGGAGGCGGGCTGGCCGTTCCGGCCGGCCCTGATCAGCGGAGGAGGATTGCGCATGACCGGACATGTCTACAAATCCCTGGAGTTGACCGGCTCCTCGCCCAAGGGCATCGAGGATGCCGTGACCCGCGCCATCGCCAAGGCCGGCAAGAGCGTGCGCGACATGAAGTGGTTCGAGGTCACCGACATCCGCGGCCAGATCGACGGCGACAAGGTGGCGCACTGGCAGGTGACGATGAAGCTGGGCTTCACGCTGGAGAGCTGAACGCGGCGCGATCCGCGCTGCTAGGATGCGGCATTGGGCATCGCGGCGGACCGGCCCGGTCGAGATGGGCCGGATCTGCCGCGCTCGCGCCGTTCAATTCGAGGGACCGCACCCATGACACGCAGGCTGTGCATCTCCGTATTCGCCATGGCGCTCGGCGCCGGCTGGCTTCCGGTGCAGGCGCAAGACCAGGCCGCCGCGCTGCGTGCGCAGGTCGATCAGCTCGCCGACGCGGTGGAGCCGGAGGTCATCTCCAACCGCCGCTACCTGCACCAGCATCCGGAGCTGTCGAACCGCGAATTCGAAACCGGGAAGTACCTGGTCAAGCAGCTCAAGGCCCTCGGCTACGAAGTGCAGTCCGGCGTCGCCCATACCGGCGTGGTTGCGGTGCTCCGCGGCGGCCGGCCCGGGCCGGTGGTGGCGCTGCGCTCGGACATGGATGCGCTGCCGGTGACCGAGCAGGTCGAGCTGCCGTTCAAGTCGACGGTGCGCTCGACGTTCGACGGCAAGGATGTGGGCGTGATGCATGCCTGCGGCCACGACGCCCACATGGGTGTCCTGCTCGGCGTGGCGCACATCTTCGCGCAGATCAAGGAGCAATTGCCGGGCACGGTGAAGCTGATCTTCCAGCCGGCGGAGGAAGGGCATCCGCCGGGCGAGGAGGGCGGTGCCGAGCTGATGGTGAAGGAGGGTGTGCTCGATCACGCGCCGCAGCCGGAGGTGATCTTCGGCCTCCACGTGATGACCAAGTTCGAAACCGGCCAGCTGGCCTGGCGATCCGGCGGGGCGATGGCCAGCTCCGACGACTTCGCCATGGTGGTGCACGGCAAGCAGACCCATGGCGCCATGCCCTGGGACGGCGTCGACCCGATCGTGATCGCGGCGCAGATCGTCAACGCCCTGCAGACCATTCCCAGTCGGCAGATGGACCTGACCCGGGCGCCGGTGGTGGTGACGGTGGGCCGCTTCGACGCCGGCGTGCGCAACAACATCATCCCCGACCAGGCGCTGCTGAAGGGAACCTTGCGCGCACTCGACGAAGGCATGCGCCAGCAGCTCAAGGACGATGTGCGGCGCACCGCCACCAACATCGCCGCCGCCTCCGGCGCGACGGTCGACCTGAAGTTCGGCGAGGAGACGGCCTACCCGGTGACCTACAACGATCCGAAGCTGACGGCGCGCATGCTGCCCACGCTCAAGCGCGTCGGCGGCGCCGGGTTGGTGGAGGCGCCGGTGATCATGGGCGCGGAGGACTTCTCCTTCTACCAGCAGAAGATCCCGGGGCTGTATGTGTTCGTCGGCGTGCGCAAGCCCGGCGCCTCGCTGGAGGAATACGCGCCGAACCACTCGCCGCGCTTCAAGGTGGACGAGAGCGGGCTGAAGCTGGCAGTGCGGACCCTGGCCAATCTCACGCTCGATTACATGCTGGTTAGCGGACCGGGCGCCGCGTCGGGCGCCGGCGGAAGCTGAGCGGCGCTGCGCGCCTAGTGCGGCAGCTCGGCCGTAACGGCGCAGTCGCCGGCGATCATCAGGGCCAGCCGCTCCGGCACGCCCAGCTCGCACAGCTCCGCGACGCCGAGCGCCGGCCGGGACGACCCGGCGTCACACGGCTGCCGCGCATCGACAGCGGTCTCATCCGCGCCGTGGATGCGCAGCTTGAGCGGATGGCGCCGCAGCAGGGCCTGATCGAGGCGCTCCATATGGCGCAGGGCCAGTGCGGCGACCGGGGTGTCCAGGGGCAGCACTTCCAGCTCGACGCCGGCGGCCGATTCGAGCGGGTCGGTGGTGGTGACGATGCGCTCGCCGTTGCTGAATTCGCTGGCGAACTGCGCGGTGCATCCTGCTCCGCGCAGCATTCCCTTTCCCAGCAGTTGGCGCAGGCTTCCGCGCAGGCCTGACCGCAGCTCCACCAGCTCTGCCCATGTCATGCCGTCGGCGGAAAGCGCCCTGCCGGTGTTTCCCGAGCCTTGGGTTGCATCGCCAAACGGCTGGAAGCCGCGGCGCCCGAGTTCCAGCATTGCTTCCTCGAGCGGTACCGCCTTGTGCCTCGTCCCCGTTTCCACCGTCATGCATTCCTACCGTTTGGCGGATGCAGAATGCCACTGATCGGTCGGCGGACGCAAAGGAACAACTGACTCAGAGCTCAGGTTGGCCGCTGCCGCGGCTTATTCCTCGGCTTCGCCCTGGGTGGTGTAGCGCGGCTGGGATTCCCAGATCTGGGCATGCAGCTGGCCCAGCACGCTGTAGTGCGCGTACAGGTCCACCACCTCGGTGTTGGCAACGCTGTACTCCCCGCCCAGGGCCGGCGGCTTTTTGAAGCCGTAGCAGTGTCCGGGCCCCGGCTTGAGGCCGGCGGCGACGCACTGGTCCACCAGCGGCATCATCAGCCATTCGGCGGCGTTCTGATCCTCGCGCAGGCGTGCGTCGAATTCGCGCTCGTCGGCGGCGACCCGGCGCAGGGTGCCGGCGCCGACGTCGAGCATGCACACGCCGCCGCCCTCGGGCAGGACCAGGAACAGGTCGCCATAGCGGTTGACCAGCCACAGCCGGAAGCGCGGGGGCAGGATCCAGTTCCAGTCGGCCAGCAGCCGGGTCCAGTCGCTGTCGCCGCCGTCGAGCAGGTAGTCGTTGATGTCCATCGGCGGCAGTTTAACGTCCTGCCGCCCCGCCTAGAACTCGACCACCTCCACCGCTCCGGCATAGGCGCCGCTCAGGGCCTGGGCGAAGGACACCGCCTCCTCCACGGTGCCGTCGACATGGCTGGAGGTGAGCATGGCCTGGCTGCCGGCGGGAGCTTCCTGGCACAGCTCGTCGATGATGTCCTCGATGATGTCGCAGTCCTTGCCGACTACCCCGACGAACAGCACCCCGTCGCGGCGAAAGTCGGCGACGAGAGTGTCGAGGCCGGGATGGTAGCCCCAGCGGGAACGCAGCACGATTTTCTTGGCGTATGGCACGTCCGGTGCTCTTTGGAGTTGGTGCCCGCAGCATGACGCCGAAATGCTGCACTTTTTTGATTGCCGGCCGCCTCGCCGGCCCCGGGGCATATACTGCGGCGAGGACCATCGCGCGCGGAGGTACAGTGACGCATGCCGCTGTTCGTACCGAAGACCTTGCTGCAGGCCGCCCAGGGCGGGGCGCAGACCAAGCGCTATCGCGATTTCGTCATCGCCTACTTCGAGGGCGAGGGCGCCATCGCGGTGCCGTTGGCCGTCTGGACCCCGGCGGCCGCCTGGGCCCACGGCCGCCAGCCGTCCGGCAACCGGGTGCGCGACCGTGGCACCCTGCTGCAGCGACTGGATGTCCTGGTGACGCGGCGCGGCACCACAGTCACTTCGACCGCCGGTGGCTTGGTGCCGCTGGCGCGACTGCGCAACGCCATGAAGCTCGAAGGCGTGGATTTGAAGGAATGGAATTTCCCGCCGGACCAGGTGCTGGACCTGGCGCTGGACCCGAATGCCGGCAAGGAGGATGAGCCGGAGGAAACGGCGCCGGATCCGCGCGTCGATGTTGGCGTCGGCAACCTGATGCGGCTGGACCGGGGCAGCGCGCGCAGCAGCAGCGGCTACGAGGTGCGCGCCCTCGACGATAACCGTTACGCCTACGTCAAAGGCGGCCGGGTCATCACCGTCAGCGGCCTGCCCGGCGGCAGCGCCACCCGCCCCAGCCTCCTGGTCAAGGCCGGAGCGTTCGAGCAGTGGCCGGTAGCCGAGGGCGAGGACCCGGCGCAGGCGCGCGCCTGGGCGGAGCGCAACTTCAGGGCGGCGCTGGCATTCCTGGGGGTCGAGGTGATGCAGGCCAGGAATTGACGTGGTAGCGCGGCCGGCGTCCGGCCAGCGCCTCGATCAGGTTGTGGGCTGCGCACAGCTCCATGGCGTGGCGGGTCTCCCAGGTGGCCGAGCCGATGTGGGGCAGGGCCAGCACCTGCGGCATGGCCAGCAGCGGCGAGTCCGGCGGCAGCGGCTCCTGGGCGTAGACGTCGAGACCGGCGCCGGCGATGCGCCGGCTGCGCAGGGCATCGATCAGCGCGGCTTCGTCGACGATGGCGCCGCGCGCGGCATTGACCAGGAAGGCGGTCGGCTTCATCCGCTCCAGCTCGCGCGCGCCGATCAGGCCGTGGGTCTGCGGCGTCAGCGGCGCCAGCACGCAGACGAAGTCGGACTGTTGCAGCAGTGCATCCAGTTCGCAGCGTTGCGCGCCAAACTCGCGTTCGGCCTCGGCCCGCGGCGAGCGCGTGTGGTAGAGCACGCGCATGCCGAAGCCGAGGGCGGCGCGTCGGGCCAGCGCGCTGCCGATTCGTCCCATGCCGACGATGCCGAGAGTCTTGCCATGCAGGTCCACGCCGTACTGCGGCGCCGCGACCGGCCGCTGCCAGTGGCCGTCCCGCATCCATTGCGCCAGCTCGGCGACCCGCCGTGCCACGCCGAGCAGCAGCAGGAAAGCGGTGTCGGCTGTGGTTTCGGTCAGCACCTCGGGGGTGTTGCACAGCAGGATGCCGCGCGCATTCAGCGCGTCGAGGTCGATGGCGTCGTAGCCGACCGAGACCGTGGACACCACCTCCAGCCGCGGCGCGCCGGCGAGGAAGGCGGCGTCGATGCGGCCGTACATGCCGATCAGCCCCTGCACCTGTGCCAGCGCCGCGCGGAACGGCGGCGTGTCCGCCAGGTCGAAGCCGTCGAAGGCCGCGACCTCGAAGTGCTGCTGCAGCAGTTCCAGCACGTCGGGCTGGACCACCTTGTAGAGCAGGATGCGCTTTTTCATGTGGCATCCATTGTGCTACACCTGCGCCCCTCACCTGAGCTGGGGCACGGCATGGATCTGCAGGACAAGCTGGTGGTCGTCACCGGGGCGGGCAAGGGCATCGGCCGCGCCATCGCCGCCGCTTTCGCAGACAAGGGCGCCGATCTGGCCCTGCTCGACCTCGACGAGGCCGAGCTGGTGGCGAGCAAGGCGTTGTGCGAATCGCGCGGCGATGTGGTCGCACACACCTACCTGTGCAATGTCGCGAAGGAGGAGCAGGTCATCGCGGCGCTCGACGCCGTGGTCGCCGACTTCGGCCGGCTCGACGTGCTGGTCAACAACGCCGGCATCACCCGCGATGCGCTGTTGGTGAAGCTCAAGGACGGGCAGGTCACCGGCAAGATGTCGCTGCAGCAGTGGCAGGCGGTGCTCGACGTCAACCTGACCGGCGTGTTCCTGTGCGGCCGCGAGGCGGCCGAGCGCATGGCCAGGCTCGGCCACGGCGGCGTCATCGTCAACATCTCCAGCATCTCGCGCCATGGCAATGCCGGGCAGAGCAACTACAGCGCCGCCAAAGCCGGCGTCGCGGCCATGGCCGTGGTGTGGGCGCAGGAGCTGGCCCGCTACTCGATCCGCGCCGCCGCCATCGCCCCCGGCTTCGTGCGCACCGACATCCTCAATGCGATGAAGCCGGAGGTCTTGAAGAAGGTGATCGCGCCGGTGCCGGCCAAGCGTCTGGGCGAGCCGGAGGAGATTGCGAAGGCGGCGGTGTTCATCGCCGAGAACGACTACTACAACGGGCGGGTGATGGAGGTGGATGGGGGATTGAGGCTGTAGCTGTCATCCTGAGCGCAGCGAAGGATCTGGTGCCGTACCCTGGCCGCGTCAGGTCGCGCTCTGACTTCCCGATCTGAAAGCAGCTCGAGAGACACAGGGGCCCCGACGCTACAGCGCACACCAGGGCTAGCGCTGGATTCCCGCTTGCGCGGGAATGACGACGGTTTGAGGACGGGGCGACTCAGGTTTGCTTCGCAGCTGCAACCGACACCACCTCACGCCGCGCCGCATAGCGGCGCGCCAGCACCGCGCACACCATCAGCTGCATCTGGTGGAACAGCATCAGCGGCAGCAGGATCACGCCGACGGAATGCCCGGCGAACAGCACGTTGGCCATCGGCACGCCGCTGGCCAGGCTCTTCTTGGAGCCGCAGAACACGGTGGTGATCTCGTCCGCGCGGTCAAAGCCCTCGAGCCGCGCCGCGGTGCGCGTGCCGAGCAACGCCAGCGCCAGCAGCACCGCGTTGACGGCCAAGGTGCCGGCCAGGGACAGCGGCGGCACCTGGTGCCAGAGGCCCTGCAGCACGGCGGCGCTGAAGGCGACGTAGACCACCAGCAGGATCGAGCCCTGGTCGACGAATTTGAGCAGGCCCTTGTTGCGGTCGACCCAGCCGCCGATCCATTGCCGCGCGATCTGGCCGGCGACGAACGGCAGCAGCAACTGCTCGATGATCTTCCACACCGCGTGCAGCGTGTCGCCGCCGGCGGCGGACGAGCGTGCGCCGAGCAGGACGCCGACCAGCAGTGGCGTCAGGAAGATGCCGAGGATGCTGGACGCCGAAGCGCTGCAGATGGCGGCGGGGACATTGCCGCGGGCGATGGAGGTGAAGGCGATGGCCGACTGCACCGTGGCGGGCAGGGCGCAGACGTAGAGCACACCCAGGTATAGCTCGGGCGTCACCAGCGGCGCCAGCAGCGGTTTCAGCGCCAGGCCCAGCAGCGGGAACAGGCCGAAAGTTGCCGCGAACACGGTCAGATGCAGGCGCCAGTGGCTGGCGCCGGCGATGATCGCCGGGCGCGACAGCTTGGCGCCGTGCAGGAAGAAGAGCAGGGCGATGGCGAACACGGTGGCGTGCTCGAACAGGTCGGCGAACACGCCGCGCGCCGGCAGCAGCGTGGCGGCGGTCACGGTGGCGACCAGCGCGAGGGTGAAGTTGTCGATGCCGAGGCTTTGGCGGGTCATGGCGCGGGCGGATCAGGTCAACGGCGCTTATTTCAACGCCGACTCATTTAGAATACAAATGGATTTATCAAATGACTTCATGAGAAAAATGCATTAATGTCCACGGCGGAGGCGCCATGTCTCCCGCGGAGAAAGGCATGAATGTCTCGCTGCGACAGTTGCGGGTATTCCTGGCGGTGGCGCGCGACCGCAACTTCAGCCGTGCCGGGGCCCGCGTCGGCCTGTCGCAGCCGGCGGTGAGCCGCAGCATCCGCGAGCTGGAGGAACAGCTGGGGCTGCGCCTGCTCGACCGCACCACCCGCGAGGTGGAGCTGACCGAAGCCGGGGTGAAGTTGTCGGGCGCGCTGGACCGGCTGATCGACGAGCTGGAGAACGTGCTGCTGGAGGCGCGCAGCGCCGGCGAGCAGCACCGCGGCAAGGTGCGGGTGGCCAGCGCGCCGACGCCTTCGGCGGCGCTGATGCCGGGCTACATTTCCGCCAGCGCGCGGCGCTACCCCGGCATCACGCTGATGATGCGCGACCAGAGCCAGCAGCTGGTGCTGGACAGCGTGCGCGGCGGCGAAGTGGACTTCGGCCTGGCGATCGAGCCGCAACAGGCGGAGGACCTGCACGTCGAGCCCATCATGAACGACAGTTTCCGCCTGGTGTGCCGCCGCGACCATCCGCTGGCACGGCGCTCGCGGGTGCCGTGGACGGCGCTGCAGGGCGAGAAGCTGGTGCTGCTCGATTACTCCTCCGGCAGCCGGCCGTTGATCGACCGTGCGCTGGCCGAGCGCGGCGTTCGCTGCGAGGTGGTGCAGGAGGTCGGGCACCTCAGCACCGGCTACCGCATGATCGAGGCCGGCATCGGCATCAGCGTGGCGCCGGCGCTGTTTCCGCCGGCACCGCAGTCGGGGCTGGTGTCGCTGACGCTGACGCCGCGGGTGGCGCGCGGCATCGTGCTGCTGCGGCGGCGCAACCGCTCGCTGTCGCCGGCGGCCGATGCGGTGTGGCGGCTGATGGTGGAGACGGCGCCTGAGCGGACCTCAGAAGCGCAGGACCCGCGGCGACCGCCTCATGCCGGCCAGCAAGCCGAGCAGCCCGAACACGAATTCCGCCAATAGCAGTGCGATGGCGGCCAGGGCGAAGCCGGCGTAGATGGCCTCGCTGTCGAGCGGCACGGTGTAGGAATAGCTGCCGTAGGTCTCACGCAGCAAGTCATGGTCGCCGTAGCGTGCCAGGTAAGTCACTTTGCCCGGCAGCTGGGTCTTCAGCCCTTCGCGCTGTTCCTTGAAGTGCAGGAAGCGCAGGTAGATGGTCTCGATCGGCCCGGCCTCGTCGCGGAACACCATGTCGGTGCTCTCCTTGTGGCGGCGGATCAGCGATTCCATCGAGCCGCCGAAATCGCGATTGGCAATGTCCTGGTAGCCCTTCAGGTCGGCCTGCACCTCCAGCAGGTGAGCGTCCAGCCGCTTTTCATACTGGTCGATGAAGCTTGGGATCTGGATGCCCATCAGCAGGGCGACACAGGCGATGAGGATCAGCAGGTAGCGGTACAGGAAGGACATGGGGTTGAGCCGTGATCGATCTGGTTATGGTTTGAACGCCGGCGCCGGGCGGAATTCCTGATGCATCCGCCGTGCTGCCGGTGCCGGTACGACGCCCCGGCCGGGCCATAGCCTAAGCGTATCGGGGGCATAGCAACAATTGCCTTGCAGCTGGGCGTCGGCAAGTCTTAAATGAGAATAATTATCAAATAAGGCCGTGTCATGGAAGCAGTCCTGTTCCGTCCCGTACCCGTTCCGCCGGCAGCGCCGGCCGGCGCGCTGCGCCGCCTGGCCGGGCCGGGACTGCTGGTGGCGGTGGGCTACATGGATCCCGGCAACTGGGCCACCGACATCGCTGCCGGCTCGGCCCACGGTTACGCCCTGCTCGGGGTGGTGGTGGCGGCAAGCCTGCTCGGCCTGGTGTTCCAGACCCTGGCGGCCCGGCTGGCGGTTGCGACCGGGGAGGATCTCGCGCGGCTCAGCGCGCGCCATCTGCCGGCGCCGCTGGCGCGGACCGCCTGGCTGGCTGGCGAGGCGGCGATCGTCGCCACCGCCCTGGCCGAACTGGTCGGGGGCGCCATCGCCCTGCAATTGTTATTGGGCTTGCCGTTCGCCGCCGGCATGGGCGTGACCGCGTTGGCGACCTTGGCGGTGATGGCCTGGTCCGGTCGCCGCGCCGGGGCGCACGAGAAGCTGGTGGACGTGCTGCTGGCGGTGGTGGGCCTGAGCTTCGTGCTGCTGATGCTGCTGGCGCGGCCCGATCCGGCGCAGGCGCTGCACGATGTCGCGCACAGCGGCGGCCTGCTGCGCGACCGCGAAGCGCTGCTGCTGGCGCTGGGCATCATCGGCGCCACCGTGATGCCGCACAACCTTTACCTGCACTCCGGCCTGGTGGCGGAGCGGGCGCGCGGTCTGTCGGCGGCGCTGCGCGTACCGGCGATGCGCCTGGCGACGCGCGAGACGGCGCTGGCGCTGGGCCTGGCGATGCTGGTGAACATGGCGATTCTGTGCGTGGCCGCGGCCGCCCTGGGCGGGCTGGGCCAGGCGGTGACCAGCCTGGCTGAGGCGCACGCGGCGCTGCGCCTGAGCCTCGGCGCCGCCGCGGCGCTGGTGTTCGCGCTGGCGCTCTATGCCGCCGGACAGAGTTCGGCCATCACCGGCGTGATGGCGGGCAGCTTGCTCAGCCGCGGCTTCCGCGGCCGCGAGAGTCCGGCCTGGCTGTGCGGCATCGCCACGCGCCTGGGCGCGGTGGTGCTGGCCTGCCTGTTCTCGGCCTGCAGCGGCAAGGTGACCCCGGACGCGCTGCTGGTGTTCTCGCAGGTGATCCTGAGCCTGGCGCTGCCGTTCGCGTTGCTGCCGCTGGTGCTGCTGGCTTCGCGCGGCGCGCTGATGGGCGGATTCCGGCTGCGCGGACCGCTGCGGCTGGGCGCCTGGATGCTGACCGTGGCTGTGGCGCTGCTCGACCTGTGGTTGCTGGGGAGCCTCTGATTCACCCCAGGCCCATGGGATGAAGACCCTCCAGCGGCAGTTCGCCGGCTGAGGCTTACTTCAGGCGGGGCAGGGCCGGCCAGGCGCTCGGCGCGGTGAGGTCGAGGCGGCCGGCAGCGTGCTGCTGCAGAGTCCAGTTGACCCACTCGCTGTTGCCGCTGAGCAGGTCGGTGCGGGTGGTGGCGTCGATGACGCTCGGCGCCTTCAGCAGGTTCAGGCCCAGCAGGTTGGCCGAGCCGACACCCTCCTGCTGGAAGTCGAACTGCAGCAGCGGCGCGTCTTCGCAGGAAGAGGAGGCGCTGACCGCGCCGTTGATACCGAGGTTGCCGGCGGTCATCAGGCATTGGTGCTCGGTGGCATGGCTCTGCTGCAGGTACTGGGGACCGGAGCCGAAGCTGGCCAGCAGGTGTGGCACCCAGTTCTGTTCGCGGGTGCCGCCAAAACCGGCGCGCAACGTCAGTCCCGCGCGAAATTCGTCATCGCCCGCCCAGGCCTGCGCGGCGCAGCAGGCGCAGAGGATGCCCAGGGAGGCAGCGAACCGCTTCAACATGAAACCCTTTCCCGGCGCGCCCCCGGGGGCGCGCAACGTGCTTTACAGATGATGTCGCCGGATCGACGCAATCGATATGCCACAGGTGAACCAAGCGTCAGATGGCGCAGCCGCCGAACGGTGGCAGCAGCAAGCCGGCCGGCGGATTGTGCACGGATTATGCACGCTCCGATACCGCCCGGCCACAGTGAGGTTTTACTATGGAGGCCGCTGCGCCGATCGACGATGATGCATTCGTCACGGGCGCAGGGTACATTCCGCGCCTTTCCGCCTGATGCCGCCATGCGCTTCGCACGACTCCTGATCCCCGTTTTCGCCGTCTGCAGCGGCGCCGCGCAGGCGCTGTCGATCGACGGCGACACCCAGCTGCACGCGGCGGTGGGGCAGGCGCTGTCGGTGTCGGTGCCGATCTCCCTCGCCGGGGACGAGGTGTCGCGCCTGTACTACCGCTTGACGCCGGCTGCCGGCCTGGCCGACGCCGAGGAGAAAGCCGCCGCCGCGGTGCATGCCAGCTACGACCCGGTGGCGCAGGCGATCCTGCTGAGCACGGCTTCGCGCATGACGGTGCCGGCGATGCGGCTGCATCTTGAGGTCGGCGCCGGCGCGGTGGTGGTGAGCCGCGACCTGACGGTGCTGTTCGACATCCCCGACCTCAGCCAGTCGGCGCCGCTGGATCCAGCGGCGCCGAAGCAGCCATCCGCTGCGGCTGGGCCGGCAGCAGCGTCGCCCACCGCGGCGGCCGAAGGCGCGCGCAGCATCGATATCGGCCGCGAGGACCAGCAGAAGACCGCGCGCAGCTTTGGCGATGCCGCTGCGACGGCCGCACCGCGCGCCGCGCCGGTGCCGGCGGCCAAGCCGCAGCTGATGCTGGCGCCGCGGCCCAAGTACTTCAACACCTACCAGGTCAAGCAGGGCGACACCCTGACCAGCATCGGCAACCACTTCGCGCGCGCCGGAGCCGGCAATGTCGATGCGGTGATGCTGGCGATCTACGAAGCGAACTACGAGAGCTTCCCCGCCGGCGATCCGCAGCACCCGGCGGTCGGTGCCCAGTTCGGCATCCCCGACGCCGCCTCGATCGGCAGCGAGCCGGATTACCGCGTGGCCGAGTTCCGCGACTACCTGCGCAAGCCGGTGGGCGAGTGGCAGGTGCCGGTCAACCTGCAGCGTAAGCCGGTGGAAGCGGCCCCGGTGGCGCCGGCCGAGACGACGCCCTGGCTGCAACCGCACAACCTGATCGGCGTCGCCGTGCTGGCGCTGCTGCTGTGGGGCCTGCGCCGGCTGTTCGCCGGCGGCGGCCGCCGCCGTGCCATGGCGGCGCGCCGTGCCGCCGCCGCT
>CAYWPB010000039.1:0-17507 GCA_964458725.1 uncultured Nevskia sp. | reverse complement strand
CACTTCCGCGGCGGATCCAGCAGCGGCAAAACGACTGCCCTGCGTGTGGCCGCCTCAGTCTTCGGTGGTCGCGACTATCTGCGGCGCTGGCGCGCGACCGACAACGCCCTCGAGGCAGTGGCGGCGATGCACAATGACGCCCTACTGATCCTCGACGAGCTCGCCCAGGTCGACCCGAAGGTCGCCGGCGCCGCCGCATACATGTTGGGCAACGGCGAAGGCAAACAACGTGCTTCCAAGAACGGCACGGCGCGGCCGGTGCTGCGATGGCGGCTGCTGTTCCTCAGCGCCGGCGAGATCAGCCTTGCAGAACACATGCGCCAGGACGGCAAGAGGACTCAGGCCGGCCAGGAAGCCCGGCTCGCGGAGATCCAAGCCGACGCCGGCGCGGCGCGCGGAGTCTTCGAGGACCTGCACGGCTATCCCGATGGCGCCAGCTTCTCGCGCGCGCTGCTGTCGGCGGCCGCGGAGCACCACGGGGCTGCGGCGCAAGCTTTCATCGCCGCGCTGATACCGACGCTCGATCGACTACCCGAGCTCTTGCGTTCACGTCGGGAGGCCTTCTGCAAACGAGTCATGCCACCAGGAGCTGATGGCCAGGCGTGGCGTGTCGCCTCTCGCTTCGCGCTCGTAGCAGCGGGTGGCGAGCTGGCAAGCGAGTACGGCATCACGGGTTGGGACACCGGCGAGGCCGAGGTCGCCGCTGAGGTGTGCTTCCGCGCCTGGCTCGAGCAGCGAGGCGGTGCCGGCAACGTCGAGCCGATGCGCATGCTCGCTCAGGTGCGCCATTTCCTCGAGCTCTACGGCGAATCGCGCTTCCAGCCGTGGGTGCTCGACGACGAAGAAAAGACAAAGTGGAAGACGAACAATCGCGCCGGTTTCCAGAAAACCAGCTTCGACTCCGAGGAGATCACCTACTACGTGTTGCCGGAGGTGTTCAAGGAAGAGGTCTGCGCAGGCTTCGACCCGCGAGAGGTGCAGAAAGTGCTGGATGCCGCCGGCGTGCTCAAGAGGGAGAAGTCGAGCCGCAAGTACACCAGGCGCGAGCGGCTGCCGGGCATCGGCAACGCCCCGTGCTACGTCATCCTGCCCGGAATCTGGACTGACCAGGAGGACGGCCCGACCGAAGCGAGAGAGGGAACCGCATCCAACTCTGCGGGGGCTGCGGGGGCTGCGGGGGCACAATGATCCAAGTGCCTGAGTTCCTAGCTGCTCCGTTGCCCCCGCATTTTGCCCCCGCATTGTTCCTTAACCTCGTTGAGGCGGGGGCAAACCAATGGCCAGCGTCGACGAAACCAGCAACGCCATTGCCCCCGCTCAGGGCTGTAGCGGGGGCATGGGCGGGGGCAACTCGTCTCCTCGGCAGATCAACAGCTTGCGAGCCGTGCCCCCGCTGCCCCCGCCGCCCCCGCCCATCTGCACCCGATAGGCACTGCTCGCGATCCAGGCTGACTTTCCGGGTCCTTTCCAGGCCGGCACCCATCGAGGGTAATTCAAACCCCGATTGGGTTTTAGCCGCTGGGGTTTCCGTAAGGTTGACGGTTGGCTTGACAGGGTGATGGATGCTTGACCGGGATCGATTTGACGCCGATTTTGCGTGTTTGCCGACGCAATGCCCCCTCGCCTCCTGGCGGGCGACGTGAAGCCGATGCGATATCGCGCGATGGAAAGTGTGTTGCCGCGGCCTCGGTTCCCCCGCGCGTTTAGCCGGCAAAACGGGACCAGGTACTAACGACATGAGCGAGCTGATCACCCAGGCCGCATATGCTGAGCTGCGAGGCGTAAGCCGGCAGGCGATCAACAACCTGGTGAAGCGCGGGAAGCTGGTGCTCGTCGACGGTAAGATCGACCTGGCGGTTGCAGATGCGCTGCTCCGGGACCGGGTCAATCCGGCTCGTAGCAAGACAGCCGCCGGCGCGGCCCTGAAGAATGGCGCTGATGGGAAAGGCGAGCGATCAAACGACGATAGCAGCCGCTTCTACCGTGCCCGTGCCGATCGCGAAGAGACAGAAGCCGAGCTTGCCAGACTCGAGCTGGCGAGGCTTCGCGGCGAGGTCCTCGAGCGGGAGCCGGTAGAACGCGGACTATTTGAGGCCGCGCGCATGCTGCGCGACCAGGTACTCATCATTCCCAAGCGAATTGCCGGCGACTTGGCGATGAAGGAGGCTCCGTACGTCGAGGAGCGTCTTACCTCAGAACTGCGCAGAGCTCTCTCCGAATTCAGCAAGTTGGCCGACGCGGCAGCTGCCGGGTCGTCGAACAAACCCTCCTCGAATCGAAATGGGCGTTGAGAGCGCGCGCTGGAAAGCGTTCCATGCAAGGCCGATCTTCCGGAGTCTCGTCACAACCCTTGCGGTTTTGCCGGCTAAACGGGCGCGGCCGGCTGGTCGATTGAAGGCCCCCTGCCCAAAGTGGCAGGCTACGCCTTGGGTTCCGGGGACGCCTGTCGATTGTGAGGTTGGTTCGGGAGGGGACGATGCGAACAAATGTACTCTTGGCCGCTGCTTTGGCGAGCCTCATTGCCGGCTGCGTCAGCGACCCGATGGTCAATGCGTCAGCAGACAGTGTCGCGTCGCAGACGCGCGTCGAGCATTCCGCGTTCGACGGCGGCTCCACCGTGATCGGTCCACTGGTCACGGTGCGAGGATCCGACAACCCACTTGCCGACATGGCCTGGTGGCAGGAGCAGTTGATCAGCACAAGGTCCGAGGCGGCCGCGATAACGTCGGTGATGATCACCGTCCACTATTCGGCAAGGACCTGGCATGTCTTCCGGTCCGCTAGCTTCGCCGGCGGCGACACGGCCCCGACGCGCGAGATTGGCCGCCAGGTTGAGAGCTGCACGACCGACGGAAGCTGCTTCTTCGAAGAAGGCATTGCGGTGGACCTGAGTCCCGTAGTGCTCACGACGGCGCGCCAGGCCGGTTGCCAGATTCGCCTCAATGCGGTCTCCGGCGACACAATTGTGGTCACACTATCGGCCGCCTATGTCAGTGGCTTCATGCGGATAGCGATGCCGAGCGGAGCATAGGAAGTGATGCCCGGGCCCAAAGGCGAAGAAATAGGTGCGGCTCGCAACACGGCCAGCTCACCCCTGGCGCTGACCTTCGGCGAGGCTGGCCGTTGCTTGGGAGTGTCGGACAGGACGATCCGCCGCTTGATCGAAGCCGGAGAGCTGGAATTCGTAAAGGTTCGCGGAGCGGTCCGCATACCCTATGGGGCCCTGGCCCGCTACGTGGCCAGCAATACCCAATGCAGACCCAAGAGCGCCGGCGCAGGGCACCGTGCCGGAAGCCGCTCGGGCGCGACGGCACGGGCAGCCCGCGAGCTGGAGAGCCTCCTTGCGCGAAGGCCGCTCAAGGGCCGTGGCGAGCAGAGTTAGATCAGGTCTGCCGCTGCTTAACTTTGATGGACAGCCGGCGGAGTGTCGCGCCTAAAATCGGGTATGGCCGCCAAGACTGTTGTCCCGGACACCTCTTTCTTCATGCAATGCCGCCTTCCACAGGAAGTGGACTGGTCTCTATTGAATCTCGGCGAGGAGATTGAGCTGGCGGTACCGCCGCCAGTACAACGGGAGATCAACAACTTCAAGACGGACCCGAATGGGCGCCGGTCCAAACGCGCCCGCAAGCTGTCGGCGATGCTGGCCGATGCCGCACTGAATCCTCCCTTCGTAATTCGAGACAAGGCGCCGCGGGTCACGCTCACGCACGGGCCGAAGCCCTGGAAGCCCTACGACGGTGCGGATCTGAACCTGACTATCGAGGATGAAGCGATCGCTGCATACGCCCTGGCAATCAAGGGGGTTTGCGGCGAGGTCACCTTGTTGACGGGCGACAGCTACATGATCAGCCTTGCCGTGCGGGAGAGCATACCGCTGTTCCGATTTCCGGATGAGTGGCTGCCGAGCGACGAGTTAGACGCCAAGGATCGTCGCATCCGCGACCTGGAGCAGGAGCTGGCGATATTGCAGCAGACCTACCCCAAGGTTTCGTGCGCCTTCATCGATGCGCAGGGCCAAACCTCGCGCGCCGTCCAGTGCAAGGTAAGAACCTTTCGACCTCTGAGCTCCTCTGATGTGGGCCGCCTCGTCGGCCTCGCAACAACGATGCGTCCGATTGCTCCCAACGTCATCGGCCCAGGTGCATTGATGCAGCACCAGGTAGATGACCTTCTTGCGACCTACGGCCCTTTAATCCATCGCGCCATGCCTCCGTCGGCGGAGCAGATCAAACGGTACCAAGATCGGTATCACGACTGGATGGCAAAACTCCCACCTGCCCTGGAGAACGTGCACCGAGCCCTTACGATGCGGGACGGAGCGTTGCCGATTGGGCTCACCCTGATCAATGCCGGTGGTGCTCCGGCGGAAAACGTCATGCTCGAGCTGAGCGTCGACACAAAGCGGGTATCGCTGGCGGCCGTAGGGCCTGAGGGGTCGAAGCGCATTTTCGCTGCACCGCCCGAGGTGCCAAAGGGGGCGAGGCTGGGCGAGGCCACCTCTCACGTTTCCGCCATCCGATCTATGGTGCCCGAATTTCCTGCCGAAACCGATCTCCGAAAATTCCATTGGGAGCGGAGCGATAAGTCGAGTTCCCCGCAACGCTTAGCGGCGCACTGCCACCGCTGGCGGCACGAATCCGACCCGACCCACCTGATGTTCTACGCGATCGCGTCGGATGAGGGCGCCGGCGCCTTCAATGCCGTGATCCGCTGCCGCATCACGGCGGACAATCTCCCCAAAGCCGCAACGACTGAGCTCGCATTCCAGGTTTCCTACACGCCCGCGGACGCCACAAAGATCGCTGAGCGGGTCCTGCTCGAGGACATCATGAGGCGCGATACGTGACGATTGCCTTTGGCTACCAAGCCGGGCTTGGGTCAGGCCGCAAGCCGGTGCTCGTAGTAGGGCTTGTCACGATCCTCAAGAATCGCCTGCAGCGCCTTCAGATTGTTTGCGTCGGGTTGAAGCCAGGCCTCTAGATTCTCGCGCTTGATGGGAACGATGCAGCGGTCGTGGCCGGCTGCGGCAACCTCGGGCGGCGGATCATCTGTGATTGCGGCGAAGCTGTAAAAGTCCGCCTCATCGCCCCAGCCGCGCGAGAATGTCACCAGGCAGGCCACCAGCATGTCGTGCTCCGGCTGCGGGTTGAACTCGAGCACCAGGTTCGTCTCCTTCTCACCTGGCCGCAGCTCGCGACCCTCAGCAGCATGGCGGCTGACGTTTTCATAGAAGCGGTTCACGACCATGATGCCGTGGCTGTAGCCAAAGACCTGTTTCCACGCGGAGCCCAGACTGTCGCGGCGGGCGTTGTAGGTGCCGGGATACTTGCGCTCGACCGCCGGCGTCCAGGTCGGCAGGCGGCACTGGTAGCGCATGGGCCTGACGACGCGCTCGCCGTTCTCGATCACCATTACCGGCGCGTACCAGCCGGGAAAGATGCGCGAGTCCTCATCGACGAGCTCTGTGCGGTGCAGGCTGGCAAGCTTCTGTTGGGCCCAGGCAACCTTCTCGGTCGAGATTCGCAGGTCCTCCTGGGCCTTCTTCGTGGTTTTCACCTGCAGGCTGCGCTCGGCGTCGGCCTTGCGGCGGACCTGGCTGAACATGGTGGCCTGCAGCTGCCGCTCCTGCTCGGCGTTGAACTCGAGGATGAGCGACCAGATCTCGCTCTCTTCGGTTGTCTGCGCCCCCGCGAAGGCCGCGTCCATAGCCTTCGAAATCCTGACGTTGCGCGCCCGCTTGCGATAGCCGTAGAGCCTGGCGAAATCGCCGATTGCGATCCTGCAACCGAACTCCCTCTGGTAGCGACGCCAATGAGCCCAGCACTGCGCGGAGTAGCACATCGGCAAGCCTGAAATTCGAGGGAATTGCGGGCAGTGTAGCTCCAGACATTGACTGTACGTGCGTACGGTATTACGGTCCAGTCCCATGCCCGCTGCACCTAACTTGGCGCCGGCCCCAGACCGATGCGCCCTGCCGAGGAGAGGCGGCCATGGCGCACCCCGACGACCGCCCGATTGCGCTGCACTGGGACGACGACGAGCCGCGATCGTCCTCCGACGATTGCCCGGACTGCGGCCACGGCTATATGCGGCAACTCGGCGAAGCTCGGGCTTGCTGGTGGTGCGGTTACTACAGAGCAGCACCGCCGGCGGATGCAGACATCCTGGGCATTCTCGGCCGCGGTTCCTACAAGCGCCTGCGGCCTCGCCTGCGGCACCTGGTGCGGCGGCTCTCGATCGGCACCGTCGTTGGCCAGGTCAACGGGCGTGAACTCCTGCGCGAACTGGCGCGCGATCTCCAAGTCAATTGGGGATGCGTGCTCGAGCACGAAAAGGTGATCGACGAGGCGACGCACATGATCTTATTGGGCGAGTTCTCAAGCGAGATCAAGGAGCGCATCCGGGTGCTGGAGAAGCCGTTGCGCGTCATCATCAAAGGCAGGTGGCTGGCGCCGCCTGGAGGCTGGCCGAAGCGACCGCGCTGGCGGCCGGAGGACCCTCCGCCGGTTGAGGAAGATCCTGATCCTGAAGGTAGCCCCTTCTGTTTCGACCCTTGACACCTACCCCTATGTAGAGAAACTATATACCCCGTCACCCTTCGAGCTGACGAGGTCGGAATGATTACCAAGGAACCCCGCGTCACGCACCAGGGCATGAAGGTGCTGGGCTGCTTCGCAGCCAACCCCCAGCGACAGCTGTCCGGCGCCGACATCACCAGGGCCGCCGGCCTGCTGTCCGGGACCTTGTATCCGTTGCTGATCCGCTACGAGAACGCCGGTTGGCTGGCCAGCACCTGGGAGGACGTCGACGAGGTCGCAGTCGGCCGCCCCAAGCGGCGCCTCTACCGGCTCACCGGCGCCGGCGAGCGCGCCTACCAGCAGCTGCTGCGGGAAGTCACTGGAGTACCGACATGGGCATAGGCGATGACGTGTTGGCGGTGTTCCTGAGCTTTCTCGGCAGGCTGCTGTCCAAGGAGTTCGAGGTCGGGGTGCTGCCTCTGGCTCGCTGGCTGGTGCGGCGTGCTGCGCGGCAGCTGCCGGAGCCTGTGCGCGAGCGCTATGAGGCGCAGTGGCTGCAGGACCTCGAGGACATGGAAAGCCCGGTTGGCCAGCTGGTGAATGCAACCTCGATCTGGTGGCTCTCGGGAAGCATCGCGCGGGAATGCCTGACGCCGGCCCTGGCCCATGACCAGGTGCGCAAGATCGCCCCGCTGGTGAGCATCACCACCGTGGGAGCAAAGGTGCGCGTTGGTGGCCTTCGCATACGGGATGACCTGCGCGGTGGCGGCGACCTGAACCGGTATCGCCACCCCGACCATCCGGGTGACTGGACGCTTGAGGAGACGCTGCAGCTGCTGCTCACCGCCAGCGTGATCACCACCGTCGCCAGCGCCACCGCCAACCCCACGCGCCGGCGCACCGTGATGTTCGAGATCCCCACGGACGGCTGGACCGTGTTCCAGACCACCCCTGATGGCAGGCTGCGCGGAGCAGCGCCCGTCAAGGGCGCGGAGTTCACCCTGCACCTGACCTATGAGGACCGCGAGCTGGTGCTGGGCGCGGTGGCGGAGCGCACCTCGACGGACAACGTGCTGCGCGACAGCCGCGTCTACACCTACACCGACGGCAGCAAATTGGTGATGGAGTTGGTGCTCGACAAGGCTTCGGAGAACATCCAGATGCATCTGAACCACGAGGCCCTGCTGTCGGAGGGCAAGGTGATCCTGGGCGCCGACATGGATCTGCGCAAGCCGAAGGTCATGACCTCTTTCCGGATGGGCCCGGGCGGCGGCGCGGCATAGGGCTCTGCGCGCTCGGCCGCGCCGAAGCGCGCAGCTGCGGGCGCAGGAATTCGATCACCAGGTAGGCCAACGCCGGATCCGGCGCGCCGACCGGCGGCAGCATGATGATGTGGACAGGGCGAGGCTTCCGGCCCATGTGAGCTATCTCCGGCCCGATGACGACAGCAGCCTATTGCGATACCTCACAGTACGCAATGTTTTGGAAGCCGCAGCCAGACCACGATGCGCAAATTGATCCGCAGATCGCTGGGTCGGGGCGCCGTCTGTCGGGGCAGAGGGACGCCGGCGCAGCGCGCGCAAACTATTCCCCCAACTATTCCCCTGAGGCGCAACACGGCATTTGGCGATGGCCGTGTCGTAATTCGTATGTCATTGATTTAAATGGTCGGGGCGACAGGATTCGAACCTGCGACCTCTTGCTCCCGAAGCAAGCGCTCTACCAAGCTGAGCTACGCCCCGCTAGCCTGCTTTCAGCTCATCCGCTGGATGGTGAAACGGGCCAATTCCTGCAGCGCCTGCTTGTAGGGAGAATCGGGAATTCCGCCTAGCGCCGCTACCGCTGAATCACTATAGCGCTCAGCGAGGGCGCGAGTGTAAGGGATTGCGCCGGCCGCTTCAACGGCTTGCAGCACTTCGCCGAGTTTTTCCGCCTTGCCCTGGACGATGGCGTCGCGGATCAGCGCGCCCTGCTCGGCGGTGCCCTTGCGCATGGTGTAGATCAGCGGCAGGGTCGGCTTGCCTTCGGCCAGGTCGATGCCGAGGTTCTTGCCGCTGACTTCGGGGTCGGCGGTGTAGTCCAGCAGGTCGTCGACCAGCTGGTAGGCCATGCCCATGGCGTGGCCGTAAGCCGCCATCTGCGCCTGCTGCTGCGGACTGGCATCGGCGGCGATGGCGCCGATCTCGGCGGCGGCCTGGAACAAGCGCGAGGTCTTCAGCTCGATCACCCGCAGGTAGCGCTCCTCGGTCACGCCGGGGTCGTTGCAGTTCATCAACTGCAGCACCTCGCCCTCGGAGATGGCGTTGGTGGCGTCGGCCATGACGCGCATCACCGCCATGCGGTCGGCCTTGACCATCAGCTGGAAGCTGCGCGAATAGAGGAAGTCGCCCGACAGCACCGCGCCGGAATTGCCCCAGACGGCGTTGGCGGTCTTGCGGCCGCGGCGGCGGTCGGAGTGATCGACCACGTCGTCGTGCAGCAGAGTCGCGGTGTGGATGAACTCGATCACCACCGCCAGCAGCGCGGCCAGCTCGCCCGGGGCGCCGAGGGCGCGGCCGGCGAGCAGCACGGTGGCCGGACGCAGGCGCTTGCCGCCGGCGTTGATGATGTAGCTGCTGATCTCGTTGATCAGCGCGACTTCGGAGGACAGGCTCGAGCGGATCAGGGCGTCGACGCGGCCCATGTCGCCGCCGATCGGGGCTAGGACGGATTTGAGATCCATTCGGTTTTTATTCAGAGCCGGCCTTGCGGGGGCAAGTATGTGATTTATGGGTGAATTCTTCGGGGGAACCGCCGGGCCGTGGCCCGCTTGGGGTACGCCGGCGGCAGCCGCTGGGGCTGGTTGGTCCGCTCGGGGCACCGTAAACCCTTGAATTATAACTTGGGGGCCGCGCCGCCGTCGCCCAGTAGCCGCAGCAGGCCCTGCAGCACCCGCTGCTCGGGAAGCTCGCGCATGCAGCGGTAGGGCTGGGCCGTGTCCAGGCAGGTCGGCCGGTTGTAGCAGGGGTGGCAGGGCAAGCCGGCGCCGCCGTCGACCAGCAGCGCGTCCGGCGGCGCCACCAGCGGCGCCAGCATGCCGCCGTTGAGCATCAGGCAAGGCGTGCCGATGGCCTGGGCGGCGTGGATGCCGAAGCTGTCGAGCCCGACGAAGGCGGCGATGCCGCAGAGGCGATCGAACAGCTGGTCCAGGTCGCCTGTGGCCAATCGCACTTCCTGCCCGAGCAGGCCGTGGAATTCCGCCTCCAGGCGCTCGCGCTCGAGCGGGGCGCCGAAGATCAGCACCGGCCGGCCCTGCTCGCGGAGCAAGCCCACCAGGGCGCGCCAGCGCTCGATCGGCCACTGCTTGCAGGCAACGCCGGCCAGGGGATGCAGGCCGATGGCCGCCTGCCCCGGCGCATGCGCATAGGGCCGCCGCTGCGCATCGTAGAGACGGCTGCGCGCCCTGTTCCTGCCGCCGAGGGCGGCGGCTATGCGCTGCACCACGGCATAGATGCCCAGCTCCTGCTCCGGCACCGGCACCGGATGGCTGACCAGGCCTTGCAGCGCGGCGCGGTCGAGCTGGCGGCGCGGATGCCGCGCCGGCCAGATCGGGCTGCAATTGCCGCGCGGGGCGATGGCCCAGCCCAGGCCGATCTCGCGGAAGTCACCGCAGAGGTTGACGGCGCGGTCGAAGCGCAGCCGCCGCAGCGCCAGGGTCCGCGCCGCCAGGTCCGCCGCGGCGGCGAGGCGGAAGTCCTTGGCCGTGCCCATCGGGAACTCGGCGGTATGGACCTGGGCCACGTGGGGGTTGTTGCGGAACAGGGCGGCGAAGCGCGGCCGCGCCAGTACGTGCAGTTCGATGCCCTGCCCGCCCAGCGCCTCGACCAGGCCGGTGCCGATCACGGCGTCGCCGTAGTTGCGGCACTGGAGCAGCAGCAGGCGCCGCGGCGGCTCGGCCACCGGGCCGGCGGTGCGGGCGTCTTCGGGCGGGGTCATCGGCCGCAGTCTAGCAGGCGAATCAATGGCAAAATCAAGGGCATTGCCGGGGCCACGCGCCCCAGACCGGGAAGCCGCCGATGCAGCGCCAACAGATCGCCGACCTGATCGTCGCCAGGCTGGAAAGCAGCCTGGACGATTGCGCCGCGGCCTACCGCGCCTCGCAGGCGCGAATCGGCCACTTCTGCGTCGACGACCTGCTGCCGCCGGAGCTGGCGGCGCGCCTGCACGCCGCGTTTCCGCAGGGCAGCAACATGCGGCTGCGCAAGGACATCCGCGAGTTCAAATACGTCGCGGCGCAGATGAACCACTACGACCCGATCCTGGAGGAGGCGGTCTACGCCTTTCAGGACCCGCGCGTCGTCGCCCTGGTCGCGCGCATCTGCGGCATCCGCCATCTCAGCCCCGACGAGAACCTCTACGTCGGCGGCATTTCGATGATGGGCCACCGCCATTTCCTCAATCCGCACCTGGACAATTCCCACGACAAGGACCGCCAGCTGTGGCGGGTGCTGAACCTGCTCTACTACGTCACGCCCGACTGGCCCCGGGACCAGGGCGGCAATCTCGAGCTGTGGCCGGAAGGGCCGCGCGGCGAGCCGGTGGTGCTGCACAGCCGCTTCAATCGCCTGGTGGTGATGGCCACGCACGACGCCTCCTGGCACTCGGTGAGCCCGATCAGCCTGGAAGGCCGCGCCCGCTGCTGCGTCTCGAACTACTACTTCTCCGACGCGCCGCTGAAAACCGGCGAGAGTTTCCATGTGACCTCGTTCCGCGGCCGGCCGGAGCAGCGGCTGCGCGACCTGTTCCTGCGCAGCGACGCCGGGCTGAGGATGGCGGTGCGCAAGGTGTTCAAGCGCGGCATCGTCGAAAACACCCACGTCTACAAGAAGTAGCTCCCGCGCCGCGCCGTCCGCGCGGCGGCCTCAGCGGCGCGAACCGTGGCCCAGCAGCGGCAGGCCGAACTTGCGGGCGTAGCGGTACAGGCTGCGCAGGTGGTATTTCGCCGCCGGGCTGCTCAGGCCCTTGCTGGCGCGGGCGTGGGCGTGAACCAGGCGCACGGCGGGAATCGCCTTGACCGTCCAGCCGGCGTCCCACATGCGGCGGCACAGGTCGGTGTCCTCGACGTAGAGGAAATAGCCCTCGTCGAAGCCGCCGAGCTGCGCCATGGCCTCGCGCCGCGCGACGAAGCCGCCGCCGATGACCCAGTCGGCCTCGAAGGCGCCGCCGTTCCAGGCCTCCAGCATCAGGTGCTCGTCGTGCAGGCGCCGCAGCAGGCTCCAGCGGCCCAGCGCGCTGCGCCGCAGCAGCACCGTCAGCACCGAGTAGAAGCGGCGGGCGGAGTACTGCGGACTGCCGTCGGGGTTGAGCAGGTTGAGGCCGAGCAGGCCCAGGCGCGGATCGCGCTCGAACTCGGCCAGGGCCAGCGCGATGTTGTTCTCGGGGAAACGCGTGTCCGGGTTCAGCACCAGGTAGTAGCGGCAGTCGCCGGCATTGGCAAAGCCGAGGTTGACGCCGTAGGCATAGCCGCCGTTGCGCGGCGATTGCACGAAGCGGATGCCGGCCAGCGCCTGCCGCAGGCGCGGCCCCGAGCCGTCGGGCGAAGCATTGTCGACCACCACCACCCGGTCGGGCGCGACGATGCCCTGGGCGAGCAGCGCCGTGACGCAGCCGCAGGTGTCGTCGAAGCTGTTGTAGTTGAGGATCACCGCACACAGGTCCGGCGGCGGGATGACGGCGGCGGCGCTCATGCGGCGTTGTGGCTGGCGAAGCGGCGCCGGCGCGCCGCCTCGGTGACGGCGCGGTACAGCGGACGCCCCAGAAAGGACATGCCCAGGCTCAGCCATGGCCGCGGCGCCAGTGGCGCGGTGCCGATGGCGCGCAGGAACCAGCGCCGGCCCTCGGCGCGCGAACCATGCAGGAAGGCCTTGTGGCCGATCACGGTCTGGTACATGGCGAGGTCGCGCGGATGGCCGGCCCATTTGGCGCCGTGCCGCTGCAGCACCATGCCGAGGGTGCGGACGTAGCCGGCATGATCGGACACCAGGCTGCCGGAGGTGCGGTGGTAGACCTGCTGCACCTCGTTGAGCAGGCCGACCTTGCACGACTCGCTCATGCGCAGCGCCAGCTCCCAGTCCTCGAAGGTACTCATGGCGGTGTCGAACAGGCCGGCGCGCTCGAGGCTGTCGCGCCGCGCCAGCCAGCAGTTGGTCGGCGGCAGGCGGTGCAGGATGCGCGGGCCGAAGTCGGCAAAGCGACCGAGGCCGGCGACCGGCTCGAACGAGAACACCGCGTCCTCGGGGCAGCGCAGGCAGCAGACGATCAGGCCGTAGTCCTCGCCCAGTTCCAGCGCCGCTTCGTGCATGGCGCGCAGGTGCTCCGGCAGCCACTCGTCGTCGCTGTCCTGGAACGCGATCCAGCGGCCCCGCGCCGCGCGCACGCCGTGGTTGCGCGCGGCGCTGACGCCGCCGTTGCGCGGCAGTGGCAGGTAGCGGATGCGCGGATCGGTCATGGCCCCGAGCAGCGCGGCGGTGCCGTCGCTGGAGCCGTCGTCGACGACGAGCAGTTCGAAGTTGCGCCAGGACTGGGCCAGGATGCTGGCGATGGCGCGCGGCAAGATGGCGGCGCGGTTGTAGGTCGGCAGCACCACGCTGATCAGCTCGCCCTCGTGCGCGGCGTCGCGGCTGGGTTCCACGCGATGGCCTTCAGATCGAGCGCAGCAGGTTCCGGCGGCCCGGCAGGCGCAGCCGCACGCGTGTCGCCAGCACGAACAGCAGCATCGACAGCGACGAGAAGGCGAAGACGTTGATCAGGTCGCCGCGCATGATGAAGAACTGGTAACCGCCCCAGAACGGCAGCAGCAGGCCGGTCATGTCGGCGACGCTGCCGTCGCGCTGGCGGCGCATATAGGCCGCCTCGGCGCGGGCGCTGCCGTAGCCGTACCAGCCCATGATGCCCAGGACGCCGATCCAGCTGAAGCCGACATAGGCCTCCATCCACAGCGGCACCGACAGGTTGTAGAAGGCGTAGCCCAGCGGAAAGTTGACGTCGACGCCGGTGCCGCCCGACTTGCCCGGCCAGATGCTGCGCGGCACCCAGAACAGCACCGCGCTGAGCAGGTTGTGCCCCCACAGGATGCCGTAGCGCTCGACGTAGACCACCGAGTTGATGGTCTGCTGGAACACGTCGTAGTCGCCCTTGTACAGCATCGGCTCGACCACGTTGTTCGGCACCACCAGGGTGTCCAGGCCCTCCTCGAAGGTCGCCGCGTTGCGGAACGCGTCCATGTACGGAAACACCACGATGGCGCTGAGCGTCAGCGCCATGATCCAGGCCGGCGCCAGCCAGCGCCGCCACGGGATCAGCGCGAACAGCGGCGTCAGCACCACCGCGCTGAGCCAGGCGCGGTTGAGCGTGCCGGGGAAATTGGCGACGCCGTTCAAGGCCGCCATGCCCAGCATGCAGAACACCATCGAGCGCTTGCTGCCGCGGTCCATGGTGCGCCACTGGCTCAGGCTGTAGTAAGCCGCCAGCACGAAGCCGACGAAGGGCGGCGAGCGCACCAGGAAGATGGCGATCAGCTTCAGCATCTTCTCCATGTGGCCGGTGGTGAACTCGAACATGCCACGGGTGCCGACCAGCACGCTGAGGCTGCCGATCATCAGCACGCCGATGGAGAACAGGATCGGCGCGGCGACGCACACGGCGTAGACCATCGGCCTGGACACCACGAACTCGAGCCGTTGCGGCCGCGGCTGCGGCGGCTTGCGGCGCGCCAGCACGCGGCCGAGTTCGTAGGACAGGATCGCCACCACGATCAGCACGGTGGCCTTGGTGGCCTGGTCCGGCCGGTGCACGGCGATCCAGGGGAAATGGCGCGCCGCCAGCTCCGCCGAGGCGGCCATGCCGACCCAGACGTAGACGAAGATGAAGAAGGTGATGGCGGTGAAGCGCGGCTCGCCGCGCGCCGCCAGCAGCGCCAGGCGCAGCGCGGCGTACTGGGTGACGAGGGCGGCGAGGCTGCGGCCGAGATCCCAGGGAAACAGCGACGGCAGCGGCGCCAGCACCCAGAACGGCAGCACGATGCCGAGCACGATGTACACCACCACCAGCACGAGCGAATTCATGCGGCGGTCGCCGCCGCCGTGCACCCCGCCCCGCATCGGTACCGCCTGCTCGATCATGCCTGTCCCGTTTTGGCCGGGCCGTTCGCGCTCCCCCGCCCGCTACGGCGAGGGTAGCATGGCGGCCTCAGCCTGCGTGCCTGCCCCTGCTCTTGAGCCGCTGGTTGGCGCGGATCAGCCGCCACGCCGCCTTGCCGCCGAAGGCCCCGGCCAGCGCCAGGGCCCAGTGATAGGGCCGCCGCGGATCCAGGCGCAGCGCCTGCAGGCTGCTGGCCCGGCCGACGCCGTCCCGGCCCAGCTCGAACGCCGCCCGGGCGTGCTGGTACCAGTAGTGGGCGTGGGCCCGCGGGTCCCGCGCCAGGACCTCGCCGTGCTTGGCCAGCATGTGGTCGATGTCGGAAAAGCGGTAGTCGGCGCGCAGCGAGATGCCCTCCGGCGTCTCGTAGGACAGGGCCACCGCCTCGATCACCGCGGCGATGCGGTAGCGCTGGCTCAGGCGCATGCAGAACTCGAAGTCGCTGCGCGCCTTGAGCCGCGTGTCGAAGCCGCCCAGCTCCTCGTAGGCCGCGCGGCGCACGATCAGGCTTTGCAGGTAGGCGCAGAAACCGGCGACGAAGCGCTGCCGGTCGACCTCGCCCCGTTCCGCCCCGGCTTCCGCCAGCGGCCAGGTGATGCGCTCGATCGGCCCGCCGACGTAGCGCAGCAGGGTGCCGCCGACCAGGGCGAAGTCCGGGCCCAGCGCGGCGGCGTAGTCCATCTGCAGGCGCAGGCGGTCGGGCAGCCATTCGTCGTCGCTGTCCTGGAAGGCCAGCCACTCGCCCCGCGCCTTGGCGATGCCGCGCATGCGCGCGCCGGCGTCGCCGAGATTGCGCTCCGGCGGCAGGAACACGATGCGTGGATCGCCGTAGCCGCGCATCAGCTCCACCGTGCCGTCCTTGGAGCCGTCATCGACCACGATCAGCTCGAAGTCGCGGAACGACTGGCCCAGCACGCTGGCGACGGCGCGCGGCAGCAGGTGGGCGCGGTTGTAGGTGGGCAGGATCACACTCACCTTCGGGCTGACCGCGGGCGTGCTCATGGCTTCACCAGGCCCGCTTGTAGCGCCGCACACGTTCGGTCAGGCGCCGCGTGAAATCGGCGCCCAGATAGCTCAGGCCGAGCGCGGCCCAGGCGATGGCGCGCATCGGGTCCAGGCGCACCGAGCGCCACAGCTCGGCGCGGCCGGCCGGGGCCGGCGTGTACAGGCTCTCGGCGCGGCCGACGATGTACCAGTGCGCGGCCCGCACCTTGCGGTAGCGGGTCCAGCTGGCGCCGTGCTTGTCCATGATGAAGCGCATGTCCGAGGCGCGGGCCAGTTCGGCGCGCATCATGCCGCCGCCGCGGTGCTGCACGAACAGCGGCTGGTCGACGTGGACGCGCCGCGTCACCTGGTCCAGGCGCAGGCCCAGCTCCCAGTCGTCCCAGGAGCGCATGCGCTCGTCGAACAGGCCGGAACGCTCCAGTACCGAGCGGCGCAGCAGCCAGTTCGGCGTTGCGACCAGGCTCCAGTCCGGCGCGGTCTCGCCCAGGCCCCGGCTGTAGTCCATGTTGCGGAAGTAGCGCTCGCCGCCGGCGTAGAACGCGGTGCTGCCTTCCAGCACGATGTAGCCGCCGACGCACCAGCCGACCTCCGGCCCGGCCGCGCGCAGCGCCGCGACCTGCTTCTCCAGCTTCTGCGTCAGCCAGTAGTCGTCGTCGTCCTGGAAGGCGAGGAACTCGCCCCGGGCGATGCCGATGCCGGCGTTACGGGCCGCGGCGGCGCCCTTGTTCTGCTCGCGGTGGATCACGCGCAGGCGCGGGTCGGCGATGCCGGCCAGCAGCTCGCGGGTCTGGTCGGTCGAGGCGTCGTTGACCACGATCAGCTCGAAGTCGCGAAAAGTCTGCGCCAGCACGCTGTCGATCGAGCGCGCCAGCAGGGCGGCGCGGTTGCGCGTGGGAATGATCACGCTCACCGTGGGCGGGCGCGCGGCAGCGGACTCTGAGGTTTCGGTCATCGGATCGAACAAGGGCGCCGGGGGCGGCTTTCGGCCGCTCTGGTCGTGGCGCGGGAGGCCTTGCCCTAGAATGGCATGGCCCCCGCCCGCGCGCTACACCGGGCCGGAGCATTCATTACATAATTCAGGGACGCAGCCCCGCCTTGCCGCAAGTCAGCATCATTCTGCCCACCTACAACCGCCTGCGCAGCCTGCCCCGCGCGGTGCAGTCGGTGCTGGCCCAGACCTGCGGCGACTTCGAGCTGATCGTGGTCGACGATGGCTCCAGCGACGGCAGCGTCGCCTGGCTGGAAAACCTGGGCGAACCGCGCCTGCGCCTGATCCGCCTCGGCGGCCGTTCCGGCGCGGCGCGGGCGCGCAACACCGGCATCCGCGCGGCGCAGGCGCCGCTGATCGCCTTCCAGGACAGCGACGACGAATGGCTGCCGCACAAGCTGGAGCTGCAGCTGGACCTGATGCGGGCCAGCCCGGCCGAAGTCGGCTGGGTCGGCGGCGGCTACCGCGCCGACACCGGCGTGGTCAGCTCGGCGGCACTGGTGCGCGGCAGCGGCTACGACGGCGAGCTGCTGGTCGGCGCGCCCTTCGTCACGCCGACCTGGCTGGTACGCCGCGAGGTGCTGCTCCAGGCCGGGCTGTTCGACGAGACCCTGCCGTGCCTGGAGGACTGGGACCTGATCTTCAAGCTGGCCGACCGCTGCCGTTTCCGCGCCGTGGCCGAGGTGGTGCTGCTGCGGCATGGTTCGGACGACAGCCTCTACGCCGATGTCGACAAGCGCCGCCACGGCCTGGAAGTGATCCTGGAGCGCCACCGTCCACGCTGGCAGGCCGAGCCGGCCCGCTACGGCCGCTGGCAC
>CAYWPB010000038.1:0-18033 GCA_964458725.1 uncultured Nevskia sp. | reverse complement strand
CCTGCCCGCCTACCTGACCGGCCTGCTCACCGGTGCCGGCCTGATCATCGCCATCGGCCCGCAGAATGCCCACGTGCTGCGGCTCGGCATCCTGCGGCGCCAGGTGCTGCCGACGGTGCTGGTGTGCGCCGGCGTCGACACGCTGCTGATCGCCGCCGGCCTCGGCGGCATGGGGCTGCTGGTGCAGTCCTCGCCGCTGCTGTTGCAGGCTGCGGCGATCGGCGGCGCCTTGTTCCTCGGCTGGTACGGCATCAAGGCGGCGCGGCGCGCCTTCCAGCCGCAGGGCATGACGCTCGATGCGGCCGCAGCCAGGGTGCCGCAGAGCACGCGCGCGGCAGTCGCCGCTGCGCTGGCCTTCAGCCTGCTCAACCCGCATGTCTACCTCGATACGGTGGTGCTGCTCGGCTCCATCGGCGGGCAGCAGCCGGCGGCGTTGCGGCCGTGGTTCGGCCTCGGCGCAGTCACGGCGTCCTTCGCCTGGTTCTTCTCCCTCGGCTACGGCGCGCGCTACCTGGCGCCGTGGTTCGCGCGGCCGCTGGCCTGGCGGGTGCTGGACGGCAGCATCGCTGCGGTAATGTGGAGCATCGCCGCCTCGCTGATCCTGCAGCGCCCGGCCGTCTGATCCCGAGACCATTTCCGACCAGCGGAGCGGTGGCTCAAAGAATATTATGATAATAATATTACGATCATAATATTTACCGGGACGGGCAAATGAGCGCAAACCCGATTGCAGCGATGTCGGACCGGACCCGCATCCTGGTGTTCGCCGTGATGGCCCTGGGCATGTTCATGTCCCTGCTCGACGTGCAGATCGTCGCTGCCTCGCTGCCGGACATCGAGGCGGGGCTGTCGGCCGGCGCCGACGAGGGTTCCTGGGTGCAGACCAGCTACCTCATCGCCGAGATCGTGATGATCCCGCTGTCCGGCTTTCTCAGCCGGGCCTTCTCCACCCGCTGGCTGTTCACCGCTTCGGCCGCCGCCTTCACCGTGGCCAGCATCGCCTGCGGCTTCGCCTGGAATATCGACGTGATGATCGCGTGCCGCGCGGTGCAGGGCTTCGTCGGCGGGGCGATGATCCCGACGGTTTTCGCCACCGGCTTCGCCATGTTCGAGGGCAAGCGGCAGGCGCTGATCCCGGCGATCCTCGGCGTCGTCGCCACCCTGGCGCCGACCCTCGGCCCGACGCTCGGCGGCTGGATCACCGACGTCGCTTCCTGGCACTGGCTGTTCTTCATCAACATCCTGCCGGGGGTGCTGATCACCATCCTGGTGCCGGTTTACGCCCACGTCGACGAGCCGGATCCTTCGGTGCTGCGCGGCTTCGATCCCTGGGGCATCCCGCTGCTGGCGGTGTTTCTCGGTGGCCTGGAATACGTGCTGGAGGAAGGCCCGCGCTGGGACTGGTTCGACGATGCGGCCAACCGCTGGGTCGCCGCCGCCTCCGCCACGGCCGCGCTGTTCTTCTTCTACAACAGCTTCACCCACCCGCGGCCGGTGGTGGACCTGCGGGTGTTCCGCAGCGCGCGCTTTGCGCTCGGCTGCCTGTTCCAGTTCGTTCTCGGTGTCGGCCTGTTCACTTCGATCTATCTGATCCCGCAATACCTTGCCGGGGTGCAGGACTATCGCAGCCTCGACATCGGCAAGGCCGTGTTCATTACCGGCGTCGCCCAGGTGCTGGCCACGCCGCTTGCCGCTGGCCTGTCACGCCGGCTCGACCCGCGCCACATGATCGCCTTCGGCTTCGCCCTGTTCGGCCTGTCGCTGTACCTGTTCCGCTTCCTCGACTCGAGCTGGGGCCGCGATCAGCTGTTCTGGCCGCAGGCCCTGCGCGGTTTCGCCACCATGTTCTGCATCGTCCCGGCCACCAACATGGCGCTCGGCGAGATGCCGCCGCAGTGGCTGAAGACCGCCAGCGGCCTGTCCAACCTGATGCGCAACCTCGGCGGCGCCATCGGCATCGCCCTGGCCAACACCGTTATCAACCACCGCTTCCACCTGCATTACACGCGCATCGTCGAGACCGTCACCAGCGCCAGCCCCAATCTGCAGCCGGCCCTGGACGATTTGGCACGGCAAATGCAGGTATTGACTCCGGACGCTCCCGGGCAGCAGCAGATGGCTCTGGGAGTGCTGAATCAGCTGGTGAGCCGGGAGGCCATGACCATGACATATGCGGATTCTTTCCTGGTGCTGTCGGGCTTGTTCCTGCTGGCGCTCACCGTACTGCCTTTCAGTCGCGGCATGCGGCCCGCTGCCGCTGCGGCGCAGGACGCGCATTGATGCTGTAACCCGTAACCGTGTTGTCTGCTGTCGGCTGCTGTACGCACTCCTCCTCCTGCGAGCCGACTTCTTGGCGGCGGGCCGCGATGCGGCCGTAAGTCCGCCTTTTTATTTTTTGCGGTAATATGATGAATATCATATTGATCGCCATCCTGCCATGCGCTATCCCGAAAGTCACAAGGAAGAAACCCGCGAGCGCATCGTCGCCACCGCTTCCGCGCTGCTGCGCGAGTCCGGCGCTGACGGCGTCGGCGTCGCCGACCTGATGCGCGCCGCCGGCCTGACCCATGGCGGTTTCTACGCCCATTTCCCCTCCAAGGAGGCGCTGGTGGCCGAGGCGGCGAGCGCCGCGATGGGGCAGACCATCGCCCATTTGCGTGCGGCGGCGGAAAAAGCGCCCAGGAACGAGGCGCGCCGTGCCATCGTCGACGGCTACCTCGACGGCCGCCACCGCGACCACGCCGGCAAGGGCTGCGCCGCCGCAGCACTCGGCGCCGATATCGCCCGTCTCTCGCCGGAGACGCGCGGCGCCCTGGAACGGCGGCTGGAGGAGATGTTCGCGCTGCTGGAGGAATATTCCGGCGCGCGCAGCGAGGGCCGGCAGAAGGCCATCGCCATGTTCTGCACCATGGTCGGCGCGCTGCTGCTGTCGCGCACGACTCGCTCGCGCGCATTGTCCGACGAGATTCTCGAGGCCGCGCGCAACGCGCTTTGACCTCAGCGGAGCACTTCTGCAACCCGGGCGCGCAGCGCCGGTAGCAGTTCCCGTTCGAACCAGGGATTGCGCTTGAGCCACAGGTTGTTGCGCGGGCTCGGATGCGGCAGGGCGAGCAGGTGCGGCCAGTCCTGGCGCCAGGCCCGCACCGCTTCGGTCAGCGAGGCGCCGTTGTGCGGCAGGTGATGGGCCTGTGCGTACTGGCCGACGGCCAAGGTCAGCCGCAGATTCTTCAAGTGCGAGATCAACGGCGCCCGCCACCGTGGCGCGCATTCGGCGCGCGGCGGCAAGTCGCCGGATCGGCCAGTGCCGGGAAAGCAGAAGCCCATCGGCACCAGGGCGATCCGCCGCGCGTCGTAAAACACCTCGCGCGGGATTCCCAGCCAGTCGCGCAGCCGTTCGCCGCTGGCATCGTTGAAGGGAATGCCGCTGTCGTGGACCTTCCGGCCCGGTGCCTGCCCGGCGATGAGGATGCGCGCTGCGGCGTGCGCCTGCACGATCGGGCGCGGGCCGTGCGGCAGATGCGCGGCGCAAGCCGTGCAGGCGCGGACCTCGGTGAGCAGGGAGGCAAGGGTGGCCATGGCCGGGGGATGCTACCTCAATCGCTTCGAACTCAGTTCGGGCTGACGTTCACGATGACGCTGTCGGCGCCGGCGTCGGCCACGACCAGCAGGTGCGCCGCACCGGGCTGCGATACGACGTGGCCGCCGTCCACCTGCGCGGCATAGCCATGCGGGTAGTGCAGAACCGGCACATAGACGTCCGTCTCCAGGCCGGCGCCGCTGCCGCCGCCAGGCAGGGTGGTGCGGTATTCCAGGCTGAAAGCCCTGGTCTGCGGGTCGAAGCTGTAGCTCAGCGGCGTGCCGGCCACTGCCTGCGGATAGGGACGCTCCAGCACGGCCAGCTTGGCCTGCTTGACCGAGCCCAGGTCGGTGTCGCGCGCGAACAGGCTTTGCGCGCCGCTACCCTGCGCCTGGGTGGTCGGGTCGCCCCAGTTCTTGTACGACCACACCATCCAGCCGGTGAGGTTGTCGTCGGCGTAGCCGACCAGCCGTGCGGTATCGAGCAGATCCTCGCTGGCGCTGAACTCGGTCATCAGCGAGGCGGCGCCGAGGCGGCGGCTGACCGCGCGGGCGTTGCTGAACACGCGCTGCTCCAGCGGCTGGCAGGCTGGCAGCTTCTTCAGGCCGAAGGCCTGCAGCAAGGTTTCCGGCAGGCAGTAGTCGTGCCAGGAGTAGCCGAGCTGGCCGTCGGCGATGCCGCGCTCGCCCAGGTGCGAGTCGGTGCCGAAGTCGAACAGGATCTGCGGCTCCAGCCAGACGATATTGTCGCGGTCGACGCTGCGGATGCCGGCCAGCACCTTCTCGTACATCGGCTGCAGCTTGTCGCGCTCGAAGTGGGCGCAACCTTGCGGGCCGGCGCAGCGCGGCCAGTTGCCGCCCGGCCAGGGCTCGTTGATCAGCTCGTAGCCCATCAGGTGATCCTGCCGGCCCCAGCGCGCCGCCACCGCCATCCAGGCCGAGCGGTAGTCGTCCTGCAGGCCCTCGGCATCGTCCCAGAAACGGTCGAAGGCGCGGCTCGCCGGCGGCGTGAAGTAGTTGAGCGGAAAGCCCGCATGGGCCAGCGAGTCGAAGCGGCCGGACTGCGTCGCCCAGTCGGGAAAGCCCTCGCCCTGGTAGCGTTCGCTGTACAGGTCCTGGTGGAAATCGAGCAGGATGTAGATGCCGCGCGCCGCCAGCAGCTGCACCACGCGGTCGATGCGGTCGAGATACGAGGGATCGATCATGTGCGGCTGCGGCATCACGCCGGCGAACAGCACGCCGAGGCGTACCGAGTTGAAGCCGTGCGCCGCCAGCCAGTCGGCGTCGGCGGCAGTGAAGCCGTCGAGTGAGTCCGGCGCGACGTAGGGGGCCTGCTTCCACACCGCGTTGACGCCGTGGAGGATCACCGTACGGCCTTGCGCGTCGACCAGCCAGGCGCCGTTGCGGCGCAGTTGGTTATGGTGCGAAGGAGCTTGAGGGCCGCTATAGGCCGGGACGTTGTCGGCCGCGGCCGCGGTGTCGATGCCGGGCGTGCGCGTGCAGCCCCAGACGAGGACTCCGGTCAAAGCGGCAATCAGCACCACCCAGCGAAACCGCTTCAACCGAATCTCCAGTATCTACCACGTGATTGTGACAGCGTAGTGACATATTTTCGGGCAAACGAATGTGAAAGCCAAACGTTTTCTTCAAGGAGATCAACGGTCGTTGTCACAATTCACGCGCGGTGGCTGTCACAATCCGCAGCCGCTGTCTTTGTGGGCGCTGTCACATTTTTCTGCGCGCCGCGCCGCAGTGAGCCGCTAGGGAATTCCAGATCAATCGTCACTCCGGCGAAAGCCGGGGTCCAGGGGCCGATGGCGCCGGCTGCGTTCCCTGGATTCCGGCTTTCGCCGGAATGACGACCACCATTGGTCAGAGGTTCCCTAGAACGAATAGGCGAACCCGAAGCCGGCCGTGTCCTTGTCGCGCAGGTAGTTGATCGCGCCGCCGCCGGTGGAGCCCTGATAGAAGATCTGCGCGCTCCAGCGCGGATTGAACTCGACCGCGTTGATCAGCTGCCAGGTCTTGGCGCCCTGGATGAAGCTCTGCTGCGGCAGCGGCGAGCGGCCATAGAGGTCGTGCGACCAGATCAGCTGCGGCTTGTAGTTCCAGTCGAACAGGAAGTTGTCGTACTCGAGGCGGAACACCAGACGGTAGCCGGTGGAGAAGGCGGTGGCGAAGCCGCCGGTCTGCTGCGTCGGCGTGTAGCGCTCGGTGACGTAGGAGCCCAGGCTGCCGTCGGGATAGATGATGCGGGCGCCGTTGCCCTGCGCATCCGGGGCGGTGGTGGTGCCCGGCCTGTCGCCGCTGCCATCGGCGCCGGGGCTGGCGTGGGTGCCGCTGAAATCGCCGGTCTCGAACTGCAGACGGCTGGTCGACGGCATGTCGGGGAGCCACATCATGCCCAGCTCGGCGATGATGATGATCTGGTCGGCGCCGATTGGGTTGTCGCTGTTGCCGAGCGCGCGCAGGCCGGTGAAGTCCAGCTGCAGCGCCTGCAGGCGCTCGTAGCCGGGAATGTACTGGCCGGGCTGGATGGTCTGGCCGCGGTAGACCGAGAGGAAGTCCGGCGCGAAGTCGCGGATCGCTGGAATGATCAGTGGCCGCGGGCTGGTGGTGACCTGCGCCAGCGAGGCCGCCAGGGTCGGCGAGCCCAGCACCTGCAGCGCCGTCGGCAGGTACTGCACGTTGGCCGGATTGGCGGCGAACTGCGTCAGGCCGGTGAGGAAGGTGGTGGTCGACACCTCGATCGGCAGCCGCGGCAGCGCCGGCTGGGTCGCCGTCATGAACACGTCCTGCGACTGCACCTGCACTGGCAGGTTGGGCCGGTAGGACAGCTCGCCGGCCAGCGACCACTTGCCGAAGTTGGTGTTGAAGCTGAAGCCGTACATCTGGATGTTGTCGGGGTAGTCCCAGAAGGTCTTGGCGGTATCGAGCGGGAACGGGTTGCCGCCGCCGGGGGCGAAGTTGCCGCCTTTGCAGTCCACCACGATGGCGGTGACGATGTTGGTGTCGCCGTCGTGGATGCAGGTCTTGTCCATCGCATAGAAGCTCAGGTACGGCAGGCGGCTCTTGTAGCGCAGCGCGTAGAACGACAGGTCGGTGCCGCCGTTGAGCTCGGGCACGTACCAGCTGAGCTTGGCGCCGAACTGGCCCTGTTTCCACGGCTTCTGCGCGTAGCCGACCGGCAGCACCTGCGAATTGCCGTGACTGGGCGAGAAGGTGGCGCCGATGCCGGGCAGCGGCTGCTGGTTGTAGGGGTCTTCGTGCAGCTGGCCCAGCGACAGCAGTGCCGGCTTGCTGCCGTTCCGGGTGTAGACGTCGAACGGCCCGTAGAAGGTGCCGCCTTCTGCCACCTGCGCCGGGTCCCAGCCGAACATGTAGACCAGGTCGAGATTGACGTTGTCGCGCAACTGCGTGCCGAGCAGCAGCGCCGGAGTGGGGCGGAAGATCTCGGAGATCTGCGTCCCCGGCTGGAACAGCAGGCGCTCGTCGGGCGCATTGATCTCGGCCAGGCTGTTCAGCGCCACCAGGGTCGATTCGCCCCAGCGGATGTGCTGCCAGCCGCCGGTGAAGCTGAAGTCGTGGCCGAAGGCATTGAAGACGCGGTTGACCAGGGCGTCGGTCAGCACCCAGCTCTTGCCGCCCTGGTCGCGCGCCGGCTTGGCCAGGCCGGTCTGCGCCGGCTGGTAGAAAGTGTCCGGGTGGAATTCGTCCTTGGTGTCGTTGCGCGGATCGTAGTAGCCGAGCGCGCCGACCTTGAAGTTCCAGTCGCCCCAGTGGCCGCTGACCTGGGTGTTGAGCTTGGTCAGGGCCGCGGTAAGGCTGCCTTGGGGATAGTTGAGGTCGCCGTCGTCGCGGTTGGGGCCGTTGAAGGCGCCGGGCGCGGCGACCAGGGCGCGATTGAGGCTGGCATCGCCGTTGAAGGAGTAGCAGGCGTTGCCGCTGAACTGGCTCTGGCAGATGTGCGGATTGAGGTTCTGCTTGTAGATCAGCCGCGAGTCCTGCGGCTCCAGGCGCCAGCCTATGGTCTGCGAGATGTAGCTCTTGGCGGTCAGGGCGAAGTCGTCGCCGATCTCGATCTGCTGCGCCGCTGTGGTGCCGCTGAGCAGCAACAGGGCCGCGCCCAGGCAGGTACTACCCGGTTTCCTCATCACCTTCTCCTCCTCTAAGGGGTGGTGCGCGGCGTTACCGTCAGCCGCACCTCATCTTTCCCCGGTTGCGATAGTACCAGCCGGGCCGCGCCTCACGGCGCCTGGCCCGGCAGCGCCGCGGCGAAATCGCTACCCGGCGCCACCGGCAGCAGCAGGCGTGAAGGTGTGGCGCCGCCGATCGACACCAGGTTCACCCCCGGCAGCGGCACCGTGTAGAGGGGCACGCCGAGCAGGTACAGCCGCAGGCGGTGGCCCGCCGGGAAATGGTTGCCGACCGGCCAGAACTCGACGTGGTACTCCCGCGTCTGCAGCGGCAGCGCCGGCTGCACGTCGCTGTAGTCGCCGTAGGGCTGGACGATTTCACCGTTCTGGTCGATCACCGAGCGCTGCCGGTCGATGCCGGGATAAAGGCTGCGCAGCCGGCCGACGCCGACCGCCGTGGCGTGGCCATCGGGCCAGACGTCGGCCAGCACGGCCCAGAGGTCGTCCGCCGGCAGCGCCGTCGCGACGTACAGATCCAGGCTGGCCGGGCCCGCGACATTCACCGCGGACTTGAGCGGTGCGCTGCTATAGGTCAGCGCCAGTGGCTCCTGGCTGTTGAGCTGGGTCAGCAGCGGCAGGGCGTCGAACAGCGAGGCCGCGCCGGCCGCCGCAATGGTCCAGGTGGTCGGATCGGTCGCGGTGGGCAGCGAGGCCAGGTCCAGGTAAGGCTGCGTCGCGGCCTGCTGCGGCGCGGCGCCGCTCAGGCTGCCGTCGTTGGCCGAAATCGCGCTGCCCGAGCGCGCCGGGTCCAGGAACAGCGGTTGCCAGTGGGTGCCGGGTAGCGGCCAGCCATCACCGGTCAGCGTGGTGTTGTCGCCGTTCTTGAAAGCGTCGTGTCCGCCGTTGCCGAGCAGCAGCGTCACGGCGGGCTCGCGCTCCGCGCCGTTGTCGGCGCCGAGCAGGTAATGATCGAGCCAGCGCTGGAACTCGGGGAAAGGCCCGAGCGTGTGGCTGGGGAAGCCGTCGTGCGCGCCATAGGTGATCAGCCGTGCCGGCACACCCGCTGCGCGCAGCTGCCGCACGCTCTCGAACGCGCCGCGCGGTTCGGGATCGTAGAAGCTGCCGTCGGCCAGCACCGGGAAATGATTTGGACCAGGCAGGGGGCGCATCGCCCGCTGCTGCCAGAAGTCGTCCTCGGTCGGGTGTCCGACCAGGATGTTGAAGTAGATGCCGATCTGGCCCAGCCCGGTGTCCAGCATGTCGGGGATCGGGCGTCCCTCGAAGAGGGCTGGCGGAAAGTCCGCCAGCAGCGGCAGGCCCACCGAGGCGCCGACCACGATCGCCGGTGCCAGGTTGAGGATGCCGCCCGGGTACAGCAGATCGCGGTACAGGTCGTTGGTGCCGGACATCAAGGTAGCGGCATCGACGCAGGCTAGCGGCAGGTGCAGGGAGTTGTAGATGATGATGGCGCTGGCCGAAAAACCGTACAGCCCGATGTGGCCATTGCTCCACGGCTGCTTGCAGGCCCAGGCCAGGAACTCGGCGACGTCCTGCTGGTCGCGCGGGCCCACCGGGCCCCAGACGCCGCTGCTCTGGCCGGTGCCGCGCGCGTTGACCTCGACGTAGTTGTAGGCCGGGCCAAAGGCGTTGCCGAACGCGGCCGGGGCGGCGAACTGCGCGGAGAACGAGGTCGGCGCATACGGGCTGAACTCCACGATCAGCGGCCGTGGCCGGAAGTCGCCGGCGCCGCTGACGTAAGCGCGCAGCTGCGCCCCGTCGCTGGCGGTGAACGTCACTGGTTCGGTGATGAGGTTGGCTGCGCCCGGCGCCGTCACGGGATCGCCACCGGAGGTCGGCGTGCTGGAGCCGCCGCAGCCGGCGAGCGCGATCAACGCCAGTCCCGCGACTACGCCATGGCGCGGGCTCATGCCGTCTTCTCCCGGCGTGGCCGCAGCAGCAGATTGAGGCGGTCGTTGAGCAGGCGCATCACCCACTCGTAAGGCGGGGTGAACAGGCGTTGCGCCCACCAGCCGATCCGCACGTCGGCCGAGGTGAACACCATGTAGCGGCGGCGGCGAACGCCGCGCAGGATTGCCTGCGCGGCGCGCTCCGGCGACACCGCATGGCGCTGGAACTGGCGTTTCAGCGCCTGCATCTGCGGGCTGTTGCCGTCCACGCCCTCGATCTCCACCGTCCGCACCAGCCCGGTGTCGACGCCGCCGGGGCAGACCAGGCTGACGTCGATGCGGTGGCGGCGCAGGTCGAAGCGCAGCACCTCGGATACGCCGCGCAGCCCGAACTTGCTGGCGCTGTAGGGCGCGTGCCAGGGCAGGCCGAACAACCCCGCCGCCGAGGACACGTTGACCAGATGGCCGCCGCGCCGCGCCGCGATCATCGGCGGGATGAAGCACTCCATCACGTGGATCGGCCCCATCAGATTGACCTCGACGGCGCGGCGCCACTGCTCGTGGCGCAGATACTCGATCGCGCCCCAGATGGCGATGCCGGCGATATTCATCACCACGTCCATGCTGCCGTGCAGGCGGTGCAGATCGGTCGCGAACTCGCGCACCGCTTCGTAGCTGGAGACGTCGAGCACGCGCGAGTCCGCCACCTTGCCGCCGTCGGCGCGGACCTGCGCGATCACCGCCTCCAGCGACTCCAGGTTGATATCGGTGAGGAACAGCAGCGCGCCCTCGCGCGCGGCCGCGAGCGCGGTGGCGCGGCCGATGCCGCTGGCGGCGCCGGTGATGAATACCTTCTTGTCGCGCAGGCTTTTGATGACCACTCCTCCCCACGGTGCGGCGCCGCGACGCCGGGTGCGGTCGCGCCTGGCGCGCCGCTGCTCATGCGGAAAATCTTAGGAAGGGGGCTGGTCCGGGCCTAGGCCCGGGATCGGCCAAAACCTGTATCAAAAACGGCCATAATCCCGATGCTGTCCGTAGTTGTGACAGGATGCACCATCGTCGCCGCAGGGGAGGACCCGACGCGCCATGCCCAAGTTCGTCAGCAATCCCGCCCTGGGCTGGGTCTCGGCGCGCCATCTGCAGCACGTCGTGGCGCGGGCCGAGGCCGCCGGCATCTCGATGGACGCGCTGCTGGCCGAGGGCGGCCTGGACAAGGCGCGGCTGGCCGACGCCGACGCCGCCATCCCGCTCAGCGCGCTGGAGGCGATGCTCGCCGCCGTCTCCGGCCGTTACTCCGACCCGCTGATGGGCCTGCACCTGGCCAGCGACATCCAGCCCGCGACCTACGGTGCCATCGGCTACATCATGCAAGCCTGCACAACCTTGGGCGACGCCCTGGAAGTGGTGACGCGCTACAACGGCCTGCTCAGCAACATCGGCCGCACCTCCCTGGTCCATGCGCCCGGCCTGCTGCAGATGCGCTGGGAATGCAGCGTCGGCAGCGCCGAGCTGCGGCGCCAGGCCACCGAGTACGTGTTCGGCTCCTTTGTCGGCCTGGTGCGCCTGCTGCTGCCGGAGCAGGCCGGCCTGCTGCAGGCGGTGCACTTCGCCCACCCGCGCCCGGCGGGTGCCGACCTGGTGCGCGAGTATTTCTCCTTCTTCAAGTGCCCGGTGTATTTCGACAAGCCGGTGTCGAGCCTGTTCATCGCCAGCGCCGCGCTCAAGGCGCGCCTGCACCACGGCGACGCCTTCCTGAAAGACGTGCTCGATCGCCATGCCCAGGAGCTGCTGCGCCAGCGCGAACAGAAGGCCTCGCTGCAGGACGAGGTGCGCCACCTGGTCGGCGCCATGATCATCGACGGCGTGCCGACCAAGGACATGGTCGCGCAGCAGCTCGGCCTCAGCGGCCGCAGCCTGCACCGCAAGCTGGAGGAGCTGAGCACCGGCTACCGCGAGATCCTCGACGAGGTGCGCCTGGTCATCGCCCAGCAGCGCCTGCGCGAGCCGGGCGAGTCGGTCAGCAGCATCGCCGAGTACCTCGGCTTCCACTCGCACCAGGCGTTCCTGCGCTGGTACAAGCAGAGCACCGGCAAGACGCCGGGCGAACACCGCAAGGAACTGGCAGGCACTCCTTCGTGAACCTCGAACCCATCCTCGACACCGCCGGTCTGCGCCCGGCCGCCGGCTGGATTGCGGCACCGCAGCGCATTGCCACGCCGCCGGCCGCGCGGCGCGGCCTGGTGTTCCGCAGCCTGTCGCTGGCGGCGCGCGCCTTCGGTCGCGCCGAGGTGCCGGACATCTTCTCCGTGTTCCAGATCAACGCCCGCCTGTTCTGGCCCTGGCTGTTCTTCGCCTCGCGCCTGATGCCCGGCGGCCGCCTGCCGGCGCGCGAGCGCGAAAAGCTGATCCTGCGCACTGCCTGGCTTACCCGCAGCCTCTATGAGTGGGGCCAGCACGTCGAGATCGGCCTGCGAGTGGGCCTGAGCGACGCCGAGATCCTGCGTCTGGCCCATGGTCCGGCGCATTGCGAGGACCCTGCCGAGCGCCTGCTGCTGCAGGCCTGCGACGAGCTGGTGCGCGAGCGCCACGTCGCCGACGCGACCTGGGCGCAGCTGGCGCAGCGCTATGACGAGAAGCGGTTGATCGAGATTGTGATCCTGGTCGGCCACTACGTGATGGTCGCCGGCTTTCTCAACAGCGCGGGCTTGAAGCTTGAACCCCCGATTGCGGCGAAGCTCGAGGCCTTCCACCAGCGCCTCGCCGCGCTCAGCGCGCCATCAGCCGCTCGAACCGCTGCCTGACCTCCGGCCATTCCGCCGCCACGATCGAGTAACGCGCCGAGTCGCGCGCGATGAAGTCGGCTGCCATGCGGTGGGAGCGCAGGATGCCCTCGAAGCGGCAACCGATCCGTTCCATCGCCGCGCGCGAGCGCGCGTTGCGCACGTCGGTGTGCAGGCAGACCCGCAGCATGCCCCAGGTTTCGAAGGCATGGGTCAGCATCAGCTGCTTGGCCTCGGTGTTGGCGCCGCTGCGCACCGCTCCCGGCGCCAGCCAGGTGTAGCCGATCTCGCAGGCGTCCGGCGCGCCGCGACCGTGCCGCTCGTGCCCAGGCGGCCAGGCCCAATATTCGAGAAAGAAAAAGCGGGTCGAGCCGATCACCGCGCCGTCGCTCTGCCGCACCGTGGCGAAGGGAGCCGCCGTACCGGCGTCGCGCATCGCCAGGGCGGCCGCGACGTAGCGTTCCGCTTCTTCCATTCCGCGCGGCACCGGGCTCCACTGGTACAGCGCAGCGTCGCCGGCGGAAGCCGCGGCTAGCCCGGGGATGTGGTGGGATTCGAGAGGTTCGAGCCGGACCTGCCGGCCTTGCAGGATGGGGGCTTGGGTATCCATGGCGCGGCACTATGCGCCGCAGGTACCGGGGTCGGCAATAGACAGCTGCGGTGCCGGATGGCAGAACAGCCCGACTATGGCTGAGCGCGAGGTCTCACCCACTCCGGCGCGCCCCAGATGTGCTTCAGCCGCAGCCATAGCGGCCCCGGCCGCAGCACCTCGCGCCACATGTCGGCGAACTCGTGGAAGTTGAGCTTCAGCAGGCTGGAAGTGCGAGGCTGGCGCGGCACGCCGTAGTCCACCGCTTCGTGCTCCTCGACGTAGGTGCCGAACAGCCGGTCGAACACGATCAGCACGCCGCCGTAGTTGTGGTCGATGTACTGCGGGTTGCGGCCGTGGTGGGCGCGGTGGTTGCTCGGCGTGTCGAAGATGAACTCGATCCAGGGATGCAGCCTGCCGACGCTCTCGGTGTGGATGAAGAACTGGTAGCTGAGGTCGCAGGCGTAGAGGAAGAACACTACCGCCGGGTGCACGCCCAGCAGCACCAGCGGCATGAAGAACAACCACCAGCCGGTGACCGAGTAGAGCAGACTCTGGCGCATCGCCGTGGTCATGTTCATGCGCTCGCCGGAGTGATGCACCACGTGCGCGCTCCAGAACCAGCGCACGCGGTGGCTGGTGCGGTGGAACCAGTAGTAGCAGAATTCGACGCCGACGAAGATCGGCAGGATGGTCGAGGCGTTGGCCGGGATAGTCCACAACCGGTGGGCGTAGAACCACGTGGCGGCGCCACCGGTGATCAGCGCATAGGCGCCCAGCTCGAACACCTGGTAAGCCGCGCCCAGGCCAAGGTTGACCAGGATGTCGCGGCCGCGGAACTGCTCCAGCCGCCTGCGCCGACGCATCGCCAGCCACTCCAGTGCGAAGCCGAGCAGGAACAGCGGCGTCATCGCCGTCAGCAGCAGCTGTTTCCAGTCCGCGTCCTGCCCCAGCAGCGCCTGCACCTGCGTCATCCAGTCCATCATGGCCCAGCCCTCGCACGGGATTTCCGATGGGAGGCATTGTTCCCTTGAGGGGGCATCCGGGGATTGACCGGGCCGGACAAATTTTTGACACTTCTCGCCATGGCCAGGACTGGGGAAAGCGCGGAAGTGCGTGGCATGGTGCCCAGCACCTACGTGCGCCTGCTCTACGAATACCTGGAGCGCCAGGACCTGGACGCGCGCAAGCTGCTGCGCGAACCGCCGCCGCAGCCGGCCGACCGCGGCACCGGCCGCTATCCGGTAGCGCGTTGGCGCAGCTTGCTGGAGCGCGCCGCCGCGGCGCAGGACGATCCACTGCTCGGCCTCAAGCTTGGCCGCAGTATCACGCCCGCCCATCTCGGCGTCATCGGCTACGTGCTGCTCGCCTGCGGCAATCTCGGCGCCGCCCTGCAACGGCTGGAGCAGTATCAGCGCCTGGTCTACGACGTGAATCCCATGCGCTATCGCGCCGAAGGCGCGAGCGTCGTGCTGGAGTGGGGTGTGGAGCAGGGCCGTCCCGGCCGATTGGCGGACGAAACCGCCATCGCCGCCCTGGTGCAGATGGCGCGCGACCTGAGCGGCAAGCGCTTCGCGCCGGACGAGGTCTGCTTCGTCAATCCCGCGCCGGCCAGCCTCAAGCCCTACCGGGACTGGTTCGGCTGTCCGGTGCGCTTCGGCCAGCCGTTTACTACGTTACGTTTCCCGGCGCAGTACCTGGGCCTGCCGCTGCGCCAGCCCGACGCCGCGCTGCTGTCGCTGCTGGAGCACCAGGCCGATACGCTGTTGACCGAGCTGCCGGACAGCGACGACCTCGAGCAATCGGTGCGGCGCTGCATCGTGCGCTTGAGCCGCGAGGGCGAGGTGGCGCTGGAGCGCGTCGCCGCCGAGCTGCATTCCACGCCGCGGACCTTGCACCGGCGTTTGGAGCAGCGGGGGCGGAACTTTCGCGGGCTACGAGAGGATACGCGGCGGCGGTTGGCCGAGGACTATCTGCGCGATCCGCGCTTGCGGCTGGCGGAGATCGCGCAGCTGCTGGGGTTTTCGGAGCAGAGCGCGTTCAGCCGCTCGTTCCGGCGCTGGACGGGGGAGACGCCGAAGCGTTGGCGGGATCGCAATGCCTGACTCCCTCTCCCCACGAACGTGGGGAGAGGGTTGGGGTGAGGGGCGAGGGTAGCGGAGGCACTACCAGAATCTCGGGATTTGCTTTCGCGGGAATTACCGGGATGTAGGTCGGCCTTCAGGCCGACTGCGCTGTCGGCCTGAAGGCCGACCTACCTGGCTCGTCTTTTCCGCGAAGGCGAATCAAAAAGCGTCATGATGCCCTCCGCCAACGACCCGTGAGGAACGGCGTCGCAGTTGCGAGCTTCAAGTGGCCTCACACCCTAACGCCCGGACCACCTCTCCCAAACTCTGTATCAACTTCGCCTCCACCGGAATCTGCGGATCCACCTCCTCCGGCTGAAACGCCAACACCCGCATTCCCGCCGCCAGCCCGGCCTGCACGCCCACTGGACTATCCTCCACCACGACACATTCAGAGGGGTCGGCCCCCAGCGCCCGCGCCGCATGCAGGAACAGGCCCGGATCGGGCTTCCAGGTCTGCAATTCGTAGCCGCTGAAGATACGGCCTTCGAAGTAGGGCAGCAGCCCGGTCAGGCTCAAGCTCAGCTCGATCTTCTCGCGGGGCCCGCTGGAGGCGACGCAGATCGGGATGGCGCGCTCATGTAGCGCGCGCACCAGTTCCGGCGCGCCGGGCACGGGTTTCAGCTCGCGGCGGAAAGTTTCGGCGGTGCGCAGCCGCACCTGGGCGACGAAGTCCTCCGGTAGGGGCTTGCCGAGCCAGCTGCGGATCTGGGCGACGCAGTCGTCCAGCTTCCAGCCGCGGAACAGGCGGTTGGTTTCCTTCAGCGGCCGCCGCACACCCAGCTCGGCCGCCATCTCCAGCAGCACGCGGGTGCCCAGCTCCTCGCTGTCGACCAGGGTGCCGTCGACGTCGAAGATGACCAGCTCCGGGCGCATCGCGGCGGTGTTCAGCGCCGGGCCGCCTTCGCCAGTTTCGCCGGCTTCGCCTTGGGCGGAACGATCGTCTGCGCCGGCGGCAGGGCGGCGCCGGCGGGCGGCTTGTAGCGGAACACCGGGAACAGCTGGCCGACCCAGCGCATGATGCCGTGCTGCTCCATCCACAGCGCATAGGCGACGTAGTCGGGGTCGCGCAGGCTGAGGTGGTTTTCCTCGGTGCGCGCGCGCAGATAGTAGACCAGGTTGAGCAGTCCGATCAGGAGGCAGTTGCGCAGCGCGTCGTACCACTGGGCCTGCGGTTCCCACACCCAGGGTACCGAGATGATCCACCAGCTGAGGTTCTTCGACAGGTAGGCCGGGTGCTTGGTGAAGCGGTAGGGACCGCTGGTGATGACGCCGCGGTAGGTCAGGTTGGAGAAGCGCATGCCGAACGACACCGTGGCCAGGCCATAGATGAGCACCAGCACGATGATCGCTCCCTTCCAGAGGCTGGTCAGCACCGGGTTTGCCGCCAGCCAGGGCCAGTTGTCCCAGTAAATGCTGTCGTCGTAGTGCAGGTAGGTGCCGCCGATGAGCGAATAGAACGGCTGGTAGCACATCAGCGCGATGACCCAGCCGAAGGCGGTGGGCTCGGTGCTGCGGATGTGCGAGTCGAACAGGCGCAGGGTGATGGTGTAGCCCACCACGCAGAACAGCAGGTCCACCATGTAGCCGACGTCGTAGAGGAACTGGTACCAGTTGTGCCAGTCCGTGCGGAAGTTGGCGTAGGCGGCGCCAAGGGAGCCGACCTCGCCGGCCAGGTACACCGCCATCAGCGGCAGGAAGAAGGCCTTCACCGTCCAACCCATGAAGTGGTTGCGCAGCTCCGGGCCTTCGACCCGGTTGCGCCCCAGCACCAGCATGCCGAGCTGCCAGTAGCCGTCGTTCGGCTGGTGCAGGCGCCGCTCGATCCAGGCGAAGTAGAACGGCGCCAGCGGAATCACCACCCAGGCCAGGGCCTTGATGTAGGCCCAGAACGGGCCGTAGAAGTTATTGCGGTCCAGCGAGTACTCGGGGAACAGCCAATAGACGAAGCCGATGATGCCCAAAGTCGCAGCGAAGCCGAGCAGGCGCACCGCAAGCCGGCCGGCGTCGAACGGCCGCAGCGGCTGCGGCGCCAGGCCGCTGCCGGGGTTGCGGTAGCTGCGCTGCCAGAACAGCTCGCCGCCGCCGATGATGGCGAACACCAAACCGGCGCCGACCATGGCGATCAACAGGTGGTTGCTGGCGATGCTGCCGAGTCCCGCTGGCAACGGCCCGACCAGGGCGTCGAGCGCGGGGCCCCATTGCAGCAGCGCGAGGATCACGCCAAGCCCGCCGGCGAGGCCGAACAGGCTGAGGCCGAGGTGGGCGGCGGAGCGCGGCACCGCCTGGGGCGCGGCCGGAGTTGGTTGGCTGGGTGCGGGCATGCGTGGTCCTGGAATGTCCCTTTACATTTTTGGTCAAACGGGCGGCGGGCTAGTGTTGCACGCGGCCCGTGCCCGGTTCAAAGCGGAGTGGGAGTCAGGCCGCGGATGGAGGGTTCAGCGTCCGCGCCGGGTCGAACTGCAGCTTCACGCCGGACAGCCGCGCCGCCAGCGCTGCGCGCAGCAGGGCCGCCAGTTGCGCCGCTGCCTCGGCGTAACCCAGGCCCTGCGGCCGGATATTGGAAATACAGTTGCGCTCGGCGTCGTGGCGACCGACCCTGGGTGCGTAAGTGAGGTAGGCGCCCAGGCTGTCCGGCGAGGACAGGCCGGGGCGCTCGCCGATCAGGCTGACCGCCACCCGGGCGCCGATCTGCTCGCCCACTTCGTCGGCAAGGGCCACGCGCGCCCGCGTCGCGATTACCAGCGGCGCCAGGTTCAAGCCGCCCAGCAGCGGCCGCAGCGTACGCAACAGCGGCACGGCGTGCCGTTGCAGCGCCACCGCAGAAAGGCCGTCGCTGAGCACCAGCACCAGGTCGGCGCCGCTGCCGGCCGGCAGCGCCGCGAGCGAATCCGGCGCCAGCCGGCGGCCCCAGTCTGG
>CAYWPB010000037.1:0-18260 GCA_964458725.1 uncultured Nevskia sp. | reverse complement strand
GCGAGGCGGTGGTGCGCCAGTTCGACGAGCGCTTCCTGCGCATGTGGCGCTACTATCTGTCTTACTGCGAGTGCGGCTTCCGCGCGGGCAGCGTGGATTTGATGCAGATTACGCTGCACAAGGCGGGCACATCAAATTGCTGACTGAACTGGAATCCTCGTCGCTTCAACCGCGACGGACGCGCAATCGCAACCAATATCTGACGTTGCCGGAGCCAGCCGTCGAATGACTACTGAGCACTGGGGTGTGGTTTGTGGACGCAACCACTATTTGGGCGTCGGCATGACTCAGGCCGCGGCTTTGGAGGACGCGCGTCGACGATTATCCATTTCGGCGTATCCGGCAGCATCCGAGCTGTTGGCCGCACTGGACGAGTCGGTTCCCATGGTGTTTGTAGGCGATTATCCGCCGAACGGTTGCGTCGGACTTATACAGCTGGCACCGCACGTTTATAGAACCGTCGCCGATCAAACCGGAATCTGGTCACCAGAGCAAGCATTGACCTACCCGAAGGAGTAGCGGACGACTACCCGGGCGATCGATTTGTCGGGGCTTCGGACCATATCGCGTAGCGTTGCATCCACGGAAGGATTTTAAGCGTACCGTACGAAACAACAAGAAACGGACGCTACGTGCCCCCCACTTGTGCTTAGGAGGAATCACCCAATGCGCATACGCAAATACGATGTGGACTACGGGCGCCGCGCCCTGCTGCAGAAAGCCGCGATGGGCGCCGGCGCCGGCGTACTCGCACCGTTGTGGCCAATGATCGCCCGAGGCGATATGAGCAAGGCCTATCCCGACGAACTGACCTCGGTGGAGATGTACACCAAGGGCAAGATCAAGACCGGCGACATCCTGACCGCCGCCAACGTCGACTCCGTCAAGGATCTGCTCGACCCCATCACCTTCAAGCAGGTCAAGGAAATGGGCCGCAAGATCGAGATTGTCGCCACGGTGAAAGATCCCACCGTGCTGTACCCCATGGCCTTCCTCGAAACCACCCTCAAGAACAAGGGCAAGGCCAAGCTCAGCGCCGAAGGCAACATCATCGAGGCGAGCTCCGGCAATCCCTGGATCGGCGGCATTCCCTTCGCCGAACCCAAGAGCGGCGAGGAAGCCATCGCCAACCTGACCTTGTCCTGGGGCCGCCACGACTACTGCCAGTACGCCATCCGCCAGTGGGACATCGCCCCCGACGGCGGCCAGGCCTACCAATACGACTTCGTCTGGGCCGAACTCCAGGCCCAGGCCCGCGTCGACGGCACCGTCTTCCAGAACAAAAAGGACCTCCTGCGCCTCCAGTCCGTCTGGTTCACCGCCCCCCAGGACATCGCTGGATCCTCCTTCCTCAGCACATGGTACTACGACCAGCGCAAGTTCCCGGACCTGTACGGTTATCTGCCGGCGTTCAAGCGCGTGCGCCAGTTCCCTACCAATCAGCGCTTCGAGCCCCTGCTCCCCGGCATCACCTGGTTCCTGACCGATGCCTGGGCTGCCGGCGACCCCATGATGACCTGGGGCAACTACAAGATCGTCGGCCGCGGTCCGATGCTCGGCGCTGTCAGCGAAAACTGGCATGGCTCCAAGCCCAACTGGGAAATGGGGGTCCATGGCGGCCCGAAGGGCGAAACTTTCCTCGACAGCAAGTTCTCCATGTGCCCGGAGTGCATCGTCCTGGAAGCCGAACCCACCGGCTACCCCAGAGCCCCTGTCGGCAAGAAGCGTGTGTGGATTGACGTGCGCAACCAGCAGTTCGTCGCCTACATCACCTTCGACCGCAGGGGCGAGATGTGGAAGTCCTTCGAGCCCGGCTGGTCGCGCTACCAGGATGGCAACGCCGTGGTCAAAGATGCCAAGGGCAACTCCGACTGGTCCTGGACCTACGTCCACAGCCACGACATCCAGGCCAACCGCATGAGCCGCATCATGCATACGCAGTCCACCAGCGGCGGCTACAAATCCGTGCTGTCGGATAACGGCATCGACGTCTACAACAAGTACCTCACCAACCAGGCGATCACTCGTCTCGGTCAGGCCTGACCAACCTGGACGCCGGCGCGGTGCTCCGCGCCGGCGTTTTTACTTCTAAGGGGCCAATGCGGGAATCGTCGTGTGGAGCTTTACTTGCTCTGGCCACGCGAAGCTCTTCGATCTGATCTTTGGGATTTTTATCAAATCCGCGGTGAAGGTCCGGTGAGAGGTTCTGCCTCGACTCGAAAATGCTGCAAGCAGCCGCCGTCAGGTGTGATGTGCACGCAGACGACCATCTGGTCGGTAAACGAAGTGATCCGCCTGGCTACAAATCCGCCAGCGGCTTAGCCGCCGCCGCGTCGTCCTTGCGCTGGATGGTGGCGGTGAGGTCAGTCATGTTCATGGAGAGCCCCCATAGCGTTTCCACGGGCAGGCTTTCCAGGGCATCCAGCAGCACCCCCACGGTCGGCGCCGGCGCGCGAGACAGCAGCTGCCGCCCTTTCGCCGTGGCGCGGAGCCGCACCACGCGCTGGTCTTCCTTGGTTCTGGTCTTGGCGATCAGCCCCAGCGCTTCCAAGCGCTCGACCAGGTTACTGGCGGTCGACTGGTGTACCAGCAGCGTCGAGGCGAGGCTGGATACGCTCAGCCCTGGGTTCTTGTCGATTTCCGCCAGAGCCCAAAGCTGCGAACCGCTCAACCCGCATTCTGACTCGACATCCCGATAATGCGTGCGGATCGAATTGAAGACCACCCGGAACTGCTTCAAGACCCGTCGCGCGAACTCATGCCGCTCGGCCGCACCCAAGGCGGGCCTCTTTCCGGCTGCCGAGCGCTTTGCACGCTTCGCTTTGGTAGGGCTATGCGCCATGCTTTCCATCAGAAAGATACAGGGTGGTGGACCAAATCCACCCTGCTGGCTGGAGAGTCCGCTGTCATCGTCCGCAGCATGGACAGGATTTCGCGGACAATCAATGCCCGGTCGGCCCATAGTATCCAATGCCCTTGCCCGGGAACGCGGATGACTGTGGTGAATCGGGCGGGCAGTTCTCGCGCGGCAAAATCGGCGGTCCGTGGATCGACCTGCCCATCGTCTTCCCCCTGGATCACCACCACCGGCACTTGCAGGTCCGGGAGCAAGCGTCGTAGCCGTCCCAGGTCCTGTGGCAGATTCGCCAGTTCCTTCAACGACAGGGACAGGCGCTCCGGCAACAGAAGACGAGCCGGAAACATTCCGGCCAGCCGTTCATACCAGGATGGGCGCTCCAGTTCCGGGGAGAGCGTGGGAGCGATCAGGAGCAGGCCCGAGACCGCTTGCGGGTGGTCCAGCGCCATGCGCAGCGCAACCGCGCCTCCGAAAGAGTGCCCGACCAGCAGGGTACGCCGCGGGCCTTCTCCCAACAGTGGCCGCAACAAGTCCGCTTGCGCCTCCAGCCCCGGCACGACATGACCGTAATCCGAACGTCCCCAGCCCGGACGATCGGGAGCGAGCATCGCCGCCTGCGCGCGAAGGCGCGGATCGCGCATCAGGGGCGCCCAGCCCTGCCAGTCGCCCGGGCTGCCGTGGATGAAGACAATCCGGCCAGGCCCGCCGCTCTCCTCGACAAAATGGACGCGACTTGAACCGACCAGGTAGCTCGCGTCCGTCGGCCGAGGAGCCTCCGGGAACAGTTCGCAAACCGTGCCCTTGGCGTACGGAGCCGTAAAGCACCCAGACAGCGAGGCAGCCAGGCCGCCGAGGGCAGCCAGGCGGGGAATAAAACGGCGCCATGATGCGGAAGTCTTATAGACCATGGCGCAACGGTGCCGGATCACTCCCTGGGCAGTTCGGCAAGCTTGATTCTGCTTCTTGAGCCGCTGGAACTGCCGATCCGGACGAGACCGAAGTGCTTGCGGACCGGATCGAAGGTGCGCAAGCTGATGTAGAGATCGATGAGGGAAATACCCGATCGATGGGAGGTCTCATGGCGGCCGACGGGATAACCGACGCAGCCGCTCGCCTGGGCTTATCCCTCTGCAATATCCGGTAGGACGTGAGGGTAATCATCCAGATCACTACCAGCAGCACCATCATCCAGCGCAGATCGGTCATCGAGTGCCGTCAGTCCTTCCCGCCGGGCATCGCCGGGCTGGGCCGTCACAGTATATTTATACAAATTATATTTGCGCAATAATATATTTCATCTGCCTGGCTTCCGCCCCCCCCCCGCTATCCACGGAATCCGGATTGAATGCACACTGAGGCGCCCTCTACAGTTCCGGTAAACGTGGCTTGAATCCGACTCTCATCCAGATCATTGGCGCAGGTCTGTTCGCCGTAGCCATCCTGCACACCTTCGCCACCCGCCTGTTCGAACGTCTGGCGCATGCGCGGCCGGCCCACGCCGGCCTCTGGCACCTGCTGGGCGAGGTGGAAGTGGTATTCGGCTTCTGGGCCATGGTGCTGATCGGTGTCATGGCTGCGGCAGAGGGCCTGCCCGCTTCCACGGAATACCTCGATAGCCGCGGCTTCGACGAGCCGATGTTCGTGTTCGCCATCATGGTAATCGCCGCCTCGCGCCCGGTGCTACGCACCGCGGCGGCTGTTGTGGCGCTACTGGCGCGGTTGCTACCGCTGCCGGGACGGCTGGGGCTTTTCTGCACCCTCCTAACGCTGACGCCCTTGCTCGGCTCGTTCATCACCGAGCCGGCCGCCATGACCCTGGCGGCCCTGCTGCTGCGCGAGGAGATCTACGCACAGGAGATTTCCAAGCGGCTGCGCTACGCTACCCTGGGCGTTCTGTTCGTCAACGTCTCGATCGGCGGCACCCTGACCCCGTTCGCGGCGCCGCCGGTATTGATGGTGGCCGGCAAGTGGGGCCTGGGCTTCTCCACGATGTTCGGCACCATTGGCTGGAAGGCGGCGCTGGCGGTTCTGATCAACGCGGTTGGCGCCGCGCTGCTGTTCCGGCGAGAACTGTCGGCATTGCCGGCGCACCGGCCAGAGCGCTTCGAGCGGCCGGTGCCCGCGCCCCTGGTCGTGGTGCACCTGCTGTTCCTGGCTGCGGTGGTGGCCGGTGCCCATCATCCGGCGGTGTTCATGGGGGTGTTCCTGTTATTCCTGGGCGTGAGCCACGCCTACCCGCAGCACCAGGACCGGCCGATCCTACGCGAGGGTTTGCTGGTCGCCTTCTTCCTCGCCGGCCTGGTCGTGCTCGGCGGCCAGCAGCAGTGGTGGCTGCAGCCGCTGCTCACCGGCATGGGCAACGACACGGTGTTCGTCGGCGCGACACTGCTGACGGCCGTGACCGATAACGCGGCACTGACCTACCTGGGGTCCCTGGTCGAAGGACTGTCCGACACCTTCAAGTACGCGCTGTTGACCGGGGCCGTGACCGGAGGCGGCCTCACCATCATCGCCAATGCGCCGAATCCGGCCGGCATCGCCATCCTGCGCGGGCAGTTCGAGGATGAGGCGGTCAGTCCACTGGGCCTGTTGACGGCGGCGCTGCCGCCGACGTTGGTGGCGGCAGCGGCGTTTATGTTGCTCTAGGCCGAGGGGTTCGTCAGTTCGGACGAAGCCAGCGCGGGACAGGGCCCTAAGATGGCGGGGCATCCGCTGACCCCATCGCCATGAGCTCCACTCGCAAGACCGCCTTCCTGACCGGCGCCAACGTCGGCCAATCCAACCTCCTGGCCAAGGCCCTGGCCGCGAGCGGCTGGCATGTATTCGCTGGCGTGCTGCCTGGCGCACCCACCGACCTGGTGAGCGGCCCCGACATCACCGTGGTCGAGCAGGACGTGTCCAGCACGGAATCAGTGCTGAAGAGCGCGGAAACCGTGCGCGCGGCCCTCGATAACGGCGGCCTGGACCTGCTGATGAACATCGCCGGCGTGGCCAATGTCGCCGTCGGCGTGATCGAGGGCATCGACCTCAAGCAGATGGAGCGGCTGTTCCACATCAACGCCTTCGGCATGGTGCGCGTGGTCCAGGCTTTCCTGCCGCTGCTGCGGCGCAACGCGCCCGGCTCGCGCATCGCCAACTACAGCTCCGGCGCGATCCTGTCCAACCCGGTCGGGGCCGGCGCGTACAACATGACCAAGTACGCGATCCACGGCCTGACTATGACCCTGCGCCACGAGCTGGCGCCGCTGGGCATGCAGGTGACCTCGATCATCCCCGGCGGCGTGCTGACCGCCATGTCCGCCAATGCGCATGCCAACACCAAGGTGACCTGGAACCAGCAGCCCGAAGAGGTGCGCAAGGTCTATGGGCCCTACCTGGAGCGCACCATGTGCCAGGTGCTGCCGGACTTTCTGGAGGCCAAGGGCAGCAGCCCGGAGCAGGCACTGGCGGATACGCTGAAAATCCTCGACCTGCCGAAGTGGAAGCCGATGCACTTCGTCGGCAGCGACGTCAAGCCGATGGGGCTGATGAAGCGTCTGCTGTCCGAAGGACAGATGGAGGGCCTGATGCGGCGGACCTTCCAGATTCCGGCGTACAAGGGCTGAGGGTTCAACCCTACTGACTCAGTGATGGTGGAAATGGGCCCGATGCGCTTCGGGGGGCTCGTTCATCTCTCTGGCATCGCCGGTCTACCGCTCCTCACAAGCCGCCATAACTTACGGCAAACCTCCATTTGAGGTCTCGCCGAAGCATCGACGTTCCGCTGCGCGGGGCGCGGACGCCAGATATATTTGTACAATACTATCTGTCACCCGTAGCCAGCAGCTTTCGCGCCGGCACCCGCACAATCGAAGCAGGCACCATGAGCTGGCGGAATCCCCTGTCACTGGTTTCCACGCTGCGGCGCAGGCCCCTGAACCGCGTAGCGCTGCTGCGCAACTGGCGCACGAGGGCGGTTTTCTGGTGCGGGGCCATCGGGGTCGGTCTTCTGGCCGTATCGTTCGCCCAGGCCTGCAGCTGGGCCATCGACTGGCATGCGCAGCTGGCTGCGCGCTGGCCGATCTGGACGGCGCTGGCGACGCCGTTCGGATTGGTCGCCATCGTCGGGGCGACGCGGATTCTTGCCCCTGGCAGCCGTGGCAGCGGCATCCCTCAGGCTATCGCGGCGCTGGACGCAGCCGAGCCTGGTCCGCGCTCCCAGCTCTTGTCCCTGCGGATCGCGTTCAGCAAGATCCTCCTGACCGTGGCGGGGCTGCTGTTCGGCGCCTCGATTGGCCGTGAAGGGCCAACGGTGCATGTCGGCGCCTCGCTGATGGACGCATTGGGCCGCATCGCACAATTTCCGTTCGACTACGTCCGGCGCAGCCTTATTCTCGCCGGTAGCGCCGCTGGCTTGAGTGCTGCCTTCAATACTCCGATCGCGGGGATTGTTTTTGCCATCGAAGAGATGTCGCGCTCACTCGAGGACCGCACTACCGGCACGCTGATCACCGCGGTGATCGTGGCGGGCGTGGTCGCCACCGGGCTACTCGGCGATTACACCTATTTCGGGGTGGTCAAGGCACAGCTGCCCAGTGCGCGCTCATGGATCGCGGTGCTGCTGTGCGGGCTCAGCGGGGGGCTGGCGGGTGGGCTGTTCAGCGCGGCGCTGATCGGCGGCAGCCGGCGGCTGGCGCCGTATACGGCCTCACGGCCCTGTGCAACGGCGTTTGCGCTCGGACTGATAGTGACGCTGTTTGCGCTGCTCTCCGGCGGCGACACCTACGGCACCGGCTACGAGCAGACGCGCAGTCTGCTGAGCGGGGATAGCCAGTCGGGGTTACTGTTTCCGCTGTTCAAGTGGCTGGCCACCCTGGCGTCGTATCTGACCGGAGTTCCAGGTGGCATTTTCTCCCCGTCACTGTCGACAGGAGGCGCGCTCGGCGCCGACCTGTCGTACCTGGTGCCCCAGGCGCCTCTGTCGGCGATGATCATCCTGGGCATGGCGGGCTATTTCACCGGCGTGACGCAGTCACCCCTGACCGGCTCGGTGATCGTGATGGAAATGGTGGACGGCCACACCCTGATCCTGCCGATCCTGGCAACTTCTTTCCTGGCTTTGGGCGTTTCGCGTGCGGTTTGCAAGGTACCCGTGTATCGAGCGCTGGCGGAGCCGTTCAAAGCAGCCGTCGCAACCGTTGCGGGCGCTGAGCGGGCCTGACAATAAATCCGTTACTCCCTGACGATTGTTTCTTATAGTTGTTGCCGACCACGCTACCATCATCCCTGGCCAGTTTTGCCCACCACGTCTCGATTGTTGCGCCGAACTGCGCTGGTGCGTCACCTCAGGGAACAACGCGTTCTGGGACAGCCGATAGGGGGATATTCATGCCTGCTGACTCAAAAGACGCGCTGGAACTGTGGCAGTTCCGCCTGTCCTTTTACCCGGAGAAGGCGCGCTGGGCGCTGGACTACAAGGGCATTCCCCATGTGCGCCGTTCGCTGCTGCCTGGGCCGCACATTCCGCAGCTGCTGCCACGCTTTGGCCAGAAGTGCATGCCGATCCTGACCCGCGGCGATATCGTGGTGAAAGGTTCGGCCGCGGTGATCGACCATATCGAGCGGGCCTTTCCGATGGCTGCACTGTATCCCGCCGATCCGGCGCTGCAGGCCCGTGCGCTGGAGCTGCAAGCCTAGTTCGACGATGCCGGGATACACATCCGCCGCGCGTTCTTTTATGAAGTGCTTCCCGCAGGCGCTTATTTTGCCGACCTATTTTCAACCGGCTATCCCGCATCGGCCCGCAGGCTGTATCGCGCGGGATTTCCCGTTACCCGCCGGGTGATGAATCTGGACATGCGGATCACCGAGCACAGCGCGGACGAGGGACTGCGCCGCATGCAGGAAGCGCTGGATACCGTCATCGAGATCCGCGGACCGCAGGACTATCTGGTCGGCGAGCCTCGCATCTGCTTTGGGCTTGCCTAGAAGGCATCAGAGGCGATTCCAAAAAGCGGGGGTCAAGAAATCGACCTGAAACTGCCGTCCACCGATCATTCGGCGTCCTGGTCCAGGGATGGGGTGGGGTCTGGCGCGGCAGGTGCGGATGGTACCTGATAAGGGAACTGCCGGCGCCCAAGGGAGCGGGTCGAGCGGCGGACGGCCTCCACGTCAGCGGGGGAAGGGCGAATGGAGGCGCGCCGGTCTCCGTATTGCCTGCGTCCGTAGTGGACGGAAGCGGTGAGGGCGGAGGCATGGCCGAAGACGGCCGCGATTTCCTCCAGGGTCCAGCCGCTCGCCTTAAGGTTCGCGGACACCTGGTGCCGAGCGGAGTATAGGGCGGGACGACGCTTGCGGCGCGGCCAGAGCTTGCTGGTGGCGCGTGACACCGACTTGCGCACCGCGTTGTAGAGGCTCGCGAACTCACCAGCTGCGCCGGCCACCTGGCAACGCGCGACGTGTGCGGCGATGGCACCGAGTTCATCGTCCGTAACGTCAGTAAGCCCGATGGTGCGTGTCGGGCCGTGCGCCCGACCATTGGTTGCCTTCGCGTTGGACACTGTCAGGAGGCGCGCGCCGGCGTCAAATACAACCGTTTCCCACTCGCAGGGGCGCAAGCCGGCAATGCACCCGGAGATGAGCCAGTCGGCGGCGGCGGACGCTGTGTCCGTATCGACGCGCCGCAGTTCGACCAGCAAAGCGCCAAGGTCGGTGATCGGGAGGCTCTTCTGCTTGCGTGCCGCGAGGCGGAGGGGCGGGTCCTCGACGCAGAGACGCACCTTGGCTGCCTTGCCGGCGGCAGTGAGGTCCCCGTCCCGCTCGTAGCGCCACACGAGCGCGGCCCGGTACAGCCTCCCTGTCGCGGCAGACCACATCTTGCGCTGCGCCTCGGCTTCCGCCCAAGCGAGGAAATCCGGCACGTGGTCCACGGCCACGCCGGCCCCCGCTGCGCGCTCCGTGAGGTAGGCGGAGATGCCGGCGTAGTGACGTTTCGTGGAGACAGATTTCACCTACTCCTCCCGTTAATGGACGCTCCACCACCCCGCTCGCACGCCACAATTCCAGCCGCCAGCGGCTGGAATCCCGAGACTTTGCTCCATTTCGCAGCCGCCAGCGGCTGAAATTCTGAACGTGCGAGCGCATTTCCAGCCGCCAGCGGCTGGCTTTCGCCGATACCCCTTATGCCCTTCGGAGACAATTCCATTGTGAAAAGGGCATCTCAGCCGCCTGCGGCTTGGTTTCCGGATGGCGCTTCGTGGAGACAGATTTCACCTACTCCTCCCGTTAATGGACGCTGCGGAGCGCACTGCACACCGCTGAAACCCTGCCGCTAGCGGCAGGGTTTCCGCTCTCCGCACGCTGATTTTCCTGCCGCTAGCGGCAGGGTTTTCCATTGTTCCGTGGCATTTCCTGCCACTAGCGGCAGGTTTCTAGCGAAACCGCCTGCGTCGCCGGGGGAGAAATTCCATGGCGACCAGGAACACCCTGCCCATCAGTGGCATCGAGAAGGGCCCGCAATCTCGAGTATCTTGAGTACCTGGACGATTATGGGGCCAACCTACCCGCCGAAACTCGCCCAACATGTGACGCTCAACGTTCCCAGGCCCGAACGTGCGCGTTAGCCTGACGTAGGCACCAGACCGGCGGTCGCGCCAGCTTGAGGGTCATGACCATCCCAAGTTGGCAGAAACATCAATCTCGCCACGTCCCGCAATAGTGGCCGCCCTGCCCTCCCAGATCTCCCGGTGGCTGGCGTGCGACGACTTTCACGCGTGGCGTGATTGCCAGATTCCTACTGCTATATGCGTAGGCGCGAACGACCCCGAACACGTCGGCCGAATGCTGCTGCGACTAGGCCAGCCAGCTCGCCGAACCCCAAAGCGCCCCCGTAGCCACCTCCCCCACCACTTCCACTGGCAGAGCCGCCGCTCTTCTGATTCACGACCACGCTCGCGCTTCGAGCGACCGAACCTCCACCATTCGTGCAGCTGAGGGTGTATGTGACCACACCGGCGCCGGCCGGCGTCTCGTTGGCGCTGCCGCTCGTGGCCTGTGTCCCCGACCAGCCGCTGCTCGCTACGCAGGTATCCGCCCCCATGGATGACCATGTTAGCGTCGTACTCCCTCCCAGCGTGATCGTCGTCGGCGATGCAGAGATTGTCACCGAGGGGGGCGCCGGCAGTGCAGGCGCTTCCTTGCCGTCGTTGACCAGCACCCCGGTATGGCCCGGATCCAGGTACTGCGCCATCGTCGTCGTCGGGAAGGTACTGCTGCGATCAACCGTCGAGTTATAAGTCACCTTCAAAGCGGTGTAGTAGGCGGAAATACCTTGCGCCGAAGGCGGCGTCGGCGGGGACGTCGGGCAAGCACTCGAGCCGCTGGTCAGGGAGCCCACCACACGGTTGCTGTCGTCAAACAGCGCCGATCCCGACGCGCCCCGCCCCTCCCGACCCAGTTGCGGGTTCACACCCCAGAAGGCTGTTTCGGACTGGTACTGCTGGCCACCCGTTGTCGTGCCATTAAACGTTGCGGTCTGGTAGACCGCCTGGCCATACCAAACGACATACTGCTTGGCGTTCTGCTCGGCATGATGAATGCCGTAGCCACCCATGACCGCCGAGCCGGTCGCATCCCAGCCGGCATAGTAGACGCCGGAGGGCGGCTGGCTGCTGAGCTTCACCAGCCAAGCATCCATCTGCTCCACCAGCGTCGTGGCGCCCGCCGTCGTCGACGTCGCCGCGCTGTAGATGCTGGCCAGGGTCTGGCCACAGGGCGTCGTCGCGTTCCAGTAGAAAGTCAGGCGCGAAGCATCTGGGTTTTCACGGCCATTGCCGGTCGGGTCCTCACAGTGCCGGGCCGTCAGCACGTAGTTGGTGTAGTCGCCGGGGACATCGTTGAGCAAGGTCCCCGTGCATTCCTCGGCGTCGGCGATCACGACCGCCATCGTCGCCCGGCCAGGGCCGTCGTTGGCCGAAGTCTTGCTACATTCGTAGTTCTGGACGCAATCGGTGGCTGTGGCCGCGGCGCCCTGCTCCACCAGCGTTCGGTAGTACGGATGGCTTGGCGCCCTGCCCAGGCCGCGGTAGCCGGCCTGGAACTCGTCGATCACGAAAACCGTATCCTTGCGCTCCTCCAACGGTAGGGTCAGCGACAGGTAGAGCTGGTCCCCCGGCGCTACATGACTCCAGAGCTGGCCCGCCGCCAGCTGCCAGGCCGTGTTGACGTAGACCTGGTCCGCTGCGGTCACGGTGAAGACCGCATCCGCGGGCAGCTGGACGGTCCTGGCGTGAAACGACATGGAAACCGCACCCGGGATGCGAACGGCATAACGCCAGGTCGCCACTCCCCGCTCCACCGTCCACTCCCCGGCTGTTGCCGTCGTCACCTGGCGCGCGATCGGCACCGCGAAGGAGGCCGGGTTGCGGACCGCTTGCGCGATGAGCGGCTTCAGATCGGTGTCCACGACATCTATCGCCGGGACGGCATGCGCCAGGGGGTTCAGAACGCAGGCAACAAGCGCAACAAGCTGGACCACTAAACGGTTACGCATCGAATACTCCTATACGGCGTGGCGCCTAGTGCTGCACCGGCATGGCCTGCTCCAGCCAGCGGCGGTAGCGCCGCGGCGGCCGGACCAGACTCAGGTAGAAGGCCGCCGCCACGCCCCCGAAGCAGCCCATGCCGAACAGTCCATGCCCGAAGCCGAAGGCGAAGCAGCCGATCAGGATCAGGACGATCGACATCGGCACCAGCAGAACCAGCAGCGCCTTCTCGCCGAAGTTGCTGATGAAGCCGATGGGGGTGCGGTCGTCGTAGGTCTGCCCCAGTTCGCGCACCTGGACCCGCACCACACCCAGGCCACCACCGCTCCACGTGCCCAGAGCCTTAAGGTGGTGGCCGGGCCGTACCGGGATGGCGGAATCCAGGCGCAGCACCGCTTCCGGGCCCGACGCGACCTGCAGCCAGACCTGGCTGGGCCGGTCGCTGCCGCCCGGCTCGACGTGGCGTACCTCGCCCTCGACGATCTCGAACTTGTAGCCGCGGTAGCGCAGCGTGCCGGACATCGCCTCCTCCAATGCCGTTCGGGACGGCTTCGATTCGCTCCGTTGTAGCACATGTACTACACAGTATGTAGCACATGTACCGTGGCTAACTGCGCACAGTGTGCGGAAGCTCACACTATGCGTAGAGACCGTCAGGCCATCGCCAAGGCGTTCGGGATTGCCTTGCGCGAGATCCGAACCGAAAAACAGCTGGGCCAAGAGGAGCTCGCGCTGGCAGCCGAGGTCGACCGCACCTTCGTGTCCAAGGCCGAGCGCGGCGTCAACCAGCCGGCGCTGACCACGGTGTTCCTGCTCAGCGAGGCGCTGAAGGTGCCGCCGGCCGAGCTGATCGCCCGCACTGAGCGGCACCTGCGCGGGCGCAAGATCTCTGCACTACGCCGCTGAGGGTCTTCCCCGACTGGCATCAGTGCAGCCATTGCCAGCCTTCCCTGACGACCAATAACGATGGAACAGCGGATCTCCGCCGGGGCTGCTCGGGCTCTTTTCGGCTCCAGGCGGGAAAGTGCTCCGGCAGCAGCACCAACTTGGCATCCGACTCGGCGCTGTCCTCCAGCACCCCCGCGTAGGTCTCTTCGAGCAGGCGTTTGATCAGCCGCGGCGGCTGCCCGGCGAGGCTTTCGATTGTCGACTGGGACAAGGCTGCAAACACCTCATCCAGTGCCGGCGTCTCCTCCCGCATGCTACGGTCGATAGAGCGGATCACCGCAGGCATCTGCTCGGCCGTCGGCGGCGGGATCCGCAAGACGCGCAGACGCGAGACGATCTCTGGCCGAAGGCCGTCGAGGCGGTTGGCGGTGAGCAGGCACGACACGGGACTGGCATCCAACACCAGATCCAGACACTCGTCGCGGAAGATCTGAGCGCTGCGCCGCTCCAGCAGGCCCAGGAGGGCCGTATCGGTGGGAAAGCTGCCTTCGGTGCGAACCTTGTCCAACTCATCGAGCATCAACAGCGGCGCCCGGCCGTCCGGGCAGGCAGCGACCAGCTTGGCGACGAGGCCGGGACCGCCATTGGTCCAACCGCTGGAATTCCCGGTAAGCAGGAAGTGGCCGGACAGGTCCGCCAAGGAATGGAAGGCGAAGTGCATCGGCAGCACCTGGCCCAACCGGCGCCCGAACTCGGTCTTGCCGACCCCGGGCGGCCCAAGCAGCAGCAGGGTGGACAGGCGCAGGGCGGCACCGGTGCGGACCTGCAGCAACAGGTGGCGAGCGATCTCGTCAATGGCCGGCCGGAAGTGGGGGAAGTCGTGGATCAGGGTCCGCACCTGATCGATATGGGCGGGAATTGCCTGGGGCAGAGCGCGGTCGGCATTGGAACTGAGCTTTTCCAGCAAGCGTTTCTGCTCCAGGGACTTCGGCGGGCAGACGGCCAGGCGGTTTTCCGCCTCTCCTGCATCGCAGATCGTCCAGGGAACCCCGTAGTGCTGCGACTTGGGGGGTGGAGCCAAGTCCAGCTCAATAGAGGGCGCTGGTGCGGGCACCGGGGGATCGAGCTTGCGGGCGTCGAGCAATGCCTGCGCCGAACGGTATTCCAATTCCGCGACGGCGCAGTCCACGCCCATACCCGCTTGGGTGAACCGCAGGATGCAGCTGGAATGGCGATCCAACAGATAGTCCAGGGCTGAGGTCGACAAGCCGGCGGCCAAGTGGACGTTGAGCTTGGACCAGCTCCCGGGCCGGCCGACAGAGCGCTCGTACCATTTGGAGAGGTCTTGGGCGATGGCGGGGGTCATGGGGTGGGGTCCATTCAGGCGGGCTGGGCCAGGCGCTGCAGGGCGCGGCCGAAGGCTTCGAGCAGCTGGCACCACTCGGGGTAGGTAGGATCGCGGTAGGCCAGCGGGGGGAGGCGGATCATAAGCCATTGGCACAAGGCATGGCGGCTGTGGTTTGAGGGAAGCCTAGTGAGCCCGACAAGGGAGGTGCCAGGCAGGATGGCGAAGCGGCGCAACAGCTCGTTGGCCAAGCGCTCGGTGCGCTGCGGCTCATGGTCGGAGTACGGCGGCGGCAGAGTCTCGGGCGAGCACAATGGCTCACGGTAGAGGCGTTGCAGAGCGCCAGACGACCCCAGTTGGGATTTGTGAGCTGTATTCATAGTTGAGTGAAACCGCGCTAAGGCTCGCAGCGCGACCTCAGCGTTGATCGACAGCTCTTCAATCCTTGATCTCTAATCTGATGGGTGAGACAGCGGTCCGAGCAACTGCTAGAAGCAGGAGGATCGCAACCATGTCCGGCAGCGACATCGATTGCAACGCGGTCGGCAGAAACCCAAAGTCGCGTGCTCCGACGCCCCACTCCGACCAAAGCACCCAAATCGGAATTGCCAAAATTCCGCTCATGAGCCAGGAAAAAATGGTCGAGGCAATAACAACACTGATCGCGTTCATCGCATTTACCCGCCACTGTGCTACTCACAACGTGGTATTTTCTCACCAGATGTCGCGTTTACTCATCATCTAATGACAATAATACGCAGCATTTGTTGTATGTCAACACCATTCGTCGTTTTTACGCGACACCTACGAGCGCCGCAATGATAAGGTTCAAACTCAAGGAACAGCTTGCGGAAAAGGCATTTCGCGAAGGCCGCGTTGTAACCATCGCGGAAGTGGCCGAGGCAACCGGCATCAATCGTTCAACGTTGTCGAAAATCGCGAACGAAAAGGGCTATAACACGGGAACAGACAATCTTGATCGCCTCTGCCGTTATTTCCGATGCGGACTGCAGCAGATAGCCGAGTATCTCGAGGAGTGAGAGCGACGAACGACTTTATCTCGTACCGGCGAGTCGCTTATCCGGCGCTTGATGTCAGGCTGTCAACAAGATGTGCTTGTTCGCTGCTTAGTCGAGTACGGTTTCACTGGCGGCTGAACGCTCGACAGTGTCGCGCTTAGTAGGGCGCCCCCTTCTCGGGTTTCGCGTCACCTGCCCTACCGCTACCAGGGCTTGATCCAGATGTTCCCGCTTGAAGCGTTGTTGTCTGCCTAGGCGAACATGCTTGATGTGAAGACGACGCACAGCCGCCCGCAGAGCATCAAGAGAAGGAATTGGTTCTCCACCTGGGCCGCGGTCCCGACGATAAAGCCGCAGATATTCGGCGGCCTCGATTGGAGTCATAAGCACTTCTTGGTTTGTATCGGTCATCTGATACCCCTGCATTTAGGTCGCGATACAAACATAAGCCACCCGTCCTGGTAACAGGTAGTAAAACTGTCGCGTTGTCTGGAGTAGCAAGGACATTGTTCGTTGAACCAAGCGCAGTCGGGCCGAGGCTTCAGGACACCGCCTCCGAGTGCCGCACGACTCAAATAGCATTCGCCTGGTACTCACCAGCCAAATCCATTGCCGCATGAGCACCTGACCACGCGTTTTTTTGATTGACCTATTTAACCGCGAAGCTTAGGTCGGCCTCCTCGACGGCCATTGACGAGTCGAGCCACCAGCTGACGATCGCTAAGCTTGATCTCCTTTCCCTTGGCGATGGCACGTTGCCGAAGACGCGCTATCTCAGCGGCCATCTGGTGCACAACGTTAGACTCGCAGACTGGGATTTCGAATTTGATACCGGAAACCGCGGCTTCCAGCTTCTGACGAATGTTCTCGTCGATGTAGTGACTGTAGTGCCTGATGTTTACGCTCGCAGCTAGAGGCCTAAGCTCATCAAGGTCGCCATACTGCGCTAGCACCAATGCGCGTTGTTCCGGGTCGAGGCCGGCATCCAGCAAAAGCGAATTGAAGTGATGGCGGGTAGTATGAATTCCGCAGCTTTTGACTCCAGCAGCTCTGACAGCTCTACGAAACATCCCTCCGAATTCATCCAACGACAACGTGAAGAAGCAATCGCCCCGCTTGTCCAGTGATTTCAGAAACTCGACCACCGAAGTTGCCAGCGGAATTCTTTGGCCTTTGAAGTTTTTGCTTCGCGTTTCCGTCGTCAAACGGAGCACCTCACCAGCCGCATCAGGCGGGCGATCCGGAAATTGCACAATTTTGAGATCCCAGTTCACCCAGCTGCGCCGCAATTCGATGAGCTGTCCACGGCGCAGCCCCGAACCGAGCGCCAGTAGAAAAATCTCCGCAGCCTCTTTGCTCTCGTCTGCGAGCGCTTGAACCAGTGAAGTGATCTCGGCAGACGAGAAGCGGCGTGCGCGCGGTGTTCGGCGGCCTCGTTTCGGTGGACGAGGTATAAGGGGCCGACCCGAACTATCTCGACCGCGAGTCGGATTGATCAGATCCTCCAACCCCCAATCTTCGCCGCTCTTGAACACCTGAGAAACCAGTTGCATCTCGTGTGCTACCGTCTGCGGAGACACGATCTGCAATCGCGCATCCCGGTAGGCGATCATATCTGCCTTCCGAAGCCGACTAGCTCCGTCCAGGCATCGCCGTTCCATACCCAATTCGGCAAGGTGTGCTTTAACTCTCTCGGCAAGGTTCCTGAGTTCAGCTACCGCTTTCGCCGAATCCTTCAACCGAGTTGCCTGCGCGGCATACCGGTCTATCGCCTGGCAAACCGCGAGGTCCCTCAGTTCGAGTTCACGTGTGTGGTCCTGCCAGCGCCCCGCTCTTATTAACGTGAGCGCATTTTCCCGCGCGATCTGGGCTGAGGCTTCGTCAAGCTCGACGCCCTGGGCATAAATGCCGCGTGCGCGGACCACCCACCGCCACTGCAGAGGGCCGCGATACCAGACGCCTTTCGGCGCCGGCCTGTCAGCAGTTGGAGCTTGGAGTTTTCTGGCCATCTTCTCGATGAAAAGCTGCACCAAATTTGCACCAGAAAATACGCCGACTGCGTCCAACAAAAAAGGCCGATATTGCTATCGGCCTTGATTTCAAACGAGTTAAATTTGGCTGGGAGACTAGGACTCGAACCTAGATAAACAGAGTCAGAATCTGTTGTCCTACCATTAGACGATCTCCCAGTAGAGATCGGGCTGTACAGACTAGCGCAACAGCCCGGAAGTTCAAGCCGCGTCCGCCCAGAGGACGGACGCGGCGAAACTTCCTTAACGCTTGGAGTACTGCGGCGCGCGGCGGGCCTTGTGCAGGCCGACCTTCTTGCGCTCCACCTCACGGGCGTCGCGGGTGACCAGGCCGGCGGCGCGCAGCGGCTGGCGCATGGCTTCGTCGTACTTGATCAGGGCGCGGCTGATGCCGTGGCGGATGGCGCCGGCCTGACCGTTCGGACCGCCGCCGGAGACGGTGATCTTCAGGTCGAAGCGGTCCAGCGACGAGGTCAGCTCCAGCGGCTGGCGGACCAGCATGCGGGAGGTCTCGCGGCCGAAGTAGTCTTCCACCGACTTGCCGTTGATGACGATGCTGCCCTTGCCGGGGCGCAGGAAAACGCGGGCGGCGGCGGTCTT
>CAYWPB010000036.1:0-18287 GCA_964458725.1 uncultured Nevskia sp. | reverse complement strand
GGTACCCGGCGGCGACCTCTTTGCGGCGCTTCAGGAACAGGCCCTGCCAGGTGAGGACGCCGAGGTAGCGGGTGGGCTGCTTGGGATTGAAGATCATCTTCAGCGCCAGCCAGTCGGTGAACCAGCCGGTGAAGCCGCCGAAGATCGGCATGACCCAGATCGAGTGGGTCAGGGCCCAGGTGATGGCCTGGACGCAGCCGATGGCGAAGCCGAAGTACAGGCCGGAGTTGCGGATGAACTTGAACTCCTCGCTGCCGGCCTCCTGGAAGATGCGGTTGAGCAGGGTGCGATCGCGCAGCAGCGCGCTGATCACCATGTCCTTGAGGTCGAACACGGCGTTGATGTCGGCCTTGATGTCGACCATGATCTGCCGCACCATCGCCGGCGACTCGGCCTGGATGCGCCGCACGATCAGGTCCTTCACCGCCTGCGGCGCCGCTTCCCACAGCCCCGGCGAGTACTGCGCCGCCACCGCGCGGGTGATGTCGTCGACCAGCGCCAGCAGCGGCTTTTCCATCGTCTCGGCGATGCGCGCCGGATCGAGTTTGTCGAACACGTCGGAGGGGCGGATCAGGCGGCTGGTCAGCAGGTCGCAGGAGATGCTGGCCATGATCGCCGCCTTGCGCGGGATGATGCCCTGCCAGCCCAGGTAGGGCGGCTTGATGCCGATGAAGTCCAGCGGCTGGAACATCATGCGGATGGCGACGATCTTGGTGATGAAACCGATCACCGCCGCCACGAACGGCATCGAGAGGTAGATGATCCAGTTCTGCTGCACATCGGCGACGATGTCGTGCCAGCCCTGCATCGCGATTCCCCTGAGCCTGTGATCTGTTGTTGGTTGGGCTAATCCTCGCTGATCCGGCAGGCCGTCCACAAGGACCGGCCCAGCGCGGACAGTTTCAGCACGCGGCGCACCAGCACGTCGCGCTTGCCCTTCTTGTGGATCTCCTCGATCAGGCGCCGCACTTCGCCGTCGTTTTCCAGGATCTCGTACTTGACCTTGAAATCCGGCTCCTCCGGGCCGGTCTCGACCAGGCCCAGGTCGCGCAGGTGCTGGACGTAGATCGGCGTCAGTTCGACCAGCTGCGCCCCCGCGAGCCTGCCGACATTGGACAGGTTGCGCAGCACCGGATAAGGGCTGCCGCCCAGGCGCGAGCCGGCCATGATGTGCACCAGGGGGTAGCCAGGCGAGTCGGACAGGGCCGACAGGATCCGGGCTTCGTCAGGCACCAGGCTCTTCAGCACGGCCATGTACCAGGCCTGCTCGGCTTCGTCGCGGGTCTGGTCGGACGAGATCTCCAGCAGTCCGCGCAGCAACTCGCCCGGGGCGTGCGGCCCGCGTCGCCGCTTGTCGGACTCGGACTGGACCGAAAAGGCCAGCACCGAAACGGTGGCGCTGCGCTCCACCTTGTCCAGGCGCTGCTTCAGCTCGCTCAGCACCCGGTGCTCGATGCGCTCCAGCTGCTCCTGCACGAAGCTGCCGCCGGGCATGCGCTTGAGCACGCGGTTGGCCAGGGCATTGCCGAAGAAGCCGCCGTTGTCGTCGCTCACGCTGATCCCCGGAGTGCCGGTTGGTTAGGCGGCTTACTGTAGGGGGGCGAAGGGAGGGGGAACAAGGCTTTGCGGCTGGCGGCGTCTGGCCGCGCGGCCAACTGGCGGGTTGAATCGCCCAAAAAAAAGCCGCCTCGGAGGGGGTGGGTTCCTCGGCGGCCGCAACTACATCAGGGATTGTTGGCGAGCGGCGTTCAGGCCGCGAGTTTTTGCGCCGCCGGTGAGCTGTCGAGGTAGGCCAGGGCCTGCTCGGTGGAAGCCTCGTGCTCCGGGTGATACCAGGGGTTGAGGTAGCGCAGCTCCTGCGCCGCCAGCCAGAACACCGAAGGCAGCAGGCCGGTTCGGGCCTGGCGCTGCCATTCCAGCCAGATCCATGGCCGCAGCACGCTCGGCTTCTTCTTGGCCAGCGCCGGGTCCTGGCGCATCAGGTGCGCCGCACCTGCCACCCACAGGCCGAACACCACCGGGAAGCTGATGGTCATCAGGTAGTAGCGGGTGGGGTAGGTGCCGCCGAGGTGCTTGTACAGGTCGAAGGCGACGCTGCGGTGTTCGACTTCCTCGGCGCCGTGCCAGCGGATCAGGTCGAGCAGCACCGGGTCGGCGCCCAGCTCGTCCCACTTGCGGTTGTCGAGCGCATACTTGCCCAGCACGCAGGTCATGTGCTCGATCGCGGCGATCATGCCGAGCCGGAACAGCAGCCACTGCTTCTGCAGCAGGCGCGGCAGCTTGCGGCCGAACGGCGCGTCGGCCAGCACCACCTCGAACAGCCAGTTCATGCGCTGCATGTAGCTCTCGGTCTCGATGCCGTGAGCGCTGAGGTATTCGGCAATGGCACCGTCGTGGGCGCGGGCGTGCATCGCTTCCTGGCGGATGAAGCCCTGCACGTCCTCGCGCAGCTTGGCGTCCTTCACCAGCGGCAGGGCCTGGTTGTACAGCTTGCAGAACCAGAATTCGCCCGCCGGCAACAGCATGTTGATCTCGTTGATGAAGTGGCTGGCGTAGGGCTGCTCGGGAATCCAGTGCAGCGGCGTCTGCGACCAGTCGAACTGGACGCGGCGCTGCTTCAGTGTGGTGCGGGTGTGGGAAGCGGATTTGGTCATGTTTAAGCAGCAGCGCGGTAGGTGTCGGCGATGGGTCCGACTTCCGCCAGGAAGCGGCGGTTGTCGTGCTGCCAGGGGTGGAAGCCCGGGCGGTAATAGTCGAAGTAGGCCGGCAGGATGTGCGGGAATACACCGGGCTTGAGCCACAGGAACTTGAACAGCGTGCCCCAGCCCCGGAAGTCGAACAGGCCGCGGTCCCTGGCCATGATGATCAGGTGGAAGGGAATGACCAGGCCCCAGAAGATCACCGTCAGCGCCGCCAGCGCGGCGCAGCGGCGGACATAGGCGCCGGGCCCTTTGCCGACCACCGTCTGGTAGACGTCATAGGCCACCGCCTTGTGCTCGGTTTCCTCCAGCGCGTGCCAGCGCCACAGCGCGGCGTAGCGCGGCTCGGCGCCTTCCAGCAGTGCCGGCTGGGCCAGCAGGGCGTCGGCGAGGATCGCGGTGAAATGCTCCAGCGCGATGGTCACGGCCAGCTGGTCGGCCTTGGGCAGAACCTTTTTGGCGAAGTTCAGCAGGCCGATCACCAGGCGTTCCATCGCGTCGGCCGGGGCGCCTGAGGCGACGAACGCGTCGTTGTATTCGATGTGCTCGCGGCCGTGCATCGCTTCCTGGCCGATGAAGGCGGTAACGGCTTTCTGCAGCTCCGGATCGGTGATGCGCTCACGGTAATTGCGCACGCTCTCGATGAAGAAGCGCTCGCCGGAGGGGAAGAAGATCGACAGAGTGTTGAAGAACTGCGAGACATGGCGGCCGCCGGCGTTCCAGTCGCGGATGCGCTCGGGCGGCAGCCTGAATTTGAGGTCGCGGCGGATGGGAAGCATGAATGCTCTCCTCGTTTCTACAGGCTTACAGCGACAGTTCCATGCGCGCCAGGCGGCGCGACAGCCGCGGCGACAGGCGCGACAGCAGGCGCGCGCCGTGGGCCTCGGTGCCGACCAGCACTTCCTGCCTGCGCGTCTCCAGCGCCTTGAGAATGGCGGCGGCGACGGCCTGTGGCTTGAGGTTGCGGCGGGCATAGAGGCGCTTGGCGTTGCCGCGCCGGCGCTCCTGCTCCTCCTCGCTGACGCCGACGAAGCGGGTGTTGCCGGTGATCGGCGTGTCGATCACGCCGGGGCAGACGCTGGCGACGTGGATGCCCTGATCCTCCAGCTCGGCGCGCAGGCAGTCGCTGAGCATGGCCACCGCGGCCTTGGTGGTAGCGTAGGCGGCGAGCATGCGGCTCGGCGCGAAGGCCAGCGCCGAGGCGACGTTGACGATGTGGCCCTGCTTGCCGGCGGCGACCATCTGCCGCCCGAACAGGCGCGAGCCGTGGATCACGCCCCACAGGTTGACGTGCAGAATCTTTTCCCAGTCGGCGGTGCTGGTGTCGAGGAATCGGCCGGCCATGCCGATGCCGGCGTTGTTGACGACGATGTCCGGCGCGCCCAGCTCGGCGGCGACCCAGGCGGCGAAGTTCTCCATGGTCTTGGCATCGCCGACGTCGACCTTGCGGGCGTGGGCGGTAGCGCCGAGCAGTTCGGCCAGCTCGGCGCTGCGCCTGGCGCCGGCCAGGTCGATGTCGGCCGCCACCACCTCGGCGCCCTGCTCGGCCAGCATCAGCAGGGTCTCGCGGCCGATGCCGGAGCCGGCGCCGGTGACGATGGCCAGCTTGCCCGCGTATTTATCCTTGCCAGGCTTGTGGTCGGAACGGACGCGGGCGCGGTGCAGGCCGGCCGGCTCCTCGCCGCCCTCGATGAAATCGACGAACTCGCTGACGTAGCGCTGCACCAGCTCGGGATGGCTCAGCTGCAGCCAGTGGCCGGCGGCGACGTCACGGCGCCACAGCTGCTCGACCCACTGGTCCAGCCCCTCCAGCAGCTCCAGGCTGACGAAGCGGTCGCGCGTCGGCACCACCAGCTGCACCGGCACGCTGGTGCGGCGCTCGCGCGGCGCCAGCAGGCGCTTGGACACATTGGCGCGATACAGATTGACGCCGTAGCGGCCGTCCTTGGTCTGGCTTGGCGCGGCTTCCGCCTGGATGCCTTCCATGCGCTCCAGCAGCTTCGGCCAGAGCTGGTCCAGGCCCAGCTTCCAGGCCAGCGGCGCGGCCAGCGGCAGGTGGAAGGCGCCGATGTACCAGGAATGCATCAGCTGGTTGGCGACCTTGGCCACGTCGCCCGGCGCACCGCTGCGCAGGCGCTGCATCACCCAGTAGCCGGCGTGGTCGAGCGAAGGGCCGGAGATCGAGGTATAGGAGGCGATGCGGCCCTTGAGCCGCTCGGTGCAGACCGCCTCCCAGCTCTGGATCGAACCCCAGTCGTGCGCCACCAGGTGCACCGGTTGCTCCGGACTGACCGCGTCGACGACGGCGGCGAGGTCCGCCACCAGGTGTTCCAGCGCGTAGGCGGCGGTATGGCGCGGCGCGCTCGATTCGCCGGCGCCGCGCACGTCGTAGGCCACCACGCGGTAGCGCGCCGACAGCGGTGCGGCGACCTTGTCCCAGACGTGGCTGCTGTCGGGATAGCCGTGCACCAGCACCACGGTGGGGCGGCCTTCCTCGCCGTAGACCTTGACCGCCAGCTCGACTTCGCCGGACTGCACGCGCAGTGGCTGCGCCTCGGCCTGCGCCTTAATGTTCGTGTTCATGCGGTTTTCCTCAGGCGGCCTTGGCCAGCGGCTGCAGCCCGCGACTGAGCCAGCGCCGTACCTGCGGCACGTCGTCGTCGAGCCAGAAGGCTTCTTCCCCGGTCACCACCAGCAGCTCCTCCCACTTGGCGCCGACGCCGCGGAAGCCGAGGTGCGGCTCCACCGCCCACAGGCCCGGGGTGGGCGGATGGTCGGAGGTGCTGCCGCTGTTCCACAGCGGCGACCAGCCTTCGCGGCGGCCCTTGGCCACATCGCGCACCAGGTTTTCGATGTTGCGTATGCCGAAGTTGAGCACGCTGCGGTGCTTCTTGCCGTCCGCCGGCAGCTTGTCGACACGGTGCGCCAGCACCTGGAACGGGTAGGCTTTGTGGCGCGGCTCGTAGCCGTGTTTCGCGCACAGGCGGTCGACCGCCTGGCTGATCTCGGACAGGTTCTTGCGCTGCTTCACCAACTCGAGGATCAGCACCCGGTACTCGAGCAGGTCGTCCATCATGCGGTCGAGGATGCGGTTGCCGCCGAGGCAGCCGGTATAGCCGATGTCGGCGGTGTAGCCGTTGAGCGTCGGCGCGCAGTCGAGGATGAAGGGCATGCCTTCCTCCAGCTTGCGGCCGCCGGGGTAGAACGCCGGGTTGAAGCCGCCGAGGTGGCGGAAGCCGATGAAGCCCTCGAACGCGGTACGATCGCCGAACCAGGCGAAAGGCTGGTGGAAGCAGTCCTCGGCGCCGCTGGCGGCGAGCCAGCGCTTCATCAGGGCCGCGACCTCGCGCTCGGTGATGCCCGGCGTCAACTCCTCCGCCACCGCTTCGGCGCAACGATAGGCCAATCTCTGCGCGGCACGGAAACCGTCCAGGTCGGCGATCGTCGGATCCCATCCACTGCTGTTGGCGCTGCCCATGTCCCTACCTCGACTATGACATTGGGCAATGTAACATTTGCCGGGGAAACGCTGGCAATGACCGCGCTGCCGGAGCGGATTGTCCGCGCAATCAGTGACCGCCCGCTGCCGCCCCGGGCAAGGCGCGGAGGCGGTTATCAGGATTGTCCGCCGGCGAAAAAAATCCAGCCGCCGCGGCGCCGTCTCGAACGAATGCCCGCGGCGCGGAGTCTACTTTGCAGGACAGCGGGGCGCGGCAGGCGCGCGATGCTTGCGCGACGCTCCCCATGGAGGTTGCCATGCTGAGGCGGATCCGCAGCCTGCCTGGTTTGCCGGTCGTGGCCAGCGACGGCGACATCGGCAAGCTCAAGGACGTCTATTTCGACGACCTGCACTGGGCCGTGCGTTATCTGGTGGTCGATACCGGCGGCTGGCTCGGCGGGCGCAAGGTGCTGGTCTCGCCTTACGCGGTCAGCCGCATCGACTGGGACGGCGGCGGCGTGGAACTGCGCCTGCAGAAGCAGCAGGTGCGAGACAGCCCCGACATCGACGCCGACAAGCCGGTGTCGCGCCAGTACGAGACCGATTTCATGCGCTATTACGGCTACCCCGACTACTGGGGCGGGCCGCTTTTGTGGGGGGCCACGGCGTATCCGTTCTTCGACGTCGGCACGCCGATTCCGGTAAGCGAACACGAGCCGGAATCCCGGCGGCGGCCGGGTGACCCGCATCTGCGCAGCGCGGCCGAGGTGGCCGGCTACCGCATCCAGGCCAGCGACGAAGCCATCGGCCACCTTGAGGATCTACTGTTCGAGACGGACAGCTGGGCGGTGCGCTACCTCGTCGTCGATACGCGTAACTGGTGGCCGGGGCAGCGGGTGGTGATCCCGCCGCGCTGGATCGAGGGCCTGGATTGGCCGGAGCACCGGGTGAAGGTTGGCGTGAGCCGCGCCGAAGTGAAGGAGGCGCCGCGCTTCGACCCGGCGCAGGCGCCTACCCGCGAATACGAGGAGCACCTGCACGCCCACTACCAGCGCGAAGGCTACTGGCGGAAATCGGCCTGAGCCTTTAGGCGTCGCTGGCCCGGCCCGGCGGACCGTCCCGGTTTCAGAACAGGCCGCGCAGGGCTGCGCCCAGCGGCGCGTGGAACCAGGCCAGCATGCCGGCCATGGTGGCCCAGATCAGGCCTTGCAGGATCCAGGTGTCGATCTGCTCGCCGCTGATGCCGCCGGCTTCGGGGCGGGCGGTGCGGCGGCGCATTGCGGCGCCGCGCGGAACGGCAGGGGAGGCAGCGGCGGACCGGCGGCCGGAATTGCGCCGCGGGCTGCCCGGACGTGGCAGGATGAGAGGTGCGGCGGAATCGAGGGTGGTCACGGCGGCTGTCCTTCCGTTCTGTACTGTTCTTTGGTACAGTACACCCGCACTTGCAGGAACACAAGAGGCCTCGATGTCCGATCTCACCCAGCGGCAGACCGAGATATTCGATTTCATCCGCAGCCGGCTGCAGGACACCGGCTTCCCGCCGACGCGCGAGGACATCGCGCGGCAGTTCGGCTTCAGCTCCAAGACCGGGGCGCAGGATCACCTGATGGCGATCGCGCGCAAGGGCTATATCGAGCTGGTGCCGGGCAATGCGCGCGGCATTCGCCTGCTCAAGGGCGGCGAGGAATCGATCTCGCACCAGTTCGAGCTGCCGCTGATCGGCAGCATCGCCGCCGGCACGCCGATCACCGCCGAGACCAACGTCGACACCTGGCTGCGCATCGATCCGGAGCTGTTCCATCCACGCGCGGATTTCCTGCACCGGGTCTCGGGCCACTCGATGAAGGAGGCGAACATCCTCGATGGTGACATCGTCGGCATCCACGCGCAGGAGGATGCGGACAACGGCCAGATCGTGGCGGCGGTGATGCCGCATTCGAAGACCGGCGAGGACGAGATCACCCTGAAGCGCTATTTCCGCAAGGGCAAGAAGATCACCTTGAAGCCGGAGAACAGCGCCCCCAGCTATCGCCCCATCGAGATCGATCTGGCGCCGCTCGAGGACGAGAGCCAGGAGCAGACGCCGTTCCGCATTGCCGGTGTCTACGCCGGGTTGATCCGGACGAGAGGCTAGGGATATTGATAAGACGCGCGATCATGCCCATCGTGAATCGCGTTGGTGGTAAGTGGTTTGCTTCAGTAGCGGGCCAATTCAGGGGCGGGCGGGCATCGCTGGGATGTCCGCCCGCCCCTTTTTCTTTGCTGGCTCAGGCCGCTTCGGCCTGCACCAGCGGCAGGTGCACGGTGAACACTGCGCCGCCCTGCGGCAGGTTGGCGGCATCGATGCGGCCGCCGTAGGCGCGGATGATGGCCTGTGACAGCGCCAGCCCGAGGCCGGAGCCCGGGGTCTCGCGGGTGCGCGCGGAGGCGCCGCGGTAGAACCGCTCGAACAGCTGCGGAAGGTCTTCCGCGGCGATGCCGGGTCCGTCGTCCGAGACCTTCAGCACCGCTTCGCCGTCGTTGGAGGCCAGGTCCACCGTGACCAGGCCGCCGGGCGGCGAGAACTTCACAGCGTTGTCGAGCAGGTTGCTGAGCACCAGGTTGATATGCCCCGCGGCGATCCTGGCCATGATCGGCGGCGCCGGATCGAGGGCCAGCCACACCTGCTGCGCGGTGGCGGCGTGGCGGATGCGGCCCAGCACCTCCTCGGCGGCCGCGTTCAGGTCCACCGCTTCGGCCGGGCTGCGCTCCTGGCTGGCGTCGAGGCGGGCGAGCAGCAGCAGCTCGTCGGCGAGCCGGGTCAGGCGCTCCACTTCGCCCAGGCAGGAGCGCAGGGTCTCGACGTATTCCTCGGCGCTGCGCGGCCGGCGCAAGGTGACTTCAAGCTCGGCGCGCAGCCGCGACAGCGGCGAGCGCAGCTCATGCGAGGCGTCGGCGGTGAAGTGGCGCTGCGCTTCGAAGCCGTGCTGCAGGCGCGCCAGCATCTCGTTGAGGGTTTCGACCAGGGCGCCGATCTCGTCGTGCGTGCCGGGGTGAGGCAGGCGCTCGTCGAGGTTGCCGTCGCCGATGCTGCGCACCTGGCGCACCACCTCGTCGACGGCGCGGAACGCGCGCCGCGTCAGCAGCGCGCCGGCGACGCCGACGGCGGTCAGCAGCGCCAGCGCCAGCGCGATGAACAGCAGGCCGGCGGAGGCGGTGACGCGATTGACGTCGTCGAGCGAGCCCGCCACCTGGATCGCGACGAAGGAGCCGTGCAGCGGCACTGGCACGCTGACCACTCGGGTCGGCTCGCCGCCGAACTCGGGAAGGGTCTCGAACACGGTTTCGCCGGCGGTCAGCCGCGCCAGCAGATTCAGGGATACCGGCAGCTGGGCCGAGCCGAGATTGGCGCTGCGCGACAGCACGGTGCCGTCGCTGCCGATGATCTGCACCAGGCGGTCGAGCCGCACGAACTGCGGCGGCGCCGGGCCGGGAGCCACTTCGTGGACGTGGATCGGCTGGTCTGGCGCCGAGGCCAGCATGGCGCTCTCGGTCTCGGCCAGCGCCAGCAGCGCGGCGTCGAGCTGCTCATGCACCGAGCGCGACAGCACCCAGTGCGCGGCCGCCGCGCCCAGCGCCATCACGATGACGATGACGGCGCCGTGAAGCAAGGTCAGCCGGGTTCTAAAGTTGATCGTGTTCATCGGCCGGAGCAGCGGCGCGGAAGCCGCGCCCGCGTACGGTGTGGATCAGCGGCGGCAGGCCGGAGGCGTCGATCTTGCGCCGCAGGTTGCTGATGTGGACGTCGATCAGGTTGTCGATGGCGATCAGGTCGGCTTCCCACACCCGCTCGGCGATGCGCGAGCGGTGCACCACTTCGCCGGGATGGCGCAGCAGCAGCTCGAGGATGGCGTACTCGCGCGGCGTCAGTTCCACCGCCCTGCCGCCACGTGTCACCTTGTGGCTGATCGGGTCAAGCCTCAGGTCGGCCAGGTGCAGCACCACCGGGCGGGTCACGTCGGAGCGACGCAGCAGGGCGCGCACCCGCGCCAGCAGCTCCTCGAAGGCGTAGGGCTTGGTCAGGTAGTCGTCGGCGCCGGTGTTGAGGCCGCTGACGCGGTCGGCGAGGGCGTCGCGCGCGGTCAGCAGCAGGATCGGCGTCTGCACCTGGCGCTGGCGCAGTTCGCTGCACAGGGCGAGGCCGTCCTTTCCGGGCAGCAGCCAGTCGAGCACGATCAGGTCGTAGTCCTGGCCGGAAAGGTGCAGGTCGCCTTCCTCCGCGGAGTGGGCCAGGTCGACGATGAAGCCCTCCTCACGCAGCCCGCGCGCGAGCAGGCCCGCCGCCTTGCGGTCGTCCTCGACGATGAGCAATCGCATAACCGCAGTCGTTCCCGGGCCTGGCCGAAAGGCCGGCGTAATCTTAGTGCCGCCGCTGCGCGGCGGTCGAATCCTGAAGAAACATTCAGGCGCTCTTGAGCCGATCTTCAGAATCGGCTGACTAGGCTATGCGGGTTCATCCGTCAGCCCACGACCTCCCGGTCGTTCCGGCAGCGCGCCGCGCCGCCGCCCACCCCTCATTCACGCTGGAGACATTGCCGATGCTGTGGTCCGATTCGGGAGAGCGGGCGCGCCATGCGCGCCGCGCGGCGCTCGCCGCCGCCTGCGCCTTGGGCCTCGCCGCCTGTGGTCACGGCGACGGCGCGGAGGAGGGATCCAGCCCGCCGCAGTTCGTGCGCAACGGCGATTCGATCCAGGTGCCGGAGCAGTCCGAGCTGCGCAAGTACCTGGTGGTGGCGCCGGCGCAGCAGCAGCAGATCCAGGCGCCGCTGTCGGCGCCGGCGGTGCTCGAGGCCGATCCTTCGCGCGTCGCCAGCATTCTGCCGCCGGTGGCCGGCCGCATCACCGCGCTGCTGGTGCACCTGGGCGACGCGGTCAAGGCCGGACAACCGCTGCTGACCATGGATTCCCCCGACCTGGCGCAGGCGCGCGCCGACCTGCAGCACGCGCAGATCGCGCTGACCCAGACCAGGAAGGCGCTGGCACGCGAACAGGACCTCGCCGAGCACCACATCGCGGCGCAGAAGGACCTGGAGCAGGCCGAGGCCGACTACGGCAGTGCGCAGAGCGAGTACCAGCGCGCCGCCGCCGTGTTCACCGTGCTCGGCCTGTCGCCGGAGTCGACCGGCTCGCCGCGCCAGCTGACCCTGCGCTCGCCGCTGGCCGGGCGCGTTTCGGCGCTCAACGCCGTGCCCGGCACCTACGCCAACGACAGCAATGCCGCGCTGCTGACCGTGTCCGACGTCTCCACCATCTGGTTCACCGCCGGCGTGCAGGAGAAAGACCTCGCCGCGGTCGCGCCCGGCGAGGAGATCGAGGCCGAGGTGCAGTCCTTCCCCGGCGAAGTGTTCAAAGGCAAGGTGCAGTTCGTCGCCGACCAGCTCGACGCCGACACCCGCACCGTCAAGGTGCGCGTCGCCCACGACAACGCCGACGGCCGCCTCAAGCCCGGCATGTTCGCGCGACTCAGCTTCCGCGCCGCGCCGCGGCCGGCCATCGTGGTGCCGACCACCGCGCTGATCCAGCAGGAGAGCCGCACCCTGGTCTATGTCGAGACCGCGGCCTGGACTTTCCAGCCGCGCGAGGTCGGCACCGGCGTGCGCATCGGCGACGAAACCGAGGTGGTGAAGGGCCTGGCCGCGGGCGAGCGCATCGTCACGCGCCAGGGAGTGCTGCTCAATGATTGAGCGCCTGGTCGCCCTGTCGCTGCAGCGGCGCGCGGTCATCTGGATCGTGTTCGCGATGGTGTCGGCCTACGGCTACATCTCCTTCACTCAGCTGCCGGTCGAGGCCTACCCGGACATCGCCGACGTCACCTCGCAGGTGGTGACGCAGGTGCCGGGCCTGGCGGCGGAGGAGGTGGAGCAGCAGATCACGGTGCCGCTGGAGCGCGAGCTGATCAACACGCCCGGCCTGGAGATCATGCGCTCGAAGAGCACTTTCGCGCTGTCCCTGATCACGGTGGTGTTCAAGGACGGGGTGGAGAGCTACTGGTCGCGCCAGCGCCTGCAGGAGCGCATCAGCCAGGTCAGCCTGCCCTACAACGCGCAGCCGGGACTGGACGCGCTGACCTCGCCGATCGGCGAGATTTATCGATATACCTTGGAATCGCCGCAACGCAGCCTGCGTGAACTGTCCGAGCTGCAGTTCTGGATCGTGATGCCGCGCCTGAAGCAGGTGCAGGGAGTGGCCGACGTCGCCAACTTCGGCGGCGTCACCACCCAGTACCTGCTGGTGCTGCAGCCGGAGCGGCTGGTGAAGTACAAGCTGTCGCTGGCCCAGGTGGAAGCGGCGATCAAGGCCAACAACTCCAGCGCCGGCGGCAGCGTGCTGACCCGCGGCGAGCAGGGCTTCGTCATCCGCGGCGTCGGCCTGCTGCAGGGCCTGAAGGACCTGGCCGACGTGGTGGTCACCACCGGCGCCAACGGCGTGCCGGTGCGCATCGGCGACCTCGGCACGGTGACCCTAGGCAACAAGGAGCGCCATGGCATCCTCGGCAAGGACACGCGCGAGGACACGCTGTCCGGCATCGTGCTGCTGCTCAAGGGCGAGAACGCCTCGGAAGTGATGGAGGGCGTGCACAAGGCGGTGGACGAGCTCAACAATGGCCGCCTGCCGCCGGACGTGAAGGTGGTGCCCTATATCGACCGCACCGGCCTGATCAAGACCACGGTGCGTACCGTCTCGCACACCCTGGCCGAGGGCATGATCCTGGTGGTGGCGGTGCTGCTGCTGTTCCTGGGCAGCCCGCGCGCCGCCTTCATCGTGGCGCTGACCATCCCGGTGTCGCTGCTGATCGCGTTCATCTTCATGAACCACGCGCACATCCCGGCCAACCTGCTGTCGCTCGGCGCGATCGACTTCGGCATCCTGGTCGACGGCGCCATCATCATGCTGGAGAACCTGCTGCGCCTGCGCGAGGAGGGCGGCGGCAAGCCGATGCTGCTGCGCGACGCCTACGCCGGCGCGGTGCAGGTGGCGCAGCCAATCTTCTTCGCCACCCTGATCATCATCGTCGCCTACCTGCCGTTGTTCGGCTTCGAGCGGGTCGAGTACAAGCTGTTCTCGCCGATGGCCTACGCCGTCGGCTTCTCCCTGGTCGGCGCCCTGGTGGTGTCGCTGATGCTGATTCCGGGTCTGGCCTACATCGCCTACCGCAAGCCGCAGAAGGTGTTCGAAAACCACTTCATCGACCGGCTCAGCTACCGCTACCGCCACTACCTGCTGCACTTCACGGTCAAGACGCGCCTGGCGATCGGCGTGACGGTGGTGACGTTGCTGCTGACGGTGGTGCTGGGCGCCGCCGTCGGCAAGGACTTCCTGCCTTATCTCGACGAAGGCTCGATCTGGCTGCAGGTGACCCTGCCGCCGGGCATCTCGCTGGACAAGGCCAAGGAGATGGCGGCGGAGCTGCGTGCCGCGACCCTGGAGTTCCCCGAGGTGGAGCACATCGTCACCCAGCTCGGCCGCAACGACGACGGCACCGATCCCTTCACCCCCTCGCACATCGAGAGCGCGGTGACCCTGCACCCGTACAGCAGCTGGAAGTCCGGCTGGGACAAGCAGACCCTGATCGCGCACATGGCCAAGCGCTTCGAGCGCATCCCAGGCATCGATGTCGGCTTCTCGCAGCCGATGATCGACGGCGTCTACGACAAGATCGCCGGCGCCCACAGCGAGCTGGTGGTGAAGGTCTACGGCGAGGACTTCACCGAGCTGCGCCGCATCGCCCAGGAAGTGATGCAGAACCTGGAGAAGATTCCCGGCTCGGCCGATGTGGCGATCGACCAGGAGCCGCCGCTGCCGCAGGTGCGTATCACCCTGGACCGCGACGCCGCGGCCCGCTATGGCCTCAACGCCGACGACGTTTCCGACCTGATTTCCAGCGGCATCAGCGGCGGCCCGCTGGCGCAGATCTTCGTCGGCGAGCGGGTCTACGACGTTGCGCTGCGCATCAGCAGCGAGTCGCGCGACGACCCGGCCAAGATCGGCAACCTGCTGCTGACGACGCCTTCGGGGGCGCAGGTGGCGCTGTCGCAGATCGCCAGCATCGAGCTGCGCTCGGGCGAGAGCACCATCACCCGTGAAATGGGCCGCCGCCACCTGACGGTGAAGCTCAACCTGCGCGGCCGCGACCTCGGCAGCTTCCTCAAGGAGGCGCAGCCCGCGCTGGACAAGGCGATCCAGTACGACCGTCAGAAATACCAGATCGTCTGGGGCGGTCAGTTCGAGAACCAGCAGCGGTCGCAACGGCGCCTGATGGTGGTGGTGCCGGCGGCGCTGGCCCTGATGTTCGTGCTGCTGTTCGGCGCCTTCCGCACCCTGCGCCACCCGTTGCTGATCCTGTCGACCGTGCCGCTCGCCGCGGTCGGTGGCCTGGCGGCGCTGGTGATGCGCGGCATGACGCTCAACGTGTCCAGCGCGGTCGGCTTCATCGCCCTGTTCGGCGTGGCGATCCAGAACGGCATCATCATGGTCGCCAACCTCAACCGCTGGCGCGAGCTGGACCAGACCCTGCTGCAGGCGGTGATGAAGGGCGCGCGGCAGCGCTTCCGCCCGGTGCTGATCGCGGCAACGGTGGCCACCGTGGGCCTGATCCCGGCGGCCCTGACCCATGCGGTGGGCAGCGACGTGCAGCGGCCGCTGGCGACCGTGATCATCGGCGGCATGATCACGGCCACGGCGCTGACCCTGATCCTGCTGCCGGCCCTGTACTTCCTGGTCGAGACCTGGGCGCAGCGCCGCATCAAAGCGCATCCGCCCGAGGTCGACCGCTCGCTCGAAGAACTGCTGACGGAGGGCAAATGAGCCGGCGCGCATGGTCCCTGCTGGGCGGGCTGGGCCTGGCGCTCGGCGCGGCGCACGCCGACGACACCGCGCCGCCGCCCTCCGACGCTGCCGTGCTCGGCGACAAGGTGCTGAACCTGGCGGCGCCGCGCGAGAGCTGGACGGTGCAGGCCTCCGCCGCGGCCGAGCAGACGCTGAGCTGGTCGATGTTCATCCGCGAGGTGCTGGCCTCGAACCTGGACTACGCGGCGCAGCGCTACAACGTCGACATGGCCCAGGCCGATGCCGAGGCGGCCAAGCTGCTGCCGAACCCGACGCTGTCGCTGAGCGGCGACCGCGATCTGACTTTCCATGACCGCTACGCCACCGGCACCGACGGCCAGCCGGCCTTGCTGCGCCAGCCGGAGAACCGCAGCATCGGCCTGGACCAGACTCTGGAGTGGCCGGGCAAGCGCCACTGGCGCATCAAGATGGCGGACCAGACCCTGCGCGCCGCCGCGGCGACGCTGCAGGATTTCCTGCGCAATCTCAAGCTCGACGCCGCCTCGGCCTTCGCCGACGCCTTGCTCGCGCAGCGCAGTGTCGACCAGTTGCGCGCCGCCGCCGGCTTCCTGGCCAATCTCGACCAGGCGCAGCAGGTGCGCCTCAAGGCTGGCGACATCGGCCAGCCGGACCTGGCGCAGTCGCAGGTGGAGGAGCAGGAATTCCTCAACCAGTTGTCCCGGGCCGAGGACGATGCGGAGGCAGCACGCTACGCGCTGTCGACGTTCCTCGGGCGCGATCGCGGCCGCACCGACTTCGTTGTCAGCGGCGATCTGACGCAGCAGCCGCGCGATATGGACCTGGCCGCTACGTTGAGCGAGGCGCTGAAGAGCCGCGCTGACCTGGTCGCCCTGCGCCATGCGCGCGATGCCGCGCAGAGCGGCGTCAGCCTGGCCAAGGCCTCGATCGTGCCGGATGTCGACGTCGGCGTGAGCTACGGTTACAACAGCAGCGTGGCGCCGAATCACCCGGTCGATCCCACGCCAGGCTTCCACCAGCTGACCCTGAATTTCGGCATCCCCCTGCCGCTGTTCGACCACGGCCAGTACAGCGTGGCCAAGGCGCGGGCGGCGGCGGAGCAGGCGCAGGTGCAGCTCACCGCGGCCGAGCTGCACGCGGAAGTCGACATCCGCACCGCTTACGGCGCCTGGCAGTCGGCGCGCAAACGCGTCGCCTCGTTCCAGAACGGCATTCTCGGCAAGGCCGACCAGGTGCTGGAGGCGCGGCGCTACGGCTACCAGCGCGGCGCCAATTCGCTGCTCGAGCTGATCGACGCGCAGCGTGCCGACAACCAGATCCGCCAGGACTACGACCAGGCCCTGGCCGACCAGGCCAAGGCGGCGATCCAGCTGGAGCGGGTTACCGCGGTGGAGCAGGGCATCCGCTTCTGAGCGGACGGGCCGATTCAGCGCCGCGCGCTGACGATGCTGGTGCGGCTCGGCGGCGGCAGGTCTTCCGGGCGGCTGCAGTAGTAGCGGACGCGGGCCTGCTCCGGCGCCAGGAACTCCACCTCGCGGAAACCGGCATCGTGCAGCACGCCCTCGATTTCGGCCGGCTCGTACCAGCTCAGCCAGGGCTCGCCGACCTGCGCCGCGCGCTGCGCCAGTTCCGACTGCACCGCCTCCGCGCCGACGTCGCTACCGCGTGGCGCGGCAAAGGTCAGCACGATCTCGCTGCCGGCCGCGAAGGTTCCCGCGTGGCGCAGGGTGGCGGCGACAGCGTCCTTGCTCAGATACATGGTGACGCCGAGCCAGGAAAAGAACGCCGGCTGCGCCGGGTCGACCCCGTGCCGGCCCAGGCCGTCGAGCAGGGACTCGTGCTCGAAGTCGATCGCGGCGAATACCAGGTTGGCCGGCGCCTCCAGGCCGGCTGCGGCGATGCGGCGGCGCTTGTCCGCCTGCGAGCCCGGGTGGTCCAGTTCGACAATCCGCAGCGGCCGGGCCCACTCCGGCTGGCGCAGCGCGAACGTGTCGTAGCCGGCGCCGAGCAGGATGTACTGGCGCACGCCGCGCACCGCCGCCAGCTCCAGCCGCTCCTCCGCATGGCGCGAGCGCAGCAGCACGTGCGAGCGCAGATGGCGCGCGGCGCTGGACTGGAAGCGTGCTGCGCCGGCATGGATCTGCTGCGGCGTGTCCTTGCCCAGCAACAACGGTGCGACCGGGTCTTCGAGAATGCGCGGCGCCGCTTCGAGAACCTGGTGCGCGGCGCGGAGCCAGGCGACGGCGAGGGCGGTGCGGCTGGAACTCTTGTCGGGCATTAGTGCCCTAGACCTGCACCACCATCACCCTTGCCCGGCCGCACCAGCAGCAGGAACGGCAGCAGGCCGATGAAGACCAGGCCCATCATCTTGAAGTCGTCGATGTAGGCCAGCAGCGTCGCCTGCTGCACCGCGCCCTGGTAGACGCTGGCAGTGGTGACGGCGCCGTGCGCGCCGTCGCCGAGCGCACCGCCGAGTTGCGCGGCATAGTCGGAGTAGTTCGCGTTCAGGTCCTGCAGGCTCTCGGTCAGCCGGCTCTGATGGAACTGCGAGCGTCGCGCCAGCAGGGTGCTGGCGAAGGAGATGCCGATGCTGCCGCCGAAGTTGCGCGCCAGGTTGACCAGGGCCGAGGCGTTGTTGGTCTTGTCCGGGGTGATGTTGCGGAAGGCCATGGCGTTGATCGGGATGAACAGGAACGGCAGGCCCGCCGCCTGCGCCATGCGCGCCAGCATGATCAGTTTGAACGACATGCCCAGGTAGAAGTGCGTCATCCACAATAGGCTGCTGCCGCCGATGACCAGGCCGATGCCGACCAGCACCCGCAGGTCGACCTTGTTCATCGAGCGTCCGACCAGGGGCAGCAGGGCGATGGTGGCGAGGCCACCCGGAGTCAGCACCATGCCGGCGTCGACCGCGCGGTAGCCCATCAGGCTCTGCACGTAGGCCGGGATCAGGAAGGTGCTGCCCAGCAGCATGAAGCCGAGCATCAGCATCAACACGAAGGACACGGCGAAGTCCGGGTCGCGCATCAGGCGCAGGTCGACCATCGGGTGCTCGTGGCGCAGTTCCCACCAGATCAGCAGCACGAAGGCGCAGGCGGAAATGATCGCCAGAGCGGTGATGAAAGAGGAATCGAACCAGTCGTCCTGCTGGCCGCGGTCCATCACCACCTGCAGGCAGCCGAGGCTGAGGGCGACGAATGAGAAGCCCCACCAGTCGACCGAGAAGCTGCTTTTCCGCTGCACTTTCGGCTCGTGGATGATGCTGGTGACGAGGAAGAACAGCACCACGCCGACCGGCACGTTGA
>CAYWPB010000035.1:0-18750 GCA_964458725.1 uncultured Nevskia sp. | reverse complement strand
AGGGAGAGGGCCTCGCTGTTTCACCTGGCGGTGGAATTTCACGAAGCCCATCGCCGCTTCGAGCATGCGTGGGACCCGGCTCCCGAGCTCGACCCGGAGCGGCTGGAACTGGAGCAGATGACCGGACTGATCGAGCATCTGAAACCCGAAGGCCCGGCCTGGAACGCCATGGCGCGGGCCTGGGGCGCGAAGCTTCGCATGCTGATGGACAACGAGGACCAGTTGTTCTGTGGCAAGCGGGAGCAGGTGCGGCAGTTTGCCGCCGGGTGGCCCGGAGACTTGCTCGAGTGCCGGCTGTCCCTCATATCCGAGGTGAAGGAGGCTCTGCGAGGCTGAGCGTGCCTAATATCGGGGCGATCCCAGTCGCCTCACGACAAGCGCGGTCAACAAGCCAGGATGAATAGCGCCTATCCGACTTCGCCGAAGGGTGTTCCTATGCCCGAACTGCTTTCGGAAACGGCTATCCTCTCGCGGCTGCGGGAGATGGCTGAATTTTACTTCGACCCTGATACGCACGAACGCGCCTCGAAGTACGTGCCCGACCGGTTGATCTGGATCACGGACGCCGACGTAGGCGAGTGCAACTGGACGGTCGGACCTCTCGATGGTGTGCCGGCCCCGATGGCGATGTACATCTTCCGGCAGGCCAAGGCCCTCCAGACCCGCTGCAATCTCGCGCAGGCGCAGGACTCGGATAACACCGCCCCTTAGTACCTCCGCTAGTACGGCCCCAGCCGGTCAATGTTCGCAGATCGGGCACAACAGTCGGTCGTCTGATGGCGGCTTTGGGCCTCCCAAAGCGGTCCTCACTGTCATGCAGAAAAGCTGACGCGCCGTGGTCTAAACTTAGGGTGATGCCCTCACCCTTGCCACCGCTGAACAGCCACATCTCGTCCCAATTCAACGCGGAGCTGGAGGCCGTGCGCCAACGAGTTCTGGCCATGGGAGGGCTGGTCGAACAGCAGATCGTCGATGCCACACGCGCCCTGATGGAGGCTGATTCCGCGCTTGGCGAAAACGTCAGTGGCAAAGATAAGGCCGTCAACTCCCACGAGGTGGCCATCGACGAGGAGTGCGGCTTCATTCTTGCTCGCCGGCAACCCGCTGCTATCGATCTGCGCATGGTCTACGCCCTCATTAAGACCAGTACACAGCTTGAGCGCATCGGCGATGAGGCAGCCAAAGTGGCACGGCTTGCGATAGAACTAGCTGCGCGTGACCGCGAGGGCACGCCATTGGTCCGAGTCAACAATCTTTCCCGTCAGGCATCGGAACTTGTGCGTGGAGCCCTGGATGCATTCGCCCGCCTTGATGCGGATGCGGCCTTGGATGTTGTGAGGGGTGACGAGGCGCTCGATGAAGAATACGAGGGGCTTGTACGGCAGTGCATCACGCATATGATGGAAGACCTGCAGAAAATCAGCGCGGTCATGGACGTGCTCTGGTGTCTGCGTTCGTTGGAACGCATCGGTGACCATGCCACCAACATTGCCGAATACGTAATTTACTTAGTAAAAGGAAAGGACGTCCGCCACGTCGGGCGCGAGGCAATAGAGCGAGAGCTCGACCAATAGCCGACGCGCCCTGGTAGCAGATACAGCGAAGGCGAACTGTCTACTTCATCGCTTCTCTGGTGGGCGAGCTCACCTGTTCCGACCTGCCCGAGGACTGCTTTAAGGCGGACCTGCCGTAGCTGCGCCCGCAACCGCCACTTAGCCGCCGTCGAGCTGCGATCACGGAAAGCAAGTAGTGGTATTCCACTCCAACGACACCGAGCTGCTGCCCCAACCGGCGGGTACGCACAGCGCACGCGTTACTTACCAAAAATCGCCGGGCACAACCGAAATGCCGCCCCAGATACAGCAGGTCGATGTTGCCAGGCTGAAGCTGATAGTGAGCTTTCCCAGTTTCCCGGACACATCGGCAGCCGGCTCAGTTGGGCGGCCGGTCCAGCAGCAGATCGATCGCAGCCTCCATGCTGCGCGCATTGTCATCGCCGGCATGCGTCTCGCCGACCGCGGCGTAGCGAAGGATTCCTTGCTGGTCGATGAGGTAGTAAGCGGGCCAGTAGCTGTTGCCCATCGCTTTCCAGAACGAGTAGTTGTTGTCCAGCATGATGGGATTGTTGAGCTGATATTTCTGGGCACTTTCCATCACGCCGGCGCGTGAGCGCTCGGAGGGGAGCTCCGGCGTGTGCACGCTGACGACGACCAGGCCTTTCCCGGCATAGCGTTGCACCACGGAATTCAGCCAGGGAAACGAGCGGTAGCAGTTCCAGCACTCATGCGCCCAGAAGTCGACCAGTACGACCGACCCCCGCAACTGGGAAAGTGTCAGTGGCGGCGAATTCAACCAGTCGGTCGCCGCGTGGTGGGTAAATTCCGGCACGTTCGCCCCGATCGTGACGCCCTCGGCCCGCGTTGGAGCCGCCGCCAGCCCCGAGAGCAACAGCATCGTTGTCATCAAACCCAGGGCCAGGGCCTTGGCAGTTCGCTTCATGCGTGCTCTCCGGTATTCCGGGGCACCGCCTGATTGTCAGAGCCGACGATCAGTCGTGCGCCGCGTCCGTAGGTGAGGTAGCTGAAAAACCACTGCATCGCGACCAGGAAGCGGTTCCTCGTCCCGATCAGGAAGTAGATATGGGCGAGGCCCCAGATCCACCAGGCGATCCAGCCCTTGAGCCGAAGGCGCCCGAAATCGATGACGGCGGAGTGCCGCCCGATCGTCGCCAGGCTGCCGTAGTGGCGGTACCGGAACGGTCCGGGCAGCTTGCCCACCTGAACGAGGGAGTTGATGACGCCGGCAACGTGCCGCCCCTGCTGCTTCGCCGCCGGCGCGATGCCGGGCACCGGCCTGCCGTCCTGCGTGACTGCCGCCGTGTCGCCTACGGCGAAGATGTCGCTGAGGCCCTGTACCCGCAAGTTGTTGTCGACAACGACGCGGCCGGCACGGTCGGCCTGCGCGCCAACCCATCGCGCGGCCGGGGAAGCGGCCACGCCTGCAGCCCATAAAATCGTGCCGGCCTCGTGGCGCGCACCGGAGGCAACGATACCGTCAGCCGTGCAGCCGCTGACCGTGGTCTTCAGCCAGATCTCAACACCCATGCGCCCGAGCTCGGATGCCGCGACCGCCGACAAATCCTCCGGGAACGTCGGGAGTAGCCTGGGGCCGCCTTCGATCAGGATGATGCGTGTCTGATCGGGGTGAATGGAGCGGAAGTCGGACGCCAGCGTTTTGCGCGACAGTTCGGCAAGGGCGCCCGCCAGCTCGACACCCGTCGGGCCGCCACCGATCACGACAAACGTAAGCAATCGCTGCCGCTCCAAGGGGTTTGTGGCCGATTCGGCCCGCTCGAACGCCAGCAGGATGCGGCGTCGCAGCAAGGTGGCATCGTCGATCCTTTTTAATCCGCCGGCGACACTGCTCCACTCGTCGTGGCCGAAGTAAGTGTGGGTGGCTCCGGTCGCCAGGATCAGCCAGTCGTAGGTTAAAAGGCGGCCGTCTCCGAGCGACACGGTGTGCTGTGCCGGGGAGACGCCGCAAACTTCACCCAGAACGACCTTTGCGTTTTTCTGGCGCCGCAGAATGCTTCTAATCGGCCAGGCAATATCCGAGGGATTGAGGCCGGCAGTCGCGACTTGATAAAGGAGCGGCTGGAATAAATGGAAGTTGCGGCGATCGACCAGCGTGACCTCAACCGGGCTGCGTGCCAAGGCCTGTGCCGCTGACAAGCCGGCAAAGCCTGCACCGATGATCAGTACACGATAGAACGACCCTGCATCGTCGTCTGCGTTGTTCATTTGAGGACCGGCTGACGACTTTGCGGAATCAGGAGAGTACCCCGGATCCGCGGCTCTTTCGAACCGCGGCCCGGGGCAAAGGGACTTACTTCGCAGTCTGGAACTTGCCGCCCGCCTTCTCGCAGTCGGCCTTGGAGCTTTCGGTGAAGCCCTGGCCCTTGCAGCTGTTCTGGCCTTTGCAGGAGTTGTGCGCGCCCTTGCAGGCGCTCTGGCCCTTGCAGGCGTTGGCACCGACGCAGTGGCCGGTCGAGGCGCCGGCCGAATCGTCGGCGCTGGCGGCCATCGGGGCGGCCATGAACATCAAAGCGGCGGCAGCAGCCAGGGCAAAACCATTCGTCTTGGTGGTGAGTTGCATTGCGGTCTCCAGGGCGTTTGTGGCCCGTTAAAAAAGTAGAAAGCGGCCCCATCCGGCACTGCGCCATGTGGTAACCGTGAGCTATCGTGAGGGACGCGCTGGTACGCCAATATCCCCGCATGTCCGAAAGTTATGCCCTTACGTCCCCGTCGAGCGGGGAACATCGCGCTGCGCGGTCACAGACTGCAGCTGCAGAGCTCCGCTGCGACGGGAAGGACGCACAGTTACAAAAAAAGGACGACAGCCTCTACTCCCCCTATCCCCGTATCCCTATTGTGTGCCCATGTAGGCCGCCGGGCCTTGTGCGGCAATCGGGCCAGACTTGCACTTACGGAGAACCTCATGCAGCCAGCATCCATCGCAGCCTCCGACACTGGAGACTCCACATCCAAGAGCGGCTTCAATCTGAAAGCCCTGCCCGAGTCGGTACGCCAACAACTAGCGACTGGACTAACAGCCGAGGAGCGCCGCGTCATCCTCCATCAAGGCACCGAGCCGCCCTTCTGTGGCGTGTTCGTCGACAACCATCTCGATGGGGTCTACACCTGCAAGCTCTGCGGCTTGCCCTTGTTCCAATCGAAAGCAAAGTTCGACTCCGGCACCGGCTGGCCCAGCTTCTTCGAGCCGGTGGATCCGGCGCATATCCGCTACCTGACCGACAACAGCCACGGCATGCACCGCACGGAAATCCGCTGCCGCCGTTGCGACGGTCATCTGGGTCATGTCTTCAACGATGGCCCCAAGCCCAGCGGCATGCGGTATTGCCTAAACTCGGTCTCAATGGGTTTTAATCCCGACAACTCAAGACGCCAGGTGTACGGCGCCGAGTCGCCCGACCAATAACTCACCGGAGCCAACGATGAAACTCTCAAATATCCTAGCGGCCACCGCCCTCGCTGCTCTTTCCTGGAATGCGTTCGCGGACGAGCGTCCGTACTCGGCCGATACATTTGCGCAGCTGACGAAGGCCGGGCACGACGTGGTCGTCGACGTCCACGCCGACTGGTGCCCCACCTGCCGCCGCCAGCAGCCGGTGCTGGAGGGCCTGGTCAACTCCGACAAGTACAAGGCCTACACCATCCTGGTGGTCGATTTCGACACCCAGACCGCCGCCTTGCAGCAGTTCCACGTGACCCAGCAAAGCACCCTCATCGTGTTTCACGGCACCGATGAAAAAGCCCGGGCGACCGGGATCACCGACGCCGGCCAGATCTCGGCGCTGCTGGACAAAGGGATTTAAGGGCCGTTCCGATGGCAACAGCCGATTTCGCTCTCGCCCTGCTGTCCGGGGTGCTGTCCACGCTTTCGCCCTGCGTTCTGCCGCTGCTGCCGATCCTGATTGCCTCGGCCACGCAAGCGCATCGCTGGGGCGGTGTCGCACTGGGCGTGGGCCTGACGGTGTCCTTCACACTGCTGGGTCTGTTCCTGGCCACCGTCGGGATCGAGATCGGCCTGAGCCCGGGCCGGTTCCGGCTGGTCGCCGGCGCCATGCTGCTGGCGTTCGGCATCGTGCTGGTGGTGCCCTACCTGCAGAAGCGCTTCAGCGAGATGGCCAGCCTGATCGCCGGCCGCGGTGGAAACCTGTCTGCGAAGATCTCGGGCGACGGATGGCAGGGTCAATTGCTGGTCGGCTTGCTGTTGGGCGCGATCTGGACCCCGTGCGTGGGCCCGACGCTCGGCGCGGCGGCGACCCTGGCCAGTTCCGGGCAACACCTGGGACATGCCTCGCTGACGATGCTGAGCTTCGGCGTCGGCGCCGCCCTGCCGCTGGTGCTGCTGGGCACCATCTCCCGGCAGACCCTCAACAAGATCCGCGCCCGTCTGCTGCGGTCGGCCGAGGGCGGGAAACGGATTCTTGGCGCCCTGCTGCTCCTGATAGGCCTTGGAATCGTCAGCGGCTACGATCGCAAGGTGGAGGCGACACTGGTTTCCCTGTCGCCGGACTGGCTGACGGACTTGACCACGCGCTTCTGAGCCAATCAGCCAGCCAGGGCAACGGTCAGCCGACTCGCAGGAGCATCACCACGGTGAGGGACAGCAGGATCATCAGCCAGCCGACGTTGCCCCAGAACGCCGTCATCAGAGTGCCGCCGCGGAGCACATCCGGCATGCGCTGCGGAAACAGCACCAGCAGCAGTCCGGACAGGCCGATACCCAGCATGCCGATCCCGGGGTAGTGGCTTACTTCGGGCGGCAGATGAATGATCCGCACCACGACGAGCGAACCCAGCAGCACGAAAGCGGCCACGGCCACCAACTGGGGCACGCCGAGGAGGTCGTCGAGTTCGATGTCTTCGCCGTTGGTCAGGATCTGCAACAGGATGATCACAACGCAGCCACAGATCAGGAGCTCGCCCATGGTGCCCGCCAGCTCTAGGCGCGAAAGTACCGCAGGGCGCGCTCAACGATGATGGCGCCAGCCTCCTGGACGAAGTGACCCGCCTCGTCAAGCTGCAGAGGCTCCGGGCAGCCACGAATGATGCGCCGCAAGGCCTGCATCACCGGGGCTCCGAGAACCGGATCCTTCATGCCGATGGCCATGTAGCTCCGACCGGTCCACTGCGACTTCCAGAACTCGCGGGCGCGGCGCGAAATCTCCGCGCCCTCCGCCTGAGGGTTGTCGGGCACCAGGTTGGGAAAGCGACGGACACCCGCCTTGTAGCGCCGATCGGGAAACGGGGCTGCATACGCCTGCGCCTCGGCTTCGGCGATGCCTGGCACGGAGCGCTTCATCAGGCCGGCAATGTCCATGTCCGGGCTGCGATTGTTGAACGCGCGCCAGGCCAGGAAGCCCTCGCCCAGCGGATGGTCGCCGGTGCCCAGGCCGGTGTTCATCACCAGCAAACGGTCGAAGCGCTCGGGCATGTCCATCGGCAGGGTCAGACCCAGCAGGCCGCCCCAGTCCTGGCAGACCAGCGTGATCCGGCGCAAATCGAGCTGCTCGACCAGGCGCTGCAGCGCCGTGCGATGGAAGGAGAACGTATATACGGCATCGTCCACTGGTTTGTCCGAGCGGCCGAACCCGAACAGATCGGGGGCGATCACCCGATGTCCTGCAGCCGCCAGGGCCGGGATCATTTTGCGATACAGATAGCTCCAGGTCGGCTGCCCATGCAGGCAAAGGGCGACATCGCCGTGGCCGGCACCCTCGTCCAGGTAGTGCATCCGCAATCCTGTGTAGCCGGGAAGCTGGTCGACATAGTGCGGCGCAAACAAGAAATCAGGCAGCTGCGAAAAGCGGTCGTCTGGGGTTCTCAGAGCTTCCATGGGGGCCTCTTGTCCGGTGATGAACGGATGCTGCTATTCCATCAGAGCAGATGCGAGCCGATCAGCCCCGCCCCAGGGCGGACGCTAAAAGGCATTCTCGCCAAGGGAGGACTCACCTTCCGGCTGCTCTCAAGTCGAGCCTGACTTAAAACGCATCGCCACGCCGTTCATACAATAGCGCAGGCCAGTCGGAAGCGGCCCATCGGGAAAGACATGCCCGAGATGGCCGCCGCAACGGCTGCAGCTTACGGCGGTGCGGACCATGCCGAAGGACCGGTCGGGCGTCTCCAGCACGGCCTTGTCGAGGGGCTTCCAGAAGCTTGGCCAGCCAGTGCCGCTGTCGAACTTCGTGCTGGAGGAATAAAGATCCCGGTCGCAGCCTGCGCAGGAAAAAGTGCCGACGTGATGTTCGTCGTTGAGCGGGCTGGTGTACGGTCGCTCCGTACCTTCATCCCGCAGAACAGCGTATTGATCGGGTGCGAGCAGCTTGCGCCACTCCGCATCGGTGTGCGTCACCTCGAATGGTCCTGCAGGTGCGGCACTCGCTTCGCGGCCGATGGCGCGCAGCCCAAAGAGGCTGTACGCCAGGCCGGCGGCACCCGCCGTGAAAAAGAGTCGACGACGTGCATTGATCATGGAAGTGTCTCCTGCAGGGCGGCAGCGCCGTTTGCCCCTACTTGGCGGAAGCCGTCGCCACGAGCACCGGCTTTTCCAAGTATCGCGCCGGAAATTGCTGCTTGAGGTTGCGGACCTTGGGCAGATCGTTGACGACGATGTACGGATAGGTCGGGTTCAACGCGAGGAAATCCTGGTGATAGCCTTCCGCGGGATAGAAGCCTCGGAAGTTCTCGACCTTCGTCGCCAGGGGGCGGCGAAAGACATCGGCATGGTCGAGTTGGGCGATGTAGAGTTCCGCCACCTTCCGCTGCATTTCGCTCTGCGGGAATATGGCGGAACGATACTGGGTGCCGAAGTCCGGCCCTTGCCGATTGAGCTCGGTTGGATCATGGGCAACCGCAAAGTAGATCTGCAACAGCTGGCCGTAGGTGATCTGCGACGGATCGAAGGTGATCTCCACGGACTCCGCGTGCCCGGTTGACCCCGTACTGACGGTCTCGTAGTCGGCGGTGGCCTGGCTTCCGCCCGAGTAGCCGGAAACGACCCGCGAGACGCCCTTGACGTGCTCGAACACGCCCTGCACGCCCCAGAAACAGCCGCCCGAAAGGACAGCCTTCTCAGAAGAGCCCGGTGCCGGCGATTCATCGAACGCCGGACCGGGAAGGACCGCAACTCCCTCGGAGAACACAGGGAATTGCCAGAGGATCAGCGCTGTCGCGACAGCACCCAATGAGAACGAAACGACCCGGCTTTTCATCGATAGTGCCTGCGGCATGGAGCAATAGGATGGTGTAGACCATCCTATGCCTTCGGGAACGGGCGGCTATTGCCAAACGTCCCAGATGTATGTCCGCGGATTCCCGGCGGTCGCTGTCCGCCCTCCCGTGCTTTCGGCTGATCCCGAGCCGCCAGTGACGTTCTAGCGCAGGTGCTTCCTCAAGGAGGAAAGTTTCAGCTTGCCTACCCATCGCAGTGTGTCGAGGAGCCTGAGATGCAAGTCGAGAGCGCTCATATCGGCCGAGTGCTTCAAACAGGGGATCGAGCAGTTCGATGCTTCGCCAATCCATCTGGCCATAGTAGTCCGGTCCAACACGACACCGGCCTGGCGGCTCTAGTTAGCCTGCCAACTGCGCCACTCGCAACTGAGAGCGCCGCATCCGCAACATCAACGTCGACGTATTACCCATGAGCGCTGTTGCCGACAGATGGCGGAGCATTCATCCGCCCCCAACCGAATCATCCGAAATCGCCGGTCCCTGCCGAGATGGGAGTCATGTTTCCAACACCTGCCCCAGGCTTACGCGTGATTTCATCTGCAAGGCGTATTTGGCGTTGCATGGCCACAATATGCCTTCTCTTGCATGCTCAGGCCTCGGTCGCCGCTGTGGAAGCGCCGGCGCCTGCTATAGCTTGGAAAACCGTTTGGAGCAGCAAGGTATTCGCCGAAGCTCACGCCCAACATCGCTTCGTCCTGCTCGATCTCGAAGCCGTCTGGTGTCATTGGTGCCATGTCATGGATCAGCAGACCTATTCCGATCCACGTATAGCCACCCTGGTTGCGGACCATTTCATAGCCGTGAAGGTGGACCAGGATTCGGACCCGGCGCTATCCGACCGCTACGGCGACTGGGGTTGGCCCGCTACTATCGTGCTGGCGGCGGATGGCAGTGAAATCGTCAAGCGCCGCGGTTTCCTCCAGCCCGAGCAGATGGCCGCCATGCTCCAGGCCATCGTCGACGATCCCAGCCCAGGTCCCTCGGTGGTGCCTGAAGTGCCTGTGGTCCCGACGGCAGAGGCCCGGTTGGGTTCCGAACAACGTGCAGCATTGACCACGCGGGTCGATCACGACTTCGACGCCGTTAACGGCGGCTGGGGCTCAGGCTACAAGCTGCTCGACGCCGTAGCTATGGAGCTGGCCATCGATCGCGCTGCCCTTGGCGACGACGTGGTCGGACAGATGGCGCGGCAAACGCTCGATGCCAATCTCAAGCTGCTCGATCCGCTATGGGGTGGCGTCTTCCAATACTCCGACGAAGCCGACTGGAGTTCGCCCCACTTTGAAAAGATCGTTTCCTTACAGGCCGATGATCTACGCCTCTATTCGCTCGCCTACGCACGCTGGCGAGATCCCCGCTACCTGCAGGCGGCCCAAGCCATCCGACGCTACCTCGCCGCTTTCCTTACATCGCACCAAGGGGCCTACTTCGTCAGCCAGGACGCCGATCTGAATCGACACCTGACCGGCCACGACTACTACCGGCTGGGGGACGCACAGCGTCGCGCATTGGGCCTCCCGGCGGTAGACCGTCACATCTATGCCCGCGAGAACGGCTGGGTCATCGCTGCCCTGAGCCAGTACAGCGACGTCACCGGTGATCAAGGAGCACTGCAGGCCGCTGAGCGAGCCGCTAACTGGATCCTTGGGCGCCGCTCCCTGCCTGGCGGCGGGTTCCGCCATGATGCCCATGACCACGGTGGCCCATATTTGGGCGATACGCTGGCCATGGCAGAGGCGTTCGCCTGCCTGTATCGATCCACTGGCGATCGCGCCTGGCTGGAGCACGCCCGCATGGCTCTGAACTTCATCGGCAGCCGCTTCCGCGACGCCAGCGGCGGTTTCGACACCGTCGCCGCTGGAGGCGGAGCCGGCGGCGTCTTCGCTCGCCCGGTGCGTGTATACGAGGAAAATGTCGCAGCCACCCGGGTGGCAAACATCATCTTCCGTTACAGCGGCGATGCAGGCGGACTCGCACTAGCGGAACACGGAATGCACTATCTGACCGCGCCGGCATTGATCGACTCCGGCCGCTCCCTTCCGGGCGTGTTGTTGGCCGATGCCGAGCTCTCAGACGATCCGGTTCATATCACCGTCGTTGGGGGCAAGCATGATCTTGCGGCGCAAGCCCTGCATGCGGCCGCGCTGCGCTACCCGGCCGCCTATATTCGGGTCGATTGGTGGGACAGGAACGAGGGGCCCCCGGCCAATGCCGACGTCCGATATCCGACTTTAGCCCGTGCCGCCGCCTTCGCCTGCACCGGCCACGCCTGCTCGAAGCCCGTTTTCGAACCTGCCGAAATTGCGCGAGCAGTCGATCGCATTCGCCAGTAGGCGGCTCGGATATAGCCCGAGCGGTAAGACCAGGATCGTCTAGCGACAGTGCGTTCCAGTGATTCTTGAGTTCGTCGAGCGCTACTGCCGCAGCCATACCTCCTAGTCTTGTCGGTTCGCGATCGCGCGCTCCAAGGGCGCCAGCACTGCGACGATCTGGTTGCAGGTGTGATAGCGGGTCCTAGATGCTTCGCACGCGAGATAGGCGTCTTCTATGACCGCGTTGTACTCCGTTCTGGTCAGCAGAAGCTTGTACTTCGCTGCGATGGTGTCCGCTCGCGTCTGTTCGATCGGACTTGAGAGCACAAGATCTTCAACGTCGTTCTGAAAGGCATGGTTACGCGCCGTATCGCCGTCAAACGCGAAAATCCGGTTGATACGGTTGTCGCCCAGAATGTAGTAGTTCAGATCCTGCACCCAGACGTCCATCGCGGCTCGTCCGCCGAAGGGCTCAGACGCCGCCGTGTCGCCGGTGGGATACGCGCTTTCGGCCTCGGCTGGTGAATTCATCATAAGAACCGCGCTCAGAGGTAAAAGCAGGAAGCGGGCTTTGAGATAGTGGTTCACGGGGGCCTCCGGCGCAATGGGATGGGTTCGAAGCGTCGCCGCAATCTGCATGGCTGGCGATACCTGAGTTACGACGCTTCGAAGTGAACGGATGCAAGGCAACCGCCAGCGTGGAACCTATCTCCTCGCCTGCCACCGCTCCGGAACTACACCCTTTCCCGATTGGGCAACACACAACGTGAAGAGCCGCTTTGAGTGCAGATCCGGGAACATACCTCAAATCAACTTTCCGCTGGTCAGACAGAAAACCGCATCACCCTGCGTCCGGAGCTGTGGTTCTTGCGTACACATTGAATGAGTCGAACTTTATTGCTTGGCCTGGCGCTGGTGGCTGGGAGCTCACTTGCTGCCCCCGGCGAGCCTTATGTCCCGGCCAGCGACGATACTGTGCTGCAACTGGTGCCGACCGCCGTGGACCCCAGGGTGCGCCAATTCGACACCCTTCGCGCACGGTGGGAGAAGAATCCGGCCGATCTGGGGCTGGCCACGGCGCTGTCCACTGCTTACCTCGACTACGCCCGCGGTACCGGCGACGCCCGCTATCTGGGGCGCGCGGCCGCGGTGATCGATCCTTGGCTGAAGCACTCGCCACCGCCTGTTGCTGCGATGCTGATCGACGCGACGATCCTGCAGAGCCGGCACCTGTTTGCCGAATCGAAGCTCGAGCTGACGGATGTCCTCAGGCGCGATCACGACAATTCCCAAGCGTGGCTGACCCTCGCCACGGTGGCCCAGGTGCAAGGCGACATGGATACTCCGCGCTTTGCCTGCGCGCACCTGATCGGCGGCGGCGACGCGCTGGTCGCCGGGGCCTGCCTGGGCGCACTCAATGCGGTGACGGGTCATCCCCGCGAGGGCTACCAGACCATTCACACCCTGCTGCTCGCGGAGCCCGCAACAACACCTGCACTGCAAGCCTGGGCGCAGGGCTTGCTGGCCGATGCGGCGCTCTACACGGGTGACAACGCACTCGCCGAATCGCACTACAAGGCAGCCCTGCAACTCAGCCCAGGAGACAACTTCCTGCTGGCCGACTACGCCGATTTCCTGCTGGATCACAACCGCCCCCGGGAAGCCCTGGAATTGCTCAAGGACTACGTCCAGTCGGACACTTCTTTCCTGCGCTTGTGCATCGCCGAACAGAGACTGAAACTGCCGCAAGCGGCCGCTGACGCCGCCCAGATGGCGGCGCGCTTCGCCGCCACGGACCAGCGAGGCAGCTATCTGTATCGCCGCGAGGAAGCGTTGTTCGCGCTGACAGTACAGCACGATACGTCCGCAGGACTGGACCTGGCGCAGCAGAATTGGACGGTTCAAAAGGCGCCGCAGGACGCACGTATCCTGTTGCAGGCAGCTCTTCTGGCAGGCCAACCGCAAGCGGCCCAGCCGGTGCTGGACTTCATCGCCAGAACCGGACTGCGCGAGCCACATGTCGATGAGTTGGCCGCCGAAATACGCAAGACCTTGCCGGCGGCCGCGCGATGAGCTCGGTCCGCCGATACGCGCCGCTTCTGCTGTTGCTGGCTGGATTTCTGCCGCTGACCGCCGCTGCGCACAAGGAAAGCGACTCCTATCTCACCCTCGCCCCGGACCCCGCCGACGCCCAGGTGCTGAAAGGGCAGTGGGACATCGCCCTGCGTGACCTGGACTTCGCCATCGGTATCGACGCCAACCGCGACGGCGCCATCACCTGGGGCGAGCTCAAGGCGCAGCGCGGCGCGATCGAGCGCTATGCCTTGCAGCGCATCGCGATCAAGGGCGATGGCCTGCGCTGCGACTTGCAGCCGACCGGGCAGATGGCGACAGAGCACACCGACGGCGCCTATGACGTGATCCTGTTCGACGCGGTGTGCGACAAGGAGATCCCCAACCGGCTCACCGTGGACTATCACCTGTTCGAGGATCTGGACCCCTACCATCGCGGCATCCTCACCATCCACGCCGCCGGGCAGACCGTCGGCGCGGTGCTCGGCCCCACCGGCAGCAGCGCCAGCCTGGACCTGCGCCAGCCAGACCGCTGGCGCCAGTTCAAGAGCTTCGTGGTGGACGGCATGTGGCATATCTGGACCGGCCCGGATCACCTGCTGTTCATCCTGTCGCTGCTGCTGCCGGCGGTGCTGCTGCGCAAGCAGGGCCCACTGCAGCCGGGCGAGACCATCGGCTCGGCCAGCCGCTGGCTGCCGGTACACAGCCTGTGGCCGGCGCTGTGGGAGCTGGTCAAGGTGGTGTCGGCGTTCACGGTTTCGCACTCGGTGACCTTGAGCCTGTCGGTCCTGGGCATCGTCAGCCTACCAAGTCGGCTGGTGGAGTCTGGCATTGCGTTGTCGGTGATCGTGGCGGCGCTCAACAACATTTATCCGGTGGTGACCAACCGCATCTGGCTGGTCGCCTTCGCCTTCGGTTTCATTCACGGGCTCGGTTTTGCCAGCGCGCTGGCCGGGCTGCAGCTGCCGCCGATGGCGATGCTGGCCTCGCTGGGCGGCTTCAACGTGGGCGTGGAGATCGGGCAGGAATCGGTGGTGCTGCCGCTGATCCCGCTGGCCTTCCTGCTGCGGCACACATGCTTTTACCGCGTCGGCGTATTGCGCTGGGGCTCATTGACGATCGTCACGGTGGCAAGCCTGTGGTTGGCGGAGCGCGTATTCGACATTGTCATCCCGGGACTCGGCTTTCTGACACCAAGTTGATGGCCGAAAGTGCCCCGCAAAGCGTCCCCGGACAGCCGGACGTCTATTGGCCTTTGTAGAGGAGCCGCTCGCTTTCCGCGTCGAAGCAGGGATTCAGCTCCTTCAGCAACTGGAATCCGATCATGCCGTCAATTCCCCAGTTCGGATCCAAGCCCTGCGGTATGACCTGCAGCGGCGCATTCGAGAATTCGGCGCCGGGCCCGATTTCGACCGCATCGGCTTGGGTGACCACGGCCTGAAAGTTGTGCCCATTGCCGCCGTTGCCGGTCTCGGCACCCAGCGGACGATAACGACGGCTGAAATCGTTACTTTCAGCAAAGGACGAGTAGACCGTCAGCGCGGCTTCTGCGCCTGAGTCGGCGATCATCGTCGCGGGATGGCCGTCAATGACTACTTCAACGGTAGGCAAGCCGTGGTTGAGCTTCATCGGGATGGAGACCAGATCGGCTGCATCGAAGTCCGTCGCCTTCCAATGCCTGAGCATGCGGTGGCTATAGTCGATGCAGACTACGGCGTCTTTCATAAAAGGGGCGCCGATGAAGCCGGCCAGTGAACTACCCCGCGGCCGTTTGATGACATTGCCTGGAATGTCGACAATGGCGAACGGAACGTCGTTTAGCGTGACTCCGCCGATCTGAATGCTGGATACGGTTGCCAGCTTCGCGGCGGCTCGCTCCCCGCTGGCGTCGTGAACTCCCATATCCGTATCGGCCTTGATGCCGAGTGATTTGGCCGCTTTTTGAGTGATGACATTGCCTTTGGACAGACCCGTGTCCAAAGCAAATGCCAACCGATGGTTCGGGCTGAACTGCACTTCGACGACGATGTTATGGCCTTCCAAGGTGAACGGAATCGTTGCCGGCGCAGCGGCGGCCGGTAAAGCAGCGGCTGGGACTAGACTCCACGCTCCGGCCGCGACCAGGCCGAGCGTGGAGACCACGAGAGGACGAGCCAGCCTCATGAATGCGACAACTGTCGGTTGCCGTGTCTTGAAAATGGAGCTACGCCTTCTGCAAAAAAATAGCCCCGCCGAAACAGGCGGGGCAACAGGGACCTGCTCCCTTACGCTTTGAATCTAGCCACCCGGAGCGAAGAGAGAAGCGTAGAGAGTGGGATCTTCCGCCGAGGTATCGAGTGTGACCGTGGTCAGATCCGTGGGCAGCGCCGTTTCCGTGGTGTCCTTGGCAAACAGGTCGAGGACGAACGCGGACAGCGTCGATGATCCCGATCCGCCACTGCTGGAACCGCCGCTGGAGCTGCCACCACTCGAACCACCACCGCTGGATTGGTTGTCGTGATCCGTGCACGCGGCAAGGACCAGCATCACGATGGAGATCAGGCATAAGCTTTTGCGCATGACCGTTCTCCCTTAGTTGCCGTCTGCCGGGAACCCGTTTGCTCCGTTCGGAGAGCCGGGAGTCGGCGTATTCAGATACGGGAACGTCGTGCCGAAATTGGCCGCCGAGGTCGAAACGCCGTCGGTGTATCCCGGGTGAGAGCCGTCGGACTTCTGGTTCGGATCGCCGGCGCCGAGCAGGCCGCCCTCGGCCACGCGCAGTTCGATGTCGACCACGTCGTCGCCCGGGCGGCGGCCGTTCGGAAAGCCCGCCGGATCGCAACCGGGATTGCTGGTGCTCAGGGCGCCGGCATTGGTGAAGCACTGCAGGGCGCCAAGATTGTTCTGCGAGGCCGCGGGGGTCGGCGGAATCGCGACGTTGAGCCTCAGCATTTCCGAAGCCACGACGTTCGCCGGCGAGTTGACGCCCGGCACTCCGGTCAGGAACGCCTCGACCAGGTCGTTGCGCGGCACCGGGGGCACTTTCGCCGCATTGCCGAACAGGGCGTTGAGCAGTACCGGAAGCGTCGGGTTGGTCACGTAGTTGGCGAACTGGCCGTCGTTCTTCGGCTGGCTGGCGTTGAACTTGTCCTTGTCGGTGATGCCGATGACCAGTTCATTGACCAGCGGCGAGCCCAGGCGCGAAACCTGGGTCCAGGCACCGCCGGCCGCTTCCGGACCGGCCGCCGAACCTCCGCTCGCGTTGCTGCCGGTGACCGGGCCTTGCGGCTTGGGATTCTGCACGCGGGCCTGGCGCAGGCTCGATACGGTCCAGCCACCGATCACCGGGCTCTTGGTCGTGCTTGCAGGCAGGCTGTCCGCGGTCAGGCAGGCGACCGGCACTTCCATGGCGATGGTGGTGATGTTCTTGTCGCCGATGGTGTTGGGGTTGCCGGTGGTCTTGCCCAGGGGATTGAGATTGACCAGGTCGAACACCTCGCCCAGATTGACGACGAAGCCTTCCGCGCGCTGGCCGACGAACATGCGGGCCGGCGTGCCGCAACCGGGGATGTTGACGTTGTAGACGTACTTGGCGGCGTAGCCTGCATAGTCCGGGATGGACTTGTTGCCGATGTTGTCGACCGGCTTGGTGAAGGTCGTCGTGCCGTCAGCCGCGTTGGCGATCGGCTGGGCATTGCCGCCGCGGCTGCCGCCGCGCACGACCGTGGCGGTGTACGTTTCGACTCGGTTCAGGGTCGGTGTGGTGCCGTTGGCCGGCGGCAGATCGATCAGGGGAATCGCCAGGCTCAGGGGAGCAGCGGTCGTGCCGGTGGGGACGGTGAGATTCTGGAACTTGTTCTGGAAGCGGAACTGGAAGGTGAGATCCTCGACGGCGTCGCCGTTGTTGTCGATGTTGATCTCGTAAAGGGCGTCGGGGTCCAGTGCGAAGTAGTTGGGGCCGCCGTAGGAATCCTGGAGCGGATTGTAGTTGGCGAGAATTGTGACAAACCCGCTACGGTTGGGATCGTAGCTGTCGAACAGGTAGAAGTCGGTGCCGTCGATGGCGGGATGTTGTGCAACGAAAGGGGCTTCGCGGTGGCTGGATGCGTTCGCGGTGAAAACCACGAACGCGGCCAGACTCGCCGCGAGAATTTTTCTCACTGCCATGTGAATCTCCTCAGTGCCGTATTGTGAGTTGCATCACATTTACGGGCACCGATGAGGAACAGATGCGGGATTGACAGGATTTCGAAAATATCTTTCCGACGAACGGTACTCCTTGGTTTGCCGGTTCGAAGCGTCTCGTGGGAGCTCACCCAGCACGGCGCATCAGATGCCTGGCCCGGTCGCTACGAGGTTGTACAAGTAAAAACCGGCGGTGCCCTGGCGAAACTTGAGCACCCAGTACACTTCGCCCGACGAATAGCGGGCCCTGAATTCGCGGGTGATGCATCCGCCGAAGTGACTCTGGTCCGTCAGCCGAACTCTGCCCGGAGCACCCAGCCCAACCAGTCCGGCGCTCAAACGCTGCCGCTGCTGGTCCAGCGCAGCCAGAGAGGCCGTGTCGCCGGGTTGCTGCAGCTTGCTTGCCTGTTGAAACGCTTCCCCGAGATTGCCAAGGGTGGCCTGCTCGACCAGTATGCGTGCGGTATCAGTGGCCTGCTCTTCCGACCGGGGATAGTTTGCCATTGCCTGACCGCAGATCGGCAGGGTCAAGATGGCCACGACAGCCATAGCCAAACGGTGAAGAAGCAGCCGACTGGTCAGTGACTTCGTGACTGCTTCTCCGGCCAGATCTTGAATCCAGTTACGCGGCTCACTTGTTTCTGGATGCGGTATCGCTTTTGAGCGTCCATTGGGCGCTCCACGGCATTTGGCAGCGCAACTTGCCAGACGCAAGCCGGCCCTTTAGCCTCGCACAGCAATTTTCTTGTGCGCGTGCACGCCCTACGACCATAGACCATGTCCACCAAGATCGATGCGCTGATCAATCTCTTCGCCGGCACGGTGCGCGGCTGGCGTGGCTCCATGGCATTGTCACGCCGGCCGGATCAGCCAGCGCAGCCGCTAAAGCTCTACGACATCGAAGCCTCTCCGTATTGCCGGCTGGTCAGGGAGGTCCTGACTGAGATGGATCTGGATGCGTTGATCCTGCCCTGCCCCGCGGGCGGCAGCCGCTTTCGTCTGGAAGCGGAAGAAATTGGCGGCAAGCAGCAGTTTCCATTGCTGGTCGACGACAACAGCGGGCGCATCCTGTATGAGTCGGCTGACATCGTGGATTACCTGGGGCAGACATACGGCGGCCGGCGCCGCGCCGCGCGTGGACTTGGGCGGCAGCTGGCGGTGGCGACCTCTTACCTGGCCTCCGCGCTGATGCTGCGGCTTGGCGGTGTTCGCGGCCTGAAAGCGCATCCTTCAGGACCAGCACGACAACCGCTGGAACTGTTCAGCTTCGAGGCCAGCCCGTTCTCCAAGCCCGTGCGCGCGCGACTTTGCGAGCTGGAGCTGCCCTACGTGCTGCGCAACACCGGCAAGGGCGGCTGGAAGGATATGGGACCGCCCAGCTTCCG
>CAYWPB010000034.1:0-19366 GCA_964458725.1 uncultured Nevskia sp. | reverse complement strand
TTGTTGCGGATGGCGTCACCCTGGACGGCCGCGTTGACCACGGGGTGCTTGCGCAGCGCGACGACTGCGGCGGCGGTGATGAACGGCATGTAGGTGAGCTTGACGCCGTTGCGCTGCTCGTACTTGCCCTTCTGCTTCTCGCGCAGCTTGACGATGCGGGTCATGTCGACCTTGAAGACGGTGTGGACGTGCGGCGAGATGCGCTTGGATTCGACCATGCGCTGCGCGATGATCGAACGCATCTTCGACATGGGCACGAGCTCGCCGGGAAGAGGAGCGGGCAGGGCAGGGGCCGGAGCGGATGGAGCAGCAGGAAATCGACCAGGCCAAGGCCAGGGCCGACGCCTCGCTGGCGGCGCAGACCGCGGCCGAGTCGGCGATCAAGCAGGCCCTGGCCGAGCAGACCCGGGTCCGCGACACCCAGGCCTACGCTCGCATCAGCGCGCCTTTCGACGGCGTGATCACGGCGCGCCTGGTCGACGAGGGCGCCCTGGTCGGCGCGCCGAACGGCGGTGCCGGCAATGCCCTGTTCCATCTTTCCGACATCGACCGCCTGCGCTTGGTGATGCAGCTGCCCGAGTCCAGCGTGCCCGACGTGGCAGTGGGCCGCGGCGCGCACGTCGTCGTCGCGGCACTGGACGCGGCTTTCGACCTGCCGGTGTCGCGCCTCAGCCACCAGCTGGCCGAGGCGACGCGGACCATGCACGTGGAGATCGACTTCGACAACCGGCAGCGCCACGTCGCGCCGGGCATGTACGCCACCGTCGACCTGCCGCTGAAGGAGCGCCGCCAGGTACTGGCGGTGCCGCTGTCGGCGCTGCGCGAACACGCCGCCGGCAGCGACGCCGGAAAAGTCTACGTGCTGGAACCAGACGGCCAGGTACAGGCGCGCCAAGTCTCGGTGGGCCTGGCCGGACCGAACCATGTGGAAATCAAGACCGGCCTCAAGGCCGGCGAAGTGGTGATTGTTGATGTGACGCCGCGGCTCGAAACGGGCATCCGCTACGTGGCGAAAAAAACGAGTGAGGGCTGAAGCGGGTGCGATCAACCAGCAATTTTCGAGACAGGAGAGTGACATGAGCAAGCAGCTTCGCGGCAGCATTTTCGCCGCATTCGTCGGCGCGGGGATCAGCGGCGTGGCATACGCCGACGTGCTGCCCGACGATCTGGGCGTGAACAATCTCACGCATGAGAACCTGATGGTGGCGCAGGCCGGCGGCGTGTCCTCCGGCTCCGGCGCAGCGGCGGCGCCCAAGCGCGAGGCCGGGTACCAGGCCGGGCCACTGAAGTTCACCATCGGCGGCTTCACCGAACTGGCCGGCATCTTCCGCAGCCGCAACGAGACCGCCGACGTCGCCTCGAGCTTCAACGGCGTGCCGTTCGCCAACGCGCCGAACTACTACACCTCGGAGTTCCGCGAGTCCGGCCGCCAGAGCCGCCTAGCGCTGCTGGTGCAGGGTCCGGCCGACGGCGACAACGCGGCGGAGGCTTATTTCGAGACCGACTTCCTCAGTGCCGGCGTCACTTCCAACTCCAACGAGAGCAACAGCTACACGCTGCGCCTGCGCCAGGCCTACGCCAAGTGGACCAACCGCCCCTACGGCTTCTACGTGCTGGGCGGCCAGAGCTGGAGCCTGGCAACGATGTACAAAAGTGGCCTGACACCGCGCCAGGAAAACGTGCCGCTGACCATCGACGGCCAGTACGTGCCGGGCTTCAACTGGACCCGCAACGCCGAGATCCGCATCGTCAAGGACTTCGGCAGCAAGCTCGCGCTGGGCCTGTCGCTGGAGAACCCGACCAACATCATCAAGGGCACCGCGCCGGCCAACACTGAAAGCGGCAATCCGGGTGGCAACCTCTACAACAGTACCGCCAGCTACTCCACCGATGTCGCGCCGGATGTGGTGTTCAAGGTGGCGGCAGACCCGGGCTACGGCCACTACGAACTGTACAGCCTGACGCGCTTCTTCCACGACCGCGCTCCATCCACGCCGTCCGCGGTGGCGACCGAGACCAACAACACGACCATCGCTGAGAGCATCGGCGGCGGCGCGATCCTGCCGCTGCTGCCGAAGAGGCTGGACTTCCAGGTTTCCGGCATCATCGGCCACGGCAACGGCCGCTACGGCTCGGGCTCGCTGGCGGACTCCACCTACAACACCGGGAATGGCGCTCCCGCGGCGCTGCAGGAAGAGCAATTGCTGGTGGGCTTGGTCGGCCATCCGAGCTCCAGCGTCGACGTCTATCTCTACGGCGGCATGGAACACGAGCAGTCAGCGTGGGGCTATGGCGTCAACGACAACTCGGCTTGCAACGTGAACTACGCCGCCAGCCCCGCCGGCAAGTGCTCCGGCACCATTGCCACAGTGCGCGAAGTCACTGGCGGCTTCTGGTGGAAATTCTACAAGGGCGACCTGGGCTATCTGATGGCCGGCGCGGAGGGCGGCTATCTGACCAACGCCACCTTCGCCGACGCAGCGGGCAACGTCGGCCATACCAACGACACCATCGCCATGGTCTCGTTTCGCTACTACCCGTTCCAGTAACCGGCAACGGGCAAAACAAACGGGGCCGCATCTGCGGCCCCGTTTTCTTTGGGTGCGGCGAATCGCTCAGTAAGAAATCGTCGCCACCGCCTTGAACGGCGCCACCTTGGTGTCGTCCCAGACATAGGTCGACTGCGGCGCGGTGAGGTAGCCCACCGCCTGGGTCGAGGTCGGCCCCCACAGGCCGGCCTGCACCTGCTGGGTCTTCAGCTCGCCCTCCTGGCAGCTGGTCATGGTGCCGATGGCCAGCAGGCGCAGCTTGATCTTGTCGCCGGGGTTGACCACGCCCAGATCGACCGGCTCGCGCGTCGCCAGCGGCTGTTCCAGCGCCGGCAGGGCATAGACGTCGCGGCCGCGACCGTGGCGCAGGAAGCGGCCAGGCTGCGGCTGCACCAGGACCGCGCTGACGGTGCGGGTTTCGCCGCCATGCAGCGGTGTGATGACGAATTCCGCCTTCACTCCCACCGCTTCGCGCGAACCGTCGTCGAGGCTGACCCCGGCCGGACATTTGCCGTTCTTCACTCCCAGCACCGGGCGGCCGGTGCCGAACCCGTCTTCAGTGACCACCACGCTGCCCTCGGCGTGGCCGGAGGCGGTGATGGTGATGGAGCGTTGCGCCGCGGTGGGCGCCGCCTCCGAGGGCCGGCAGACGAAGTCCTCCGGGCTCCATTCCGAGCCCTGTTGGCAGACGGGGTCGCCGCCGCCGCCGGACACTACCATGCGCTGCGAGAAGCGCGCATCCGCATCGGCGTTGCACGCGCCCGCCACCGCCGCCATGGCGGCCACCATGCCGGTCAAAAGATTTTTGCTGCCTTGCTTCATGGGTTCGTCTCCGATCGTGTTGGCCCGCCGTCTCGAGCGCGGCAAAGGGGCCGCGCCGATTCTGCGGGCTGTGACCGGCCGCGAACCGGATGATTTCTCACGAATTTCCCACAACTGGATGAAGGGATTCCGGAGGGAATCGGTTGGTGCAGGGGCGTTCCGGGCCGTACCGGAGCGTGCCGGGAGCGTTCCGTGGGAATTTCGTGGGGCGTCTGACAGTCTAGGTACAGCGGGGAGGGGCTAAGCTCCTTCCCGCTGACCCCGAGACGAAAACCCGTTCAAGGCCGGGGCCGTCTCCCATCCCAGTGGGCATCTAGGCACGTCTCGGGGTCAGCTTTTTTTCTTCCCCAAAAACAATCGCGGCGCCGCAGCGGGCGCCGTCCCTTCTCTCGGATGTGGCGACCGAGCCGGGCGGCTCAGTCGCAGCACCGCGCAGGCGCCCCGTTGCGGGACGCCCGCGACCTCATTCGCTGCTGCCCTTGACCCCGCGCTCCATCGCCTCCAGGCCGATGTGGCGCACGTCCTTGCCCTTGACGAAGTAGATCACGTACTCGGCGATGTTGCGGGCATGGTCGCCGATGCGCTCCAGCGAGCGCACCGACCAGATGATGTCCATCACCCGGCGGATGGTGCGCGGGTCTTCCATCATGAAGGTGATGCACTGGCGCATCAGCGCTTCGTATTCGCGGTCCACCGACATGTCTTCGCGCGCCACGGCCAGCGCGGCGTCGGCATCCATGCGGGCGAAGGCGTCGAGCGCGTCGCGCACCATCTGGCCGACGTGGCGCGACAGGTGGCCCACCTCGACCAGCGGCGCGGTGCCGGTCTCCTGCGAGGCCAGGTCCACCGCCATGCGGGCGATCTTCTCGGCTTCGTCGCCGATGCGCTCGAGGTCGGTGATGGTTTTGATAATGGCGTAGACCAGGCGCAGGTCGCCGGCGGTGGGCTGACGCCGCGCCAGGATGCCGCTGCACTCCTCGTCGATCAGGACTTCGAGTTGGTTGACCTTGAAGTCGTTGCGCGAGACATCCTCGCCCAGCACGCCGTCGTTCTCCATCAGGGCGCGGGTGGCGTCGACGATCTGCTGCTCGACCAGGCCGCCCATGGCCAGGACGCGCTGGCGCACGTCCTCGAGCTCCTCGTTGTACTGGCTGGAGATGTGCGACTTGTAGGACAGGGTGGTCATGACGGGATCGTTCGCCAGCGGTTTTTGTGTGACTGTTGCCTGGTGGTCTTCAGGTGCCCTACGGGCCCGGCCAGAAACTCTGGCCCGCTAAATCCTGCATGGCGATTAAACCATCAATTCCAATGACTTGCAGGCTTTACCCCGACTCAGGGGGCCACGCTACCAAGCTAAGATTACAGCGCAGTGACATCTTGCGCCACCGGCCCCGGCAAGCCGCCGCGGCGGGCACCGACGCGCGGATCACGCAAGTCCTGCCGGCCGATCGTGGCCATAAAAAACCGGCGCGGCTTGCGCCGCGCCGGTGTCATGCAGACCTCTTGCAGCAAGAACCGCCTTTAGAACACCAGCTGGGCGCGCACGCCGACGCTGTTCGGGCTGTCCTTGCCGGCGTCGCCGAACTTGGCTTCGCCGTGGGTGAAGTTGAACATGAAGCGAACCGCCGGGTTCGGGTAGTAGTTCAGACCCACGGTGATGAGCGACACCGAGTCCTGCGTCACGGAATCGCCGGCGGCGTTCTTGCCGCCGGTGATGCCGTTCTCGGCCATGCCGACGAAGCTGCCGCCGTGGCCGTCGTTGCGCGCGTAGTCGTAGCGGGCGGCGACTTCGAAGGCGCCGTACGAGTGCGCCGGACGCAGCGCGACGTAGGTGGCGTTCTTCTTGTCGTAACCGCGGGTCTCGCCGGTGATGGCCCAGGCGCCGGTCACGCTGAAGGCGTTGATGTTGTTGTCGGCCTTGCCCTCCTGGTGCTCGCCCAGGCGGGTGAACTCGGCCTGGCCGTAAGCCGGGCCGAAAGCACCGGCCAGTTCCGCGCCGAGCGCGTCCTGGTGCGGGTTGTTGCCCGCGGCGGCAGCGCCGTAGCTGGCCAGGGCGAAGCCGGTGGTGGCCGACCGGCCGCCGTAGGTATAGCTCGGCTTGAAGCCGAACGAGCCGGTGTCGGCGTTGTCGCTGCTGAAGTTCACGCCGGCGTGCAGCCAGCTGGTCTGCTCGACCCAGGGAGCGTAGGCCACGCGGGCGTTGTAGCCGATGCCCTGGGTACGGGCCTGGGCAGCGGCGGCCTGCTTGTGCAGGGAGTAGCCGGAGGCGCCGGCCCAGAAGTTGTCGCTGCTACCGAAGGCGGTATGGTTCCAGCTGTAGTAGGCGCCTTCCGTGTAGTCGTTGCCGCCGTAGATGCCGTTGGCGGAAACGATGTTGCGCTCCATGAACGGCGTGCTGTTGTTGGACGCGATCTCGTCCAGGCTGCGCCACGGCTTGTGCTGGCCGACATAGATGGTGCCGCCCGGCAGCAGGCTGTGGGCGATCCACACGTCGTTGAAGCCCGAGTTGGAGATGTCGTAATCGATGTGGTACTCGTAGCCGTACAGGTGACCGGCCAGGGAGACGAACACGCGACGGAACTCGAAGTCGCTGCCGGAATCGCCCTGGGCGCCGGTGCCGAGTTTCTGGCTGTTGTTGTCCGGCATGTTCACCAGACCATCGAAGTGGATACGGCCGCCGAGGCTGGCATCGAAATTGCCGTCGCTCGACTTGATCTTGATGCCGCCCGTGGTGGTGGCATCATCCGCGTGCGCAGCACCCACGCCCGCACCGACAAACACGGCCAAGGCGCCGTAACGAAGCAGTTTGTTCACTTGCATCTCCCATCCCAGTGGTTGAATGACTTGCACGGCCGCCGGAAGGTCCCCGGCCGCCGCCTTATTACCGCTTTCTAGAACCGCGTAAAACCCAAGCGTCCTCCGGGCTTGCGCCCGGAAGGCAACGGACAGACACCGGCGCCACCAGCCTTATCAAGGTCGACTGGAAGCGTCTGGATGTTACCCTGCGTTATGCTCAAAAACGCCAGTCCAGAGCCGCTCTACAACTAAGGTCTTACTTAGTTCCGGATGCTTCTTTGGATGTTCTGCGCAACGCGTGATAAGTGTAGGAAGCCAGCGTGAAGCTTTTGTGACAGGCGGCGAAACCTTACGAAAAACACGGAGATCCGTTCGTCCGCCCGCCACTATCAAGTGCTTGCGTCACACTGTTCTTACGACTTTCCGCACCTCCCGCGGCTTTCCTCCGCATTTGCAAAACGCAAAAAAAAGCGTCCGCCGCGGTTCACGCGGACGGACGCCTGTGTCCATGAAGCAACATTCGGCAGGCCGGACCCGACATTGGGCTCCGCAGCCGCGGAAGGACTGCCGTGGTCGTCCGACGCAAGCCGCATGCCAGCCGCTCAGTGAGCCTGGACCCGCAGTTCGCCCCGGACCGCGCCCCGGTGAGCCCGGTGGGCCGGGAAATGGCAGGTGAAGGTGCTGCCCACACCCAGCTCGCTTTCCACCGTCAGCCGGCCCTCATGGTGCTCCAGCGCGTGCTTGACGATGGACAGACCCAGGCCGGTGCCGCCGCTGGCCCGCGAGCGGCCGACGTCGACCCGGTAGAAGCGCTCGGTGACGCGCGGGATGTCCTTCTCGGCGATGCCGATGCCGGTGTCGGCCACCGCGAAATGGGCGCCCTTGTCGTCGCCCCACCAGCGCACGCGGATGATGCCGCCGGCCGGGGTGTACTGGATGGCGTTGCCGATCAGGTTGGTGAAGATGCTCTGCACCTCGGTGTCGCGGCCGTACAGGCGCAGGTCGGACTGCACGTCGAACTCGAAGCGGTGGTTGTTCTTCGACACCGCCCTCGCCTCCTCCAGCGACTGCGCCAGCATCCGCGGCACGTCGAGCAGATCCTGCCGGCTCAGCACCACGTCCGACTCCAGCCGGGCCAGCTTGAGCATGTCCGCGATCAGCGACTCCATCCGCGCCGCCTGGTTGCGCATCTCGGCCAGCGGCGTGTGCCACGAAGCCAGCGCGCCGCCGCTGCGCGATTCCGGCTCCATCACGTCGAGGTAGCCGCGCAGCACCGTCAGCGGCGTGCGCAGCTCGTGCGAGGCATTGGCGACGAAGTCGCGGCGCGCCATCTCCAGCCGTTTCAGCTCGGAGATGTCGCGCACGATCATCAGGCGCTGGCCGTTGCCGTAGGGGATGATGCGGAACGACAGGATCACCTGCTGGTTCAGCGCCGAGGGCGCCTCGACGTCGGCGGAATAGTCGCCCTTGCCGAAGTACTCGGTGAAGGACGGGGCGCGCACCAGGTTGGGCACGCGCAGGCCGAGATCCTGCGGCAGGCGCAGGCCCAGCAGAGCCTGGGCGGCGGCGTTGAACCAGACGATCTCGCCGTTGGGGCCCAGCACCACGGCACCGTCCGGCAGGGCCTCGGTGGAAGCCTGGAACTCGGCCAGGATCGCGGCCAGCTTCTTCTTGCGCTTGCGGTTGCGCTTCTGCAGGTTGAGCAGGCCGTCGTAGACCTGACCCCAGGTGCCGCCAACGATGGGCAGCGCCACCTGCTTGGGGCTGTCGAGCCACTCGCGCAGCACCGCGACGTGACGCACGTGCAGCAACAGGCGCAAGCCCAGCGCGACCGCGACGCCCGCGCCACCCAGGTCGAAGCGGCTGCCGATCAACCCTCCGATCAGCGCCCACAGAACCGCCTTGATCAGCTCCCGCCCGAAGGTTGGCGTGTACTGCACTACACCTTTTCCGAGAACCGGTAGCCGGTGCCGCGCACCGTCTGGATCATCGCGTCGTAGCCGTGAGGCGCCAGGGCCTTGCGCAGGCGGCGGATGTGCACGTCCACCGTGCGCTCCTCAACATAGACGTTCTGGCCCCAGACGCGATCCAGCACCTGCTCGCGGGTGTAAACCCGCTCCGGGTGGCTGACGAAGAAATGCAGCAGCCGGTATTCGGTCGGCCCCAGCCGCACCGGCTCGCCCTTGGCGGTGACCCGCTGGCTGGCGGCGTCGACCTGCAGGCCTGCCACCGCCAGCTGCTCCTCCTCGCCGCCCGGCAGGGTGCGGCGCAGCACCGCCTGGATGCGGGCGGTCAGCTCGGGGAAGGAGAAGGGCTTGGAGACGTAGTCGTCGCAACCGACGTTGAGGCCGCGCACGGTGTCCTCTTCCTCGGCCCGGGCGGTGACCATGATGATCGGGATGTCCTTGGTCATCGCCCCCGACTTCAGCTCGCGAGTGAACTCGATGCCGGACACGCCGGGCATCATCCAGTCGAGCAGGATCAGGTCGGGCCGCGACTCCGCGATGCGCAGCCGCGCTTCGGGCACGTCGCCGGCGAGGCTGATGCGGAATTCCGCACGCTCCAGCGCGAATCGCAGCATGTCGCGGATCGGAGCCTCGTCCTCTACCACCAGTATTCGCTTGTTTTGCATGCCCATAGCCGATTAAACGCCACAAATCAGGCTATAAGCAAGACGTTACAAAGATTTGACAAAGCAGCACCTTAAATCCGGTGCCGCCGTCACAAAACCGTCAAAACCGCCCCTGAAACAATGTCACAGGCGGCGCATCACCACGCTGCCGGCCGAATAGCCGGCGCCGAAGGCGCACAGCACGCCCACGTCCCCGGCTTTCAGGTCGCCGTGGTACTTGTGGAAGGCGATGACCGAGCCGGCCGAGCTGGTGTTGGCGTACTCGTCCAGGATCACCGGGGCTTCCTCGGCCGCCGGCTCATGGCCCAGCACCCGCTTGGCGATCAGCTGGTTCATGCTCAGATTGGCCTGGTGCAGCCAGAAACGGCGCACGCTGTGCGGGTCCACACCCAGGTCGCCGAGATGGCTGGTCAACAGCTCCGACACCATCGGCACCACTTCCTTGAACACCTTGCGGCCTTCCTGGTGGAACAGCACGTCGTCCCAGGGCCGCGGCGGCTGCTCGGAGGCGTTGAGGAAACCGAAGTTGTTGCGGATGTTGTTGGAGAACTGGGTCTGCAGGCGCGTACCCAGCACTTCGAAGCGGTCGGAGCTCGCCGACTCCTCCAGCGGCTCGACCAGCAGCGCCGTGGCGGCGTCGCCGAAGATGAAATGGCAGTCGCGGTTGCGGAAATTGAGGTGACCGGTGCAGATCTCCTGACTCACCACCAGGGCGGCTCGCGCCGAGCCCTGCCGCACCGCGTCCACCGCCGCCTGCACGCCGAAGGCCGCCGAGGCGCAGGCCACGTTCATGTCGTAGGCATAACCGCCGGCGCCGAGATACTGCTGCACCTCGACGGCGATCGCCGGATACGGACGCTGCAGGTTGGAGCAGGCCACCAGCACCGCGTCGACGTCCGAGGCCTTGCGGCCGGCGCGCTCCAGCGCCTGCTTCGCCGCGGCGATGCCCATCTCCGCCAGCAACGACGGCTCGTCATCGCCGCGGGTGCGGATCTGCGGACGCATCACCTTAGGATCCAGCACCCCGGCCTTGTTGACGCTGTAGCGCGCCTTGATGCCGGAGGCCTTGACGATGAATTCGCTGCTCGACGGCGCCAGCGGCTGGACCGCGCCCGCGGCAATGGCCGTCGCATTGGCGGCGTTGAAATCCTCGACATACTGGTTGAAGGAAGCCACCAGCTCGTCGTTGGAGATGGATTCAGACGGCGTGAACAGGCCACTGCCGCTGATGCAGACACGTTTCATGTCGGACTCTGTCGTCTTTGTTTTGGACGCCAGTTTAAACCTAAAGCGAGAAGCGATCTCACGCAAAGGCGCAAAGGAGCGCCGAGAACGCAAAGAACATCAAGAGCTTTGACGCTTTTCTCTGCGGGCTCTGCGCTTCTTTGCGTCTTTGCGTGAGGGCTTTGATGTTGTTGCGAGCCGGGCTCAGGGCCGCGCCCACCCCGCCCCCGCGATCGCCCCCTCGATGCAGCGCTGCACGCCCGGCTCGCCGCGGAAGGTCAGGTGCCCGCCCTGGTACCACTCGATCGGCCGGTTCCAGTGCCGCGACAGGCGCAGCGGCTGGTCCGGCGGCACGACGCGGTCGGCGGTGCCGGCGAAGAGGTGCAGGCGCTCCGCAGCCAACCGCGGCGCGCGCGCCAGCGGCGAGACCACATGCAGCAAGGTGCGCAGGCGCTCGTCGTCGAGGCCGTGCGCGGCGAAGTAGCGCTTGTGTGGCAACGGCAGGTGACCCCACAGCAGCGGCACGAAGTCGGCCACGGCGATGCCGGCGATGACGAAGTCCAGCTCCGCTTCGTGCGCCGCCAGCAGGCTGGCGTTGTAGCCGCCGAGGCTGTAGCCGAGTACGCCGATCCGCGCCGACGGATCCTGGCTGCGGATCCAGGCGACGTGGCGGCGCAGATCCCACAGCGCCTGGGTCTCGGCGTGCAGCAGGTCGAGCAGGTCGCCGTCGAGAAAATAGTCGCCGCTTTGCCAGCCGAGCCGGCGCGGACCGTGCAGCGGCAGGATCGGCATCAGCAGGTTGAGGCCGAGCTGCTGATGCAGGAACTTCGGCTCGAACAGGCGGAAGTCGGCCAGCGGCCAGCCCATGCGGTAGCCATGGATGCACAGCAGCCAGTTCCGTCCCGGCTGGTCGTGGCGCAGCATCCAGGCGGCGCAGTCGCGGTTGCGCTCGTGGCTGGCCCAGCGGTCGGCACCGGGCAAGGCCGGGTCCGGGATGAAGCCGCTGGGGAAGCGCAGCCGCTGGTAGTCCACACCCACCGCGCGCGCCGCTTTCTGCCGCACCGACTCCGGCGCCGGCGGCGCCTTGTGGAATGCCGCCGGATCGTCGAGCCAGCCGTGCGAGCGCAGCACCTCCTCCAGCTTCGCCGCCTCGTCGCACATGCGCTCGGCCAGGTCGCCGGCCGGCGACTTGGCCATGGCGACGAAGTAGCCGGTCAGCGCCTCGTCCAGCGCAGCCTTGGCGAACACCGGCGCCTCCAGCGGCGGCGGCGGCGCGCCCTCGGCACGTTCGGCGTAGAGCAGCGCCGTGCGGCCGGCGACAAAGTACGAGGCCACCGACAGCGCCAGCGCGACCACGGCGCCGCCGAAGCTGCCGGTCCAGGCCGCGGGCAGCCACAACAGCGCGCCCAGCACCGCGCCCAGCGCCATGTACTGGCTCTGCTTGCCGGGCTCATGCCACAGCAGGACCGAAACGCCGCTGGACAGCAGCAGCAGGCCCGGCAGCAGGCCCCACACCAGCCAGCCGGCGCCGTGCGCGGCCAGCAGCCACCACAGGCCGGCGGCGATCGGCACCAGGCTCAGCAAGTCGTAGTGCCGCGGCGGTCTGGATTCCATGCTCATTGTTCTTGTCGGACAGCGGCGTGAAGCGAAAGTCCGTTCCGCCCGGGGCGGAGCGGACCGGGTTCCGGTCTGCTACTGCCCCTGCAGCCGGGAATAGACGATCAGGAACAGGCAGGGCACGGCCAGCGCGAGGGCGATCTGCGCCGGCCAGTTCCAGCGACGCCGCTTCCACAGGCCGTAGGTCGCGGCGCCGGCGATCAGGGCCAGGGCCAGGAAGCAGGCCGACACCACCAGCAGGCCCGGGAAGCCGCGCTGTATCGCCGGCTCGCTGCCGCGGTACAGGGCGAAGACCAGGCAGACATAGCTCACCGCCACCGTCATCGCGGCGCCGAGCGCCGCCAGTGCGGCATCCAGAACAAGCAGATATTTCACGTCGTCCTAAATTCTAGTTTTGCGGTGTACACCCGGCAGCAGCTTGAGGAGCGGGAACAGCTCCTTCGCCACTTTGGGCTGGGTCATGCTGGCGCGCACCAGCAAGGTGGTGAAGCCGCGCAGGATGCGGTCGCGGCTCTCGAACACGCTGCCGACCATGGGGACGCGGCGGTCGTTCATCACCGTCACCGCATCGTCCGGCGTCTCGCCGAAGTTGAAGCGCACGGTCATGCGCACTTCCAGCGGCTCCTGCGCGCGGCGGCGGCGCTCGCGGCCCCGGGCTAAGATGCCCTTGGGCTTCTCCGCCTTCGCCTTCTTCACCGGCTCCGCTCCATGACCATACCCGATGCCCTGGTTTGCTTTGCCCACGGCAAAGAAAGCGGTCCCTGGGGGACCAAGATCACGCACCTGGCAGAAACGGCGAAACGCCATGGCTGCGCGGTGCTCAGCCCGGATTATAGCCACACCCACGACGCCCGGGCCCGGGTAACCCGGCTGCTGGAGCTGGCGCCCCAGGCCAAAACCCTGGTGCTGGTCGGCTCCAGCATGGGCGGCTACGTCTCCGCCATGGCCTGCGCCGCCCTCAAGCCCCGCGGCCTGCTGCTGATCGCCCCGGCCCTCTATTTCCCCGGCCTCGACGCGGAGCCCGAAGGCATCCCCGCGCTGTGCAGCGTGGTCCACGGCTGGCACGACGAGCTGGTGCCAGTGGAGCGCTCGATCCGCTTCGCCCGGACCCACAATGCCGCCCTGCATCTCCTGAACAGCGGCCACACCCTCAACGATCAGCTGCCGGCGCTGGACCTGCTGTTCGACGATCTGCTGCGCCGCGCCCTCTCCCGTTCCAGCGAATGATTCCGTCCGAGACCTTCGCCGCCTGGGAAGCCGCCTATCGCCAGGCGGAGTACCGGGTGGAACTGCCGCGGGGTGAACTGGTGCTGAAGGTCGATGTGCACGACGCGGAGAACGACCGCCGCCTGCGCGAGGAAGCGGGTGTACAGGCCCACTGGGCGATCCTGACGCCCTGCAATCCCGATTCGCAGCGCCTGCCGGATGAAGAGAATGCCGACCTGCTGGCGCAACTCGCCGAGATCGTCGAGGGCCTGAGCCTGCGCTGCGTCAGCAGCGTCAATCGCGATCCCGCCGGACAGTGGCCGGACGAGCCCGGCATCCTGCTGTGCGATCCGCCGTCTGGATTCGCCGAGGAGATGGGTCGCCACTTCCACCAGAACGCGATCCTCGTCGCGGCATTGGGCGAGGCGCCGCGCCTGGTCTGGCTGATCGACTAGGGTAATCCGTGATCAATCGTCACCCCGGCGAAAGCCGGGGTCCAGGGGACGCTAGCGATGCGCTGAATTCCCTGGATTCCGGCTTTCGCCGGAATGACGAAAAAAAGTTGATCGGGGTCTCCCCTAAGGATTCCGCCGGCGTGCCATCACGGCGCGCTGGTACTGCCGCACCTGCTCCAGGCTGACGCTGCCGCTGTGCGCGGTGTCGATGCGGTCGAAGTGCTGGACCAGATAGCCCCAGCCCGCCTGCTGCGCCTGCTCCCGTGTCACCAGGCCGGTGTGCTGCGTGTCGGCCGCCGCAAACCGGCGTTGCAGCTTGGCCTCAACCTGGCGGCGCAGCGCTTCGCCGGAGGTCGGCGCCTCGGTCGAAGGATGGCGCGCAGCAGGCGGCACATAGGGGTCGCCCATCTCGCTCATGCCCGCGCGGCCGGGCGGCGCAGCATCCACCGGATCGGCCAGCGCCGGCCACGCCGCGAGCATGCTCACGACCAGAACGAACACCGGTGCCATGCGATTCCCGCGCATCCTCGTCTCCATCACGGCGCCAGCGCCGCGGCATAGAACGCGGCCAGGTCCGCCTTTTCCAGCGGGCGCGAGCCGTCGTCGAGATAGGTCATGTGCCCTCCGGCGTAGAAGCCGAAGCGCAGGTTCGGCTGCGTGCCGAGCCGCGTCAGGTCGAGCTGGGTCTGGTAGAACGGCGTCACCAGGTCGTCATAGCCGTTCACCGACAGGATCATCAGATTCGGGTTCTGCGCCAGCGCCGCGGCCAGATCGGGGATCACGTCGGGCAGCGCCTTGCCGTCGTGGCTGAAGTCCCAGTTGTTGATCGCCGCATCGCTGCCGACGATGTAAGTCGAGCCGCTGCTGTAGTGCAGGAACTGCGGCAGGTAGTTGCGCAGCGCGTCGACGAAGGGCTGATGAATCACCACCGAGGACGGATCGCCCTGTTGGGCGATGCTGCTGTTGCTGGCCACGTGGACGCGGGCGTCGTAGCCGCCGAGCACCGTGTTGGCGATCAGCCCGAACTCGAAGGTCCCAGGGTCCATGTCCGGATGCGCGCTCCACAGCGCCGGCGAGGCGCCGGTGTAGCCGGACAGCTGGCTCGCCATGCCCGGCGACAGCGGCGTGCCGGACTGGATGTAGGCATCGGCCGCCGGTGCATAGCTGTTGGAGGCGTAGTCGCGCATCTGCTGGGCATAGGCCGTGAGATCGGTCGGATTCGGATTGTCGACCTGGTAGTAGGCGCCGACCATGGCGTAGCTGGGCATGTAGCCGGCGCAGTTGACCGTGTTCGGATCGAATACCCCGCAATTGCTGTTGTAGTTGAGGATCGAGGATTGCAGCACCACGCCCTTCAGGCTTACGCCGGCGCTCTCCAGTTCGTCGGCCAGCACCGCGCTGCGGGTGGTGCCGTAGGACTCCCCGAACAGGAACTTGGGCGAAGCGCTGCGCTGGTTGGCCGCGACGTAGCGCATGACGAAGTCGCGGAACACCGCCGCGTCGGCGTCCACGCCCCAGAAGCTGCTGTTGCGGTTGGGTGCGATCGCCTCCGACAGGCCGGCGCCCACGGCGTCGACGAATACCAGGTCGCTGAGGTCGAGCAGGCTGTCGGCGTTGTCGACCAGCGGGAACGGCACCGCCGGCATGGCGCTCGGCGCGCCGGACACCAAGCGCTTGGGGCCGAACGAGCCCAGGTGCAGCCAGATGGTGGCCGAGCCGGGCCCGCCGTTGTAAAAGAACGTGACCGGACGCTGCGCCGGGTCGGCGCCGTCCTCGGTGTAGGCGACGTAGAAGAAGCTGGCCTCGGGCTGATGATTCACCGGGTCCACCGCGACCAGGTGGCCGGCGGTGGCGGTGTAGTTGATGGTCTTGCCGCCGACGACCAGGCTGTGCAGCGTCGTCACCGAGGTTTCCTGTACACCGGACAGAGCCGCGGCAGGATCGCCGGAGTACGACACCGGATCGACGAAGGCGCCTGGCGGCACCGGCACCGGCGGGCCGGAAGAGCCGCCTCCGCCGCCACCGCAAGCGGCGAGCAGGGCGATGCACAAGGTCAACGGCAGCGTCGAGCGGAACACCGGCATTGCGGTCCCAGGCGATCAGGCTGCCGACATGCTACGCCTCCGCACGAATCCATGCGGTTGCACGGTTCAGGTGTGCGGCTTGCGCTCGCTGTGGCCGAGGTCGCGTTCCGGCGCGACGCGGTCGCGGATCTTCTGCTTCAGCGCCGGCAGGTCGGGAAAGCCGCCGTCGGCGGCGCGGTCGGCCAGCACCTCGCCATTGAGGCGGACCACGAACACCCCGCCCCGCCCCGGCCGCAGCGCCACTTCCTGCAACTCCTCGCTGAAGGTAGTGAGCAGCTCCTGCGCCGTCCAACCGGCGCGCAGCAGCCAGCGGCACTGGGTGCAGTATTCGATCTCGACCCGGTTGCTCATGCCGCCGGTACAGCGGGCTTGTAGGCGGCGAGGAATTCCGGCGGCTGGCGCCGCGGCCTGCCGGTCTTCATGTCGACGCAGACCCACTGGGTGCGGCCGCGCAGCACGGTCTTGCCGTCGCCGGCGCGGATGATCTGGTAGCCGCGCCACATGGTCAGGCGGCCGTCGTTCTCGTGGATGAAGGTGGCGAGCAGCAGCTCGTCGCCGGCGAAGGTCGGCGCCAGGTAGTCCAGCTCATGGCGCCGCGCAACGCAGCCGCAGCCGAAGCGCTCGTAGTCGGCGAAGCCCAGGCCCAGGGTCTGCGAATGCGACCAGGCCACCTGCTCTAGCCACGACAGGTAGACCACGTTGTTGGTGTGGCCGAAGCGGTCGATGTGCTCGGGCTGCACGGTGACGCGTTCGATGAAGGGATCGCGGACGTCCCAGGCGTAGGCGGCGGCTTCCATCCCAGGATAGTAACTTACCCTACGGGTTCGAACGTGTGGGCCGAGGCCAGCGGCCAGTACATCTCGTACACGACATGCGCGGAGGGGTTGGACAGCAGCTCGCCCGGTTTGAGGAACTTGTACAGGTTCGACATCAGGCGGATCTCGTTGCCGCTGACGCGGTGCACGATATGCCGCGGCCGCAGCTCGTTGGGGTGAGTCAGGCCGGCGGCGCCGGTCAGCTCGCCTAAGGCATGCAGGGTGTTCTGGTGGAAATGGAACACGCGCTGCGACTTGTCCGGCACCACCAGCGCGCGCTGGCGGCGCGGGTCCTGGGTGGCGACGCCGGTTGGGCAGTGGTCGGTATGGCAGGACTGCGATTGCACGCAGCCCAGCGCGAACATGAAGCCGCGCGCGGCGTTGCACCAGTCCGCGCCCATCGCCAGGGTGCGCGCCATGTCGAAGGCGGAGATCACCTTGCCGCTGGCGCCGAGGCGGATGTGCTCGCGCAGGTTCAGCCCCACTAGGGTGTTGTGCACCAGCAGCAGGGCCTCCTGCAGCGGCGTGCCGATATGGTCGGTGAACTCCAGCGGCGCCGCGCCGGTGCCGCCCTCGCCGCCGTCGACGACGATGAAGTCCGGCAGGATGCCGGTCTCCAGCATCGCCTTGCAGATGCCGAAGAATTCCCAGGGGTGGCCCAGCGCGAACTTGAAGCCGGCCGGCTTGCCGCCGGACAGCTCGCGCATGCGCGCGATGAACTGCAGCATCTCCAGCGGCGTGCTGAAGGCCGAATGCCGCGCTGGCGAGATGCAGTCGCGGCCGATCGGCACGCCGCGCGCCTCGGCGATTTCCGGCGTCACCTTGGCGCCGGGCAGCACGCCGCCGTGGCCGGGCTTGGCGCCCTGCGACAGCTTCAGCTCGACCATCTTCACCTGCGGCGACTTGGCCTGGGCGGCGAATTTGTCCGGGTCGAAGTGGCCGTCGTCGGTTCGGCAGCCGAAGTAGCCGCTGCCCAGCTCCCAGATCAGGTCGCCGCCGTTCTCGCGGTGGTAGCGGCTGATCGAACCCTCGCCGGTATCGTGGGCGAAGCCGCCCAGCTTCGCGCCGGTGTTGAGGGCGCGGATGGCATTGGCCGACAGCGCGCCGAAGCTCATCGCCGAGATGTTGAGCAGCGAGGAGGCATAGGGCTGGGTGCAGTCCTTGCCGCCGATGCTGATGCGGAAATCGGTGTTGGCGATCTTGTTCGGCCGCATCGAGTGGTTGATCCACTCGTAGCCGTTGATGTAGACGTCCAGCTCGGTGCCGAACGGCCGCTTGTCCTCGACGTTCTTCGAGCGCTGGTAGACCAGGGAGCGCTGCGCCCGCGAGAACGGCACCTTCTCGTCGTCCGCTTCCAGCAGGTACTGGCGGATCTCCGGGCGGATCATCTCGAAGAAGAAGCGGAAGTTGGCCAGGATCGGGTAATTGCGCTTCAGCGAGTGGTGCTTCTGCGTCAGGTCGTAGATGCCGACCAGGCTCAGCAAAGCCGCGATGGCCGCCGGGATCAGCCAGTAGGGGTTGATGAAGCTGGCCGCGGCTGAGACCACGGTGATCAGGACGGCGGCGGCGAAGGCGTAGAGACGCGATGGCAGCATCTTGGCGATCCTTGCGATGGGGAGAGTGACCGGTGACCCGCGCAGCCTTATACCGCGATCACCGTGACGCCTCCAAGTCCATGACTCTCCTGCCGAAGCCCAGGTTCGGCCCGGCCCCGGGCTTTGATGGGCAGCCCTGATCGGGTACAATCCGTACCGAATTAGTCTTCTTTGCAGACACCCTCCCCCGGAACCGCCATGTTCAAGCTCGGCAAGCTCACCGACTACGGCACCGTCGTCATGACGGCGCTGGCCGCGCGGCCGGAGGCGCTGCGCAACGCCCACGAGCTGGCGGACGAAACCCACGTGGCCGCGCCTACTGTTTCCAAGCTGTTGAAACAGCTGGCGAAAAGCGGATTGGTCGAGTCCATCCGCGGCGCCCATGGCGGCTACCGCCTGGCGCGGTCGCCGGACCGGATCACCGTCGCCGACGTGGTCAGCGCCCTGGAGGGTCCCATCGCCCTGACCCAGTGCGCAGTGCACGAGGGCGGTTGCAGCATCGAATCGCACTGCGGCGTGCGCGGCAACTGGCGCCTGATCAACAGCGCCATCCACCAGGCGCTGGATTCGGTGACCCTGGCGCAGATGGCCGAACCTATGCTGCGCCGCCGCCAGGCCGCCGGCGACAGCCCCCTCAGCTTCCTGCGCAAGCCCGCCAGCGGGCTGCCGCAGGCGCAGGAGTAAGCGGGAACACAGTTTCAGGATCAAGCAATGGCAACCCAACCCCAGGACATCCATGAACTGATGAAGCGGCGCGAGTACAGCGCCGGCTTCGTCACCTCGATCGAGTCCGAGACGGTCCCCCCGGGCCTGTCCGAGGACGTGATCCGCATGATCTCGGCGAGGAAGCGCGAGCCGGAATGGCTGCTCGAATTCCGCCTCAAGGCCTACCGCCGCTGGCTGAAGATGGAGCAGCCGGCCTGGGCGCACGTGCACTATCCGCAAATCGACTACCAGGCCATCTCCTACTACTCGCAGCCGAAGTCGCACAAGGACGGGCCGAAGTCGCTGGACGAGGTCGATCCGAAACTGCTGGAAACCTACAAGAAGCTCGGCATCCCGCTCAAGGAGCAGGAGATGCTGGCGGGCGTGGCGGTCGATGTGGTGTTCGACAGCGTCTCGGTCGCCACCACCTTCAAGAAGAAGCTGGCCGAGGCCGGCGTGATCTTCTGCCCCATCTCCGAAGCGGTGCAGGAGCACCCGGAGCTGGTGAAGAAATATCTCGGCAGCGTGGTGCCATTCGGCGACAACTTCTACGCCGCGCTCAACTCGGCGGTGTTCACCGACGGCTCTTTCGTCTTCATCCCCAAGGGTGTGCGCTGCCCGATGGAGCTGTCGACCTACTTCCGCATCAACGAGCGCAACACCGGCCAGTTCGAGCGCACCCTGATCATCGCCGAGGCCGGCAGCCAGGTCAGCTACCTGGAAGGCTGCACCGCGCCGCAGCGCGACGAGAACCAGCTGCACGCCGCGGTGGTGGAGCTGGTGGCGCTGGAAGATGCGCAGATTAAGTATTCCACCGTGCAGAACTGGTACCCCGGCGACGAGGAGGGCCGCGGCGGCATCTACAA
>CAYWPB010000033.1:0-19379 GCA_964458725.1 uncultured Nevskia sp. | reverse complement strand
AGCTCCGGCAGGAAATCGCGGCCGGCGGTGAAGCCGAGCAGCGCGGTGCCGAGCAGCACCGCCACGGTCACGCCGACGGCGAAGCGGGTGCGGTGGATGAACACCAGCAGCCAGTGGCGATAGCGGTAGCTGACGCGCTCCACCACGCGGTTGCGGAACACGCGGTGCGGGCGGTGGTAGGCGGCACAGGCCAGGCCCGGCACCAGGGTCAGGGCCACCAGCAGCGCGCCGAGCAGGGAGAAGCCGAGGGCGTAGGCCATCGGCGCGAACAGGTGATACTCGACGTGCTCGAAGAAGAACAGCGGCAGGTAGGCGGTGATGATGATCAGCACCGCGAAGAACACCGGCCGCCCCACCTGGATCGCGGCGAGGTAGGCCTCGCGCAGGCTCAACACCCGCCCTTCCGCCTCCTCGCGGTGGCGCAGCATGTTTTCCAGCACGACGATGGCGCCGTCGACCAGGATGCCGAAGTCGGCCGCGCCCAGCGACAGCAGGTTCACCGGCACGCGGATCCAGTGCATCAGGACGAAGGCGAATAGCAGCGCCAGCGGCACGGTCAGCGCGACGATGGCGGCGGCGCGCGGGCTGCCGAGGAACAGCAGCAGCACCAGCACCACCAGCGCCATGCCCTCGCTCAAGGTCACCGCCACGGTGTGCTCGGTGGCGTGGACCAGGCTGCTGCGGTCGAGCAGCGGCACCATCTTCACGTCCGGCGGCAGGCCGCTGGCGTTGAGCTCGTCCACCGCCGCGTGCAGCTCGCGCAGGGTTTGCGACTCGCTTTGGTGCTTGAGCAGCAGCACGATGCCCTCGATGTGGTCGCGCTGCCGGTCCATGCCGAGGATGCCGTGACGCTCGAGGTTGCCGAGGCTGACCGCGCCGAGGTCGCCGATGCGCACCGGCACGCCGTTCTTGCCGCTGCTCACGACCACCTGCGACAGGTCCTCCAGGTCCTCGATCAGGCCGACGCCGCGCACTACGAAACCCTGCTCGCCACGGTTGACCACGCTGCCGCCGGCATTGCTGTTGTTGGCTTTGATCGCCGCGGTGACCTGCGCCAGGGTCAGGCCGTAGGCGACCAGGCGCGCCGGATCGAGCAGCAGCTGGAACTGGGTGGTGAGACCGCCGAAGTTGGTGACGTCGGCCACGCCCGGCACCTGCTTCAGGTGCGGGATCACGGTCCAGAACTGCAGCTCGGACAGCTCGCGCAGACTGCGCGTGGAGGACTCCAGGGTGTAGCGGTAGATTTCGCCGGTCGGGCTGGTCAGCGGGTCCAGGGAGGGCTGGGCGCTGTACGGCAGGCTCAGCCCGCTGAGCTGCTCGCGCAGTCGCAGGCGCGCCCAGTAATCCTCGGTGCCCTCGGTGAACACCACCGATACCAGCGACAGCGCGAAGGTGCTCTCCGAGCGCATCACCGCCAGGCCTGGCGTGTTGGCGATGGCGCGCTCGATCGGGATGGTGATCTGCTGCTCGACGTCCTCCGCCGCCAGGCCCGGCACCTTGGTGACGATCTGCGCCTGGGTGTCGGCGATGTCGGGATAGGCCTCCAGCGGCATCTGCCCGAACGAGACCACGCCGTAGACCGCGATGGCCAGGAACACCATCCAGACGATCGCGCGGCGCCGCAGGCACAGCGCAATGAGACGCTCGATCACGACTTTGGCTCAGTCATTGAGCAGCACGCCCTGGCGCACGACGATGCGCTCGCCCCCCTCCAGGCCCTTGAGGATCTCGATCTCCTCGCCGCTGCGCTGCCCCGTGACGACCGGGCGCGCCTCGAACTTCCAGGGCTGGACCTCGACGAACACCACGGTGCGGTCGCCGCTCTGGATCAGCGCGGTCAGCGGCACCAGCAGCGCGGCATGCGGCTGGCCCTGGAACACCATGGTGGCGAACATGCCGGGCTTGAGCCGGCCGTCCGGGTTGGGATAGGCGGCGCGGACCTTGGCGGTGCGGCTGTCGGCGTCGAGCTGGTCGGCGACGAACAGTACCTTGCCCTCGAACTTCTCGCCGGGGAAGGACTGCACGGTGGCGCTGACCGCCTCGCCCGCCTGCACCGCGCCCAGGTCCTTCTCCGGCACGCTCGCGGTGAACCAGATAGTGGACAGGTCCGACACGGTCAGCAGCGCGGCGGTATTATCGTTGGCATAGGTGCCCGGCACCACCGCCAGCATCGAGACGCGTCCGGCCAGGGGTGCGCGCACCGTCAGCTCGCGTGAAGACCCGCCGGACTTCGCCGTTTCCCGGACTGTTTCCGGGGCCGAATCCGGCGTGACGCCCATCACCTGGAACACGGTGACGGCGCGCTGCAGCTCGCTGCGCGCGTTGTCGTAGTCGGCCTGGGCCTGTTCCACGTCCTTTTCCGCGGCCACCTTGTGCGCGGCCAGGTCCTTCTGCCGGTCCAGGGCCTTGCGCGTCTGCTCCAGGCCGATCCGCGCCTTCTGCAGATCGGCGCGCGCCTGGGCCAGATCGGCGGAGTCGAGCGTGAACAGGGACTGGCCGGCCTTGACCGTGTCGCCGAGGTGGACGTGCAGCGCACTGATGCGGCCCGCCAGCGGCGGCAGGATGTTCGCGACTTTCGCCGGATCGGCCTCCAGCACCGCCGGCGCTTCCAGCGGGATCTGCGCTGTCTTGCGCTCCACCGCGGCCACCGCCAGGGTCTGGCGCAGCTCCGATTTCTCGGGCACCACCACCAGCACGCCTTCGCGCAGATGCGAGGCGGCGGCAGCCTCGTCGGTACCGGCCGCATCCCCAGAATGGCAGGCCACCAGCATGCCGCCCAGCAGCAGGCCGACGACCGCGCCGCAAATCCTCATGCTCCCCCCGAACGGCGCCGCTATGCGGCGCTCCGCAAAGTGGTTGAACCTAGGCAAGCCCTGTGACAGTTGCGAGGCGTGCCGCTCCCCGCTTGCGGGCCCCGACCATCCCCGGCCAGGCGCCTTGGAAACTTTACCGCGAGATGCGACCCGATCGGCGGATTTTGGGAGGCAAAGACGCCTCGGAAAGCGCGTTGGCGAACATACCCATAAAATTTCTCGAAACTGTCACACTGCCGTGCGGGCAAGTTTTTGCAGTAATTCAATCAGCGACTTGCCCTGCACTGTTCGAGTATAGCCGCAGGCGCGGCGCCGGCTGTGCCGCCCAACGGCTCTTGGAGCGTACCCGGGCCTGTGTTTAGATGACGCGCTTTTCAAAGCTGCCCCTGCCCTACAGGAGTTCCCATGCGACCCTCGGATACGGCGATCACGCCGCAGCGGCTGAACCTGCTCAAGCAGATCCGCGATGCGAAAGCCGGTGGCAATGAGAAGTCTGCCCCGCTCTACCTCGACGACCTCACCGTCTTCGCGCGCCTGAAACTGGTCAAATTCGACGAGCGCGGCAATCTGACGCTCACCGACGGCGCCACGCGCATCCTCGCATCCTGAAGCGCGCGGTCCGGCGCCCGCCGCCGACCCCGTTTCAATCGACCTGCCCGGCGGGCAGGTCCGGCTTGCCGGAAAACGCAAGCCGCAGTCCGCAATCCGCATTTCACCCTCGTCCGCGCGGGGCGTAGCATAGGCCCCCACGACAGGGGGTGGCCGTGCTCAAGCTGATCAAACCCAATGATGCCGCCTGGCTGCTGGTGGAGAAGCCGGAGCAGCCGGTGCATGTCGCCTGCCTGGCGATCTGCAGCAAGCCCGAGGGCGCGCCGCGCGGCTACCTGCGCGACTGGGTCGACCGCTGGCGCGAATGCCGTAGCTTCGCCCCGCCGTTCAACTACCGCTACCGCCCCGGCCTGGTGCCGATGTGGGAGCAGCTGGACGACGACGAGATCGACCTGGAATACCACCTGCGCCACTCGGCCCTGCCCGAGCCCGGCGGCGAGCGCGAACTCGGCGTGCTGGTGTCGCGCCTGCACTCGCACCGGCTGGACCGCCGCCGGCCGCTGTGGGAATGCCACGTGATCGAAGGCCTCGAGCACGGCCGCTTCGCGCTCTACGTCAAGATGCACCATTCGCAGGTGGACGGCGTCGGCGGCATCCGCATGGTGCAGCGCTCCTTCACCACCGACCCTGCACAGCGCGATCAGCCACCGATCTGGAGCGTCGGCATGGGCGGCAAGACGGCATCGGAGCCCAAGGAGGAACGCGAGCCGCGGCCGCGCAAGACTCCGGGAGCGGCGGTGCGCGAGCAGCTCGACACGTTGCGGCCGCTGGGCAAGGCCATGCTCGGGCTGCTGCGCGAGGCCCGCGGCGAGGGCGAAACCGACGCCGCGGTGCCGTTCGCGGCGCCCAAAACCGTGCTCAACGGCCGCATCCACGGCCCGCGCCGCTTCGCCACCCAGCACTACGAACTGGCGCGCATCAAACGCCTGGCCAAGCGCGCCGGCGTCACCGTCAACGACGTATTCGTGGCGATCTGCGCCGCCGCGCTGCGGCGCTACATGATGGAACGGCACGAACTGCCCTCGGAGACGCTGACCGCGGGCCTGCCGATGTCGATCCGCCCGGCCGGCGACGCGGCGGTGGGCAACGCCTTCAGCATGATCTTCGCCCGCCTGCACACCGACATCCGCGACCCGCTCGAGCGCCTGGAAGCGATCAGCCGCTCGGCCAAGGCCGCCAAGGCGCGGGTGGAGGAGCTGCCGCGCGCGGCGGTGAACAACTACACCATGCTCAGCATGGGCCCCTACATGCTGCAGCTGATGCTGGGCCTGGGCGGCTATTCGCGCCCGCTCAGCAACATCGTCATCTCCAACGTGCCGGGGCCGCAGGACACGCTGTACTTCAACGGCGCGCGGGTCGAGGAGTTCTACCCGATCTCGCTGCTGTTCAACGGCCAGGCCCTGAACATCTCGGTGGTCAGCTACGCCGGGCAGTTCAACCTGGGCTTCACCGGCTGCCGCGACAGCCTGCCCCACATGCAGCGCCTGGCGGTCTACACCGGCGAGGCGCTGGAGGAGCTGGAGCAGGCGCTGGCCTGAAACCCCCTGAAACCCAATGTGGGGCGGCCCGCGGCCGCCGCCGTGTTAGCCCGGGAGGGCCGGAACGGCGGCCATGGGCCGCCCTACGAAAACCAGAACCTAACCGAAGTCAGGTTGTTTTCCCCTCTCCCGGGGCTAAGATTCATCCATGCAGCGGCCAGCCAACAGGCCGCGCAACACGCGAGGAGCCCATGCCGCAGATCGTCGAACAAGACCTCCCCCTCCAGCGCCTGTGGCACTGGGAGCAAACCCGACCCGGCGAGCAGTACCTGAGCCAGCCGCTGGGCGGCGGCACTCTGCGCCGCTTCAGCTGGGGCGAAGCCGTCGACGAATCACGGCGCATCGCCGCGCACCTGCGCTCGTTCGGCTGGGAGCCGGGCACCCGCATCGCCATCATGTCGAAGAACTGCGCCTGGTGGCTGCTGGCCGACTATGCCATCTGGATGGCCGGCTACGTCAGCGTGCCGATCTACCCCAGCCTCACCGGGCAGACCGTGCGGCAGATCCTCGAGCACTCCGGCGCCAAAGCCTGCTTCATCGGCAAGCTCGACGACTGGGCGGCGATGCGCGAAGGCATCCCCGACGGCACCTGGCGCATCTCGCTGCCGCTCGGCCCCGCCGAGGGCGCGAAGTGGGACGAGTTGGTCGCAGACACCGCGCCGCTGCCGGGCCAGCCGCTGCGCGACGCCGACGAGCTGGCCAGCATCATCTACACCTCCGGCACCACCGGCATGCCCAAGGGTGTGATGCACAGCTTCCGCAGCATGACCATTGCCGCCAAGGTGATCGGCGACTCCTTCGGCTACAACCCCGAGGACCGCCTGATCTCCTACCTGCCGCTGGCGCACGTCGCCGAGCGCCTGCTGGTGGAAGGCATGTCGCTGCGCTGCGGCTGCCAGGTGTACTTCTCGGAGAGCCTGGAAACCTTCGCCCAGGATATGCAGCGGGCGCGGCCGACGGTATTCGGCTCGGTGCCGCGCATCTGGACCAAGTTCCAGCAGGCGGTGCTGGCCAAGCTGCCCAGGGCGCAGCTCGACCTGCTGCTGCAGCACCCGCAGCAGGGCCCGGTGGTGAAGAAGCAGATCCTGCAGCAGCTGGGGCTGGACGCGGTGCGCGTCTGCTGCACCGGCGCGGCGCCGCTGCCGCCGGACACGGTGCGCTGGTTCCGCGGGCTGGGGCTGGAGATGCTGGAAATCTACGGCATGACCGAGAACTTCGCGCTGTCGCACTGCTCGGTGCCGGGCGACCGCGACTGCGGCCACGTCGGCACGCCCTGGCCGGGGGTGGAGTCGAAGTTCTCCGACATCGGCGAGATCCTGGTGAAGACTCCGGGCAACATGCTCGGCTACTACAAGGAGCCGGAGAAGACCCGCGAGGCCTTCACCGAGGACGGCTACCTGCACACCGGCGACGTCGGCGAACTGGACGACCAGGGCCGCCTGCGTATCACCGGCCGCGCCAAGGAGCAGTTCAAGACCAGCAAGGGCAAGTACGTGGCGCCGGCGCCGATCGAGAACAAGCTCACCACTCATCCCAAGGTGGAAGCCTGCTGCGTCACCGGCGTGGCCTTCCCGCAGCCGTTCGCCGTGCTGATGCTGAACCTGGCGGAGTGGGAGCGCTGCAAGGAATCACAGGCCCGCGCCGAACTGACGGCCTCCCTCGCCGAACACCTGGAGGTGGTCAACGCCCAGCTCGACCCGCACGAGCAGATTGATTTCGTGGTGGTGGTGCCGGAGCAGTGGACGGTGGACAACGGCTTCATCACGCCGACCTTCAAGGTCAAGCGTCCGGTGATCGAGAAGCACTACGGCGGGCACTTCGAGACCTGGGCGCAGGCGCGCCAGCCGGTGATCTGGCAGACCTGATCACGACAATCGCCCTTCGGGCGAAGGGCTCCCGCCCTGCTCCGTCCCTGCAGGGCGGGGCGGGAGCCGTGCCGGCTAGTAGGACTTCAGCACCAGCTGCACCATATTGTCGCCGCCGTTGGCGGTGACCAGGCTGAGCATCTGGTCGTCGTAGAAGTTCGCCAGGGCCAGCGAATACGGATTGTTGCCCACCGGCACGGTCGAGGTGCTGAACCCGCCGTGGCCGTCGCCGATCAGCGACGTCACGGTGTTGTCGCCGGCATTGGCGACCACCAGGTCGGTATTGCCGTCGCCGTTGAGGTCACCCACGGCGATCGCGGACTGGGTATGCCCCACGTTCACCGTCGAGGCGCTGAAGCCGCCCTTGCCGTCGTTGAGCAGGATCGAGACCGCGGTGGTGTTGAGAGTGCCTACCGCCAGGTCGGGCCGGCCGTCGCCGTTGAAGTCGCCGCTGGCGATGGAAATGGGGGATCCACTGACCGGCATCGTCGTGGCGCTGAAGCCGCCGTGGCCGTCGCCCAGCAGGATCGAGACGGTGGCGTCGCCGGAGTTGGCGACCGCGAGATCGAGCTTGCCGTCACCGTCGAAGTCGCCGACCGCGAGGCCGGCCGGCAACTGCCCCACCGGAGCCGGGGAACCGCTCGAGGCGGTGAAGCCGCCGCTGCCGTCGTTGAGCAGGATGCTGACGGTATTGTCGTCGGAGTTGGCCACTGCCAGGTCCTGCAGGCCGTCACCATTGAAATCGGCCGCGACCAGGTAGACGGGATGGAGGCCGACCGCGACGGTCGAGGCGGTGAAGCCGCCGCTGCCGTTGTTCAGCAGCACCGAGGCGGTATTGTCGGCGGAGTTCGCCGTTGCAAAATCGGGCTTGCCGTCGCCGTTGAAGTCGCCGATGGCGATCGATTGCGGCCCGTTGCCCACGTTCACCACCGAGGTCGCGCTCAGGATGGGAGTGGAGAATCTGCCCGCGTTGGTCAGCACGGTGACGGTATTGTCGTAATAGTTGGCCACCGCCACGTCGGGCTTGCGATCGCCATTGAAGTCGGCCGCCGCGACGGCGATGGGCTTGGACCCCACCGTGGTGATGCCGGTACCGAAGCTGGCGGAGCCGCTGTTGAGCAACACCGCGACGTTGCCCCCGCTGGTCACGGCGATATCGGTCCTGTTGTCGCCGTCGTAGTCCCCCACGTCCACGCCGTTCGGACCAGACAGGCCGCCGACGGTGGACACGGTAAAACCGCCGCTGAAGTCGCTGATCAGCAGCGAGATGGAATAGTTGGTGCCGTCGCTGACCACCAGATCGGGCCTGCCGTAGCCCTTGAAGTTGCCAATAGCCAGCTTGCGCAGGCTGCCGCCCACGTAGACGTCGCTGGAGATCTGGTTGTAACTGAAGCCACCGTTGCCGTCGCCGAGCAGGATCGAGACCACGCCGGAGCTGGTGGCGGCGGCGAGATCGGTCTTGCCGTCGCCATTCAAGTCGCCGGCGACGATGGCGTTGGGGCTGTCCGAAAAGCCCAGGCCCACCGCGGAGACGGTGAAGCCGCCGCTGCCGTCACCCGTCAGGATCGAGATCGAACGGCTGCTGTAGTTGCCAACCGCGATGTCGAGCTTGCCGTCGCGATTGAAATCGCCGACGGCCAGGGAATCCGGGAACGTGCCCACCGTGACGGTGGACACGGTGAATGCGCCGCCGCCGTTGTTCAGCAGGATCGAAACGGTGCCATCGGTGCTGTTGGCCACGGCCAGGTCCAACATGCCGTCGCCGTTGAAATCGCCGGTGACGACGGCCAGCGGATCGTTACCCACCGGCACCGAACCGGCGTAGTTGAAGCTGGTGTAGCCGCCGCTGAACAGGATATTGACCTTGTTGCTGCCCACCACGGCCAAGTCGTTGTGGCCCAAGCCGGTGAAGTCGCCCACGGCGACCGCCATCGGGACGATTCCCGGCCCCGGCGAAACCGGATAGACATAGAAGCCGTTGCCGTTGTTGACCAGGATGTCGAGCATCGCCGAGCTGTTGTCCACCACGAGCAGGTCGCGGCGGCCATCGCCGGTGAAGTCGGCGCCGGCCAGGGCCGTCGGGTTGCCTGCCCCCACCGGCACCGCGGAGTAATACGACAGGAATGGGCCGACGGACGTTTGCGTGCCGTTGACCGCGAAGCTGCCGACGAAGGGTATGGCCAGGCTGCTGAGGCCGTCATTGGCGGTCAGGCCATTGGTCAGGCTGAAACTGACGGTCTCGCCGATCAGAAACGGATGGGACGGGTCCGGCGTGAACACCAGCTGGTTGCTGCCGCCGCCGGAATAGGTGCCGCTGTGCTTGCCGGTCATCGAGCCGTAGACGACGAAGTTGGCGGCGGTGGGCGCCGCCATCGGCACGCAGAAGCCGGTGTTGACCGTATCGGTGGTCGGGCGGTTCTGGAGGTTGTAGGGCGCCGAGCCCAGCGCGGCCGCGCTGCCCTGGTTGACCAGGTAAGCCGTCGGGCTTGCGCTGCTGCCGGCGATGCGCACGTTGCACTGTGGATCGCCGATGCCGGTCTGCGCCACGCGGCCGCCCAGACTCACCAGGTCGGCGGCGCCGAGCAGCGCGGCGCGCGCATTGGCGGCGATGTCGCCGGCCGGGTTGTCCTCTTCCAGGCTTTCGGTGACGCGGGTGTTGGCGTCGTCCACCACCTGGAAGATCAGGCTGATGCTGTAGGGATCATTGCGCGGGTCGCTCTGCAGCGGCACGCTGAAGGAGAAGCTGACCTGGCCGTCGAACTGGTCGGTCGCCGGGCTGGCCGGCAGCGAGCGGCTGTTCGATGTACTCGGATTGCCGACGACGTAGCCGTAGGGGAACAGGTCGGTGGCGCCGGTGTCGCGCGGAATGGCGGCGACCTCGTCCTCGGAAAAGACCTGCATCGACTCCAGCCCCGGCTGCACGATCACGCCGGAGCCGGCGACGCCGTTGAACTGCATGCCGTGGGTCGGCAGCAGGCTGGTGGCCAGGGCCCGGGTGGCGGCGGAGCTGCTGCCGTCGAACAGGCTGACGGCGGTCAGGGCGGTGTTGTTGATGTTGGTCGCGGTGTTGGCCGCGATCAGAGTCAGGTTGCCGGTGGGGTTGGGATAGCCGGGGCAACTGCCCGGCGTAGCGCAGAACTGGGCGTTACGCACCGCGTAGACCACAGTGAAATAGCGCGTACCGTTTCCAGCGGTGCCGATGTCGACATAGCTGCTGGACACCTCTTTCACATCCAGGCCCTGCGGCACGATCGAGGGCTGCGCCACGCGCGCCTGCTCGGTACCGGTACCGCCCGGCATCGCGGCATGCGAGGTCAGATGCCCGCTGCCGATGCCGCTGATGGTGATTTCCATCAGGCCCAGGCTGCGCGTCACCGGCGGCGGATTGGAGGGGGAATCATCGCTGCCACCGCCTCCGCCGCAAGCCGAGAGCAAGGCACAGAACCCGAGGGCCGCGAGCAGCGGCAGCCTGACGGCAAGACCCGTGGACGATTTCCGCACCATGCGGCCCGCGACAGGCAACGCCAACACATCAGCACGCTGATTCATTGAATTCCCCAAGTCCTGGTAGCACCCGCTTGTTCTTGGTGTATGACCCCGGCCATACCTTGGGCGCTAATCGAGTCTAGCCTCAAACATGTGACAGCCGCTATCGACTGCGTCACGTTTTACAAAATCAACTGACCGGTACCGGAGACCTTGCACCGTTTTTGCACGTCTGCGACTCCAGCCTTGCACCGGTCCCGGTTAGTCTCGCCAACATGCCCTTCACTCTCGCCCATCCCGCGGCCGTCCTGCCCTTGCGGCGCTGGCCGCAACTGGACTTTTCCGCCCTGGTCATCGGCAGCCTCACACCGGACTTCGGCTATTACCTGCTGATGCCGGATGCGCGGCTGGAAACCCACAGCTTCGCCGGCAGCCTGGCAATCTGCCTGCCGGCCGGCCTGATCCTGCTGCTTTTGTTCCACATCCTAAAACGGCCGCTGTGCGAAACCCTGCCGCAGCCGCATCGCGGCGCGCTGCTGCCGCTGGCCCTGCGGCCGACGTCGACGAGGCCCCGGGCGCTGCTGGCGACGGCTGTATCGGTACTGCTGGGGATCTGGACCCACCTGCTGTGGGACGCCTTCACCCATCGCCTGTCCTGGGGACCGCAGCATTTTCCGCTGCTGCGAACCGTACTTTTCACGTTCGCCGGCAAGGACTACTGGCTCAGCGACCTGTTGCAATGGCTCGGCAGCGTCGCCGGCATCGCGGCGCTGCTGCTCGCCTATCGCCGCTGGCTGCGGCAACAACCGCATAGCGTCGGCGACGGCGCGGAAAACCGCCGCAAAGCCTGGCTGGTCGGCCTGGTTCTGCTGGCGTTGCTGATCGCGCTACCCTTCGCGCAACACCGGACGGAGTATTTCACCGGCCTGAGGGCTTATGCCTTCCAGGAATGGGTGCACGCCGCGGCGTTCTTCAGCCTGATGCTGGTGGGATACGCCCTGCTGCGCCGGCGCGCCGCGGCGGGCGGCTGAGGCTCACTCGTTGAGCTGGAAGTTCTGCCATTCCCAGCCACGGCGCCAGGCGGCGGCCTTGTCGCTCCATTCGCGCGTCGACTCGCCGGTACTGAACGGCATGTTGCGCGCCTTGTAGAATGGATTCGCCACCATGTGCTCGCCGCGGACGCGGGCATTGGCGCCCTGGGCCTGGATTTCGCTGATGCTGTCCATTGCGGGCCGCCTCCTTCGGGACCTTGCGCCGGCAATGCTTCGCCCGCAACTTCCGCGCCAGCTGCGGCTCAGGGCTGCGCCTGTCGCAGGCAGAGATCAATACGGGTGTCGCACACCGGCGCCGTGCCGCGGGCTTCCAGTTCACGCCAGCGGGCATAGGCGGCGTCGAAGCTTTCCGGATAGACCGAGCCGTGGCGGAGGGGCTTGAGGATGCTGGCACGCAGCGCCGGCGCGGTGACCGCCAGGTGCGGCGCCAGATGCCGCACTTTCCACCGCGGATCGCCGAGGCGGCGCTCCAGCACCTCGACGTGATAGACCCCGCCGGGCGCCACCGCGGCGCGATCGTGGATTTCGATCCAGCGGCGCATCCCGGCCGGCGCGGCAAGCGACCATAGATCGGAGTCAATCGCCGCAGGCTGATCTGCCGCCGCGCCGCAGGCGGCGAGGATCAGGCAAGCGGCGAGCATACGCACGAGCGGACGCCTCAACGCTCGCGCAAACGGTGGCTGTCCTCGGCCGTCAGGTCGAGGCCGTAGACGCGGCGCAGGTCGGTAATCTTCTCCAGGGTCGAGGCCTTGAATGGCGTCTTGTTCTCCAGCGCGTGCAGGGCGATGCCCTCGAGCAAGTCGCCGAGCGAGAGGTCGAGGTATTCGGCCAGCCCCTTCAACACCTTGAGCAGGCGCTTCTCCAGCCGAACCCCGGTCTGGATGCGGTCGATCTGATGGCGGGGGTCGGGCCGGGTGGTCTTGGCGGGCATGGCGGCGGTCCTGGAAATCCGGCGGCAGCATCGCATGGCTTGCCACTGCGTTTCATGTTTGGTACATTGGTACATATACACCAAATATCGAAGCGCGCATGTTCCGCATCCGTTTCCTCCCTTCCCGCCTGCTGCTGCTCTGCCTCTGGAGTCCCCTTGCCATGGCCGCCCCGCCCGCCACCCAGGTCCGCAGTTTCCATCTCGACGCGCCGCCGGCGCGGGTGTTTCCGCTGTTCACCGCCCTGGGCGAGCGCGCCTGGGCGCCCGGCTGGGAGCCGCAGCTGCTCAGCGGCGAAGCCGAGCGCGGCAGCGCCTTCCGCACGATCCATGGCAATCGTCAGACCACCTGGATCGTTACCGACTACCGCCCGGCCGAGGGGCGTGTCAGCTATGCGCGCCTGGCGCAGGACTCCAACATCGGCCTGGTCGACGTGGTCTGCACGCCGGCCGCGGGCGGCACCGAGGTCAGCGTGCGCTATACGCTGACGGGCTTGAACGCGCAGGGCGAGGCGTTCGTGCGGGAGTTCCTCGACGATGGGCACTACGGGCGGATGATCGAGGAGTGGCGGGCAGCGACACGCGCGGCGCTGGCGGCAAAGCCTTCCTCCTAGAATTTTCAGACCCGGGCACGAGCGGCGGCGGCCCGCTTCTTGCAGAATTGATTGGGCTTTGGCGGTCGTTCCGCCTGGGAACAGGAGGTCTGCTTGCGCTGCGCTCTTCAGTTCGCGCTGTTGCTGGTGCTCACTCCCCTGCTGTGCTGTTGCGGAGGCGGCGGTGGCTCCGAGCCCGTGGCGCAGGCATCCGGCCCTGGCCAGTCCGCCGCACCCGCGACTTCGACGCAGGTGCGTCAGATCGAAATCGCAATCACCGATCCGCAACTCGGCCCGCTCAGCTTCGATGCGCTGGCCGCGGGCGACCCGTCGGCAGCGCGCGACGGCCGGCTGGTGCTGCTGCTGCACGGCTTCCCAGAGTGCGACGAGGAGTTCCGCGAGGTGCTGCCGGCTTTGGCGGCGGCCGGATACTACGCGGTGGCGCCGTCGCAACGGGGCTATTCGCCGGGCGCCCGCCCTGCAGCCGACGCCGACTACACGCTCGACCATATGGTCGGAGATGCGCTGGCGATGGCCACGGCCTTGGGGGCGCAACGCTTCCACCTGGTGGGCCACGACTGGGGCGGCGCCATCGCCTGGACCATCGCTGCGCAGGCGCCGGCGCGCTTGAAGTCGTTGACGGTGCTGTCGACGCCGCAGCTCGACGCTTTTGCGGCCGCCGCCAACGATCCTGTGAGCCCGCAGCGTGAAATGAGCGGTTACGCCCTGGTCTTCGCCACTCCCGGGATCGCCAATGTCTTCATGTCGGGAGGGCCAGACTATTTTGCCCTGGGTCTGGTCGCCTTCGGACTGCCGCTGGACCAAGCCGAGGTCTACGCCCGCGCTCTCGGCAATGCCACCGCGCTGAACGCGGCGATGGCCTGGTACCGGGTCAACCCCGTGCCGCCGACGCAACAGATCGGCGTCGACACGGTGCCAACCTTGTACGCCTGGGGCGACCTGGACTTCGCCTTCAGCGCGGATGCGGCCCACAGTACCGGGCGCTACGTCGACGCACCCTACCGGTTCGTGGAACTGGCCGGCGTGAACCACTGGGTGACGGAGAACGATGGTGCGGAGGCGACACGGCTTATCGTAGGGCAGGTGCAGGCTTATCCTTAGCCTGTTCAAATCCCCGGCAGTCAGGGTGCGCACCGCGCACGCGTCACGCCCGACTGAGGAGGTCGATGGTCGGGTGTCGGCCCACTCCGGCCGGTCGTGACCGGCAGGTTTCGGGTAGGCTACCGGGACAACAATTGGTGTAAGCCATGAGCTACGTGCTCCAGATTTGGGACCAGCCCCTTCCTACTACGGTCTGCCAAGCTACCGAATTCGTCCATGAGCTAGTGAACGCGCCGGGAAGTCCAGAAGTAAATCCGAAGTTCATTGAAGCCGCTAGGCGGCTAACCGCAAAGTACCCATTCAATGAAGACTCGAATGTCGAGTCTGAAAACGAAGTATGGAGTGACGGTCCGCTGACACCGAGGCGCGGCAAACCCCTTTGGGGTGTCGGACTACTGTCTGATCGAGCAGGCGAGGTTCAGCCGTTCGTGGTATCCGTTTCCAATCAGTTGGGACTGGTGGTCTATAACATGCAGCTCGGGAAGGTGTACCTGCCAGGCGGTGCGGTACTCTCAGCCAGGCGTGGGGAAGTGTGCGCGGAACACAAGAAGCCGTGGTGGAAATTGTGGTAGGCGCACTATCGGCCCGAAGCGGTCAGTCGTGACCGGCGGCTTTCGGGTACGCTGCATTTAGGTCGAATCGGCCAACCTATCAGATCAAAGGACGGCAAATGCAGATTGAAGTGATGGATCTGATCAATTTGCTCAAGGTATTCGATGCAAACTACGCAATCGATGAAGATTTACAAAAAATAGCGGGGCTCGACATTAATGACCCGAAGGACATTGATAACGCCGTGGACGCATTGCTTATGCCGGAATTCAGCACCTATTCCGAGAAGCTGAAGATGGAGCTGGTCTACGCACTGCGTCATTTTCTTGCTGATCCAGCTCAGAACTTCGAAGGGCTGTTTAAGCAGGTAGGGCTAATATTTGATCAGCCAGAGCCGAAAGACAGGCGGGCATTTATGGCGATGTTGCTGGCTGCTTTGGAAGCGCGAGGATATTAATGGCCGCCATAGGCCCACTGTTGCCGCTTGTGACCGGCTGCTTTCGATAGGCTGTCGTCGCCAAGCGCCGGCCAATGGCGAATAAGAGGCAGAGGCATCGTGCCCAATAACCCGTCCAATGTGAGCAATCGCAGCGAACTCCCTATCGCGATAGGCGTGCTACTTTTCTGCCTGGTGATTGCCATTGGAGCATATCGGGTGCACTCCTCCTCGAAGAGCATGCTGAGCGAAGGTCCTGCTCTTCGCAGGGAGTTCGATGAAATTCAGCCACCCCATGGGGCCGAACCCGCGGGAGAATTGAAACAGAACGCAAAATATGAATCCGCGCTTATAGTGCAGTCTTATAGATTCATTCGAGGTACTGAGCTATTGATCCCCTTCTACGATGGGGAGCTCTCTACCTTGGGCTGGTCACAGCTGCGCCAGCAGGAGACGTCTGCTGATTACTGCAAGGGGGCGTATATGGCGTCTTTGACGATCAACAAACCTGATGACGGCAACTGGTCGTACTCCTTCGCCATTGCCAGGAGCGCCTCAACTGAAAATCAGTGCTCTGTGGGGACGCGCCGCGCCCAATAACAGCGGTCAACAGTCGACTGAGCCGCAGCAGCATTGATTAAGCGTGCGTGGAAAGACTATGAGAACCACAGTGATATTCTGCGTAGGCATCTTCTTTTTTGTCTTCGGAATGCTTCATTTGTTTTGGCCGGACAAGATGAGGAAATGGAGCCGAATTGACGAGGGCAAAATGCCTGAGTCGTTTCGCAGAATAATAAATACTAAGGGATATTATTGGTCATTCAGAGTTGGTGGCTTCGTCTCAATTCTCGCGAGTGCTGCCTTGGTTTGGGTGTATTTCCATCCAAATTAATATGCTTCAAGTCGGCCGAGGACTGCCGTTCGCGACACGGGCGTTGACCACCGGTCTGGCTGCTTTAGGGCGGCGAATTTCAACGCTCGAACTTCCGCTTCTGGCACCTCGCTGTCACTGGACATGACTAAAGGTGGAACAACTTTGGCGCCGGCGGGGACGCCCTCGTAGCGCGCAGCGCGCGATTGCTACGGGTAGCGGGATGGGAGTGGTCGCGAGCAGGGCCCGCTCCTACGCACTGCCGCTTGGTGACGCCATCGGATGGCCCCTGTCCCGCAAGCCTTGCCTGCAAGCTTGTGCAGTCAAGCGCCCAGCAACTCCCCCACTCGCTCGGCGATCGCCAGCGCCGCGGTGAGCCCCGGCGATTCGATGCCGAATAGGTTGACCAGGCCGGCGACACCGTGCGTTTCCGGCCCCTCGATGCGGAAGTCCGCGGCGGGCTCGCCGGGGCCACTCAGCTTGGGACGGATACCGGCGTAACCCGGCCGTAGCCGGTCCGCTTCCAGGCCGGGCCACCACTGGCGGATGGCCGCGGCGAAGTCCGCGGCGCGCGCCGGGTCCACCGCGTAGTCGAAAGCCTCGCCCGGCTCCAGCCATTCCACATCGGGACCGAAGCGAGCCTGGCCGGCCAGGTCCAGGGTCAGGTGCACGCCCAGGCCGCCAGGCTGCGGCAACGGATAGATCAGGTGTGAGAACGGCGCACGGCCTTCGAGCGTGAAGTAGCTGCCCTTGGCGAAATGCGCCTGCGGCACCTGGGCCGCCGGGAAACCCGGGATGCTCCGCGCCAGGCGCACCGCGTCCAGGCCTGCTGCGTTGACCAGGCGGCGCGTCCGCAGCAGCGGCTCGGCCGCGCCGTTGATCCACAGCTCAATGCCCGAATCGCCCAGGCGCAGGCCGGTGACGGTGCTGGAAGTCGCCAGGGTGGCGCCCCGCGCCTCCGCTTCGCCGAGCAGGGCCAGCAGGCAGGCGTGCGAGTCGAGGATGCCGGTGGCGGGCGAATGCAGAACTGCGGCGCAGCGCAGGTGCGGTTCGAGCGCCCGCGCGGCGCTGGCATCGAGCGCCCGCACTTCCATCGCCCCGTTGTCATGCGCCTGCTTCAGCAAGGCCAGCAGCGCGGTCTCCTGCCCGCTGCCCGCGACCACCAGCTTGCCGCAGCGGCGGTGAGCGATGCCGTGCGCCGCGCAAAAGTCATACAGCAGCTCGCGCCCGCGCAGGCACAGCCGCGCCTTGAGCGAACCGGTCGGATAGTAGAGCCCAGCGTGGATCACCTCGCTGTTGCGCGAGCTGGTCTCCATGCCGATGGCGCGATGCCGCTCGATCAGCAGCGGCTTGAGGCCGGCGCCCGCGAGCTGCCGCGCCACCGCCAGGCCCACCACGCCAGCGCCGACGACGACACAGTCCACAGTGTCCATCGACCGCGCTCCTGCCCGCGCTGCCGACGATGCCGGGATTGCCGGCTTCAGGCCGCCTGCATCAAATGTCGCAGGCGCACCACGGTCGGCCCGCGCACCACGTCGGCCAGCGTGTATTTCCGCAGCTCGTCAAAAAAGCCGCGTTCGGCGCGGTCCAGCGCGGCCTTGAGGGAGCAGGCCCCATGCAGGATGCAGGGCCCCTTGGCGCAATCGACCAGCTGGCTGCGCCCCTCGATCGCTTCGACCACGTCGCCGATGCGCAGCGACCCCGCCGGCACCGCCAGGCGCAGGCCGCCGTTGCGGCCGCTGAGCGACTCGATGTAGCCCAACCGCCGCAGCGCCTGTGCCACCTTGTGCATATGGTGCGCCGAGACGCCGTACTTCCCCGCGATGACGCCGGAGCTGACCGGCCTGCCATCGCGCACGCCGGCGAGATACATCAGCAGGCGCAGGGAAAAATCGGTGTGGAGGGACAGGCGCACGCGGTTCTCCTGCAAACAATCGTCATTAAAGCACAAACCATCCGCAGGCAATACGCCTGCGTAGGGTTCGGCTTGCGACGCAATTCTGTAATCTTTACAGGCCACCCGCCGCTCAGGAACCCAGCATGTCGCCCGCGCACGAATCCGGCCGCCGGATCCGCAAATTGCTTGTCGCCAACCGCGGCGAGATTTCCATCCGTGTGATGCGCGCGGCGGCGGAAATGGGCATCCGTACGGTCTCGATCTACGCGCACGAGGACCGCTTCGCCCTGCACCGCTTCAAAGCGGACGAAAGCTACCTGGTTGGCGCCGGGGCCAAGCCGATCGCGGCCTACCTCGACATCGCCGACATCGTCCGCGTCGCTAAAGCCGCGAACGTGGATGCGATCCACCCCGGCTACGGCTTCCTGTCCGAGAACCCTGCCTTCGCCGAAGCCTGCGCCGCCGCCGGCATTCTGTTCATCGGCCCCAGGCCTGAGGTGCTGCGCACCCTCGGGGACAAGGTCGCGGCGCGCAAGGCGGCGGAAGCCGCCCAGGTGCCGGTGCTGCCCGCGTCCAAGGCCCTGCCCTACGATCTCGAGGATTGCAGGAAGATCGTCGCCGGCGTCGGCTACCCGGTGATGATGAAAGCCAGCTGGGGCGGCGGCGGCCGCGGCATGCGCGTGATCGAATCCGAAGCCGAGTTGGGCCCGCAGATGGAATCCGCCCGGCGCGAGGCCAAGACCGCGTTCGGCAACGACGAGGTCTACGTCGAGAAGCTGGTGCGCCGCGCCCGCCACGTCGAGGTGCAGGTGCTGGGCGACACCCACGGCCAGCTGATCCATCTCTACGAGCGCGACTGCTCGGTGCAGCGCCGCAACCAGAAGGTCGTTGAGCGCGCACCGGCACCTTACCTCAAAGCCGAACAGCGTCATGAGCTGTGCGAAGCCGCGCTGCGGCTGTGTCGTCAGGTGAGCTACTCGCACGCCGGCACCGTCGAGTTCCTGATGGACGCCGATACCGGCAATTTCTATTTCATCGAGGTCAACCCGCGTATCCAGGTGGAGCACACCGTCACTGAGGAAGTGACCGGCGTCGACATCGTCAAGGCCCAGATCCGCGCCACCGAGGGCGCACGCATCGGCGACGCCGATTCCGGCCTGCCGGAACAGGCGCAAGTGAAGCTGGACGGCCACGCCTTGCAGTGCCGCGTCACCACCGAGGACCCGGAGAACGGCTTCACCCCGGACTACGGCCGCCTGCTCGCCTATCGCAGCCCGGCCGGCTTCGGCCTGCGCCTGGACGGCGGCACCGCCTACTCCGGCGCGCAGATCACGCCATACTACGATTCGCTGCTGGTGAAGGTCACCGCCTGGGCGCCGACCGTGGACGAAGCGATTCAGCGCATGGACCGCGCGCTGCGCGAATTCCGCATCCGCGGCCTGTCGACCAACCTCCAGTTCCTGGAGAACGTCATCACCCACCCGCTATTCCGCTGCGGCGACGTCACCACCCGCTTCATCGATACCACGCCGGAGCTTTTCCAGTTCACCCCGCGCCGCGACCGCGCGACCAGGGTGCTGCGCTTCATCGGCAACGTCATCGTCAACGGCAACCCGG
>CAYWPB010000032.1:15685-19966 GCA_964458725.1 uncultured Nevskia sp. | reverse complement strand
CCTCCACCTGGCCGCCGATGCGGAACACGTTGTTGGCGTTGACCGGGTTGGCCTGATTGAGACTGTTGATGGCCAGGGTGGTGCTCTCGCCCCAGTTCACCAGCTGGCGGCCGACCTTGAAGGAGATGGTCTTGTCTTCGGTGAACGGGATAGGCACCTTGCCGTAGAAGTAGCTGTCCAGGTACTGCAGGTTGGTGCCGGCCTGGGCCAGCACCTCGCCGTCGGTGCGCTTGCTGCGGACGTAACCGCCACGGCCATAGACGACAAAGGTGCCGTCGGGGGCCTGCTGGCCGTAGCCGCGGTTGTTGAGCAGGGCGCCCTGGGCCGGACATAGTGCACTGCTGAGGACGTTGCCGATGACGCCGACGCCGGCGACAGCGTTGGCCAGGCAGGTCTGCAGGCTGCCCAGGTCGAGCGCGCCGCCCAGCGCCGGCACGTGGCGGCCGACCTGCAGCCGATTCTGCGGCGTAATCTCGTTGGGGTGGGTCTCGGTGAAGTCGTTGTTGACGAAGTCGTAGAAGTACAGGCCGCGGGCGAAGACGCCGAAATTGCCCCAGGTCAGGGTCACGTCGGAAGTGACCTTGGCCGGCGCCTGGAACAGGTGATATTTGCTGTAATTGAGGTTGCCCTGGTCGCCGTTGACCGAGGCCGCTCCGGGGGCGCCAGCGAGGATCTGCGAGGGGTAGACCTGGTCCTTGAACAGGCCCTGGCAGATCTGGTACGCGCCGTTGGGGCCGTTGCAGACGTCGGGGTTGATGTTGCCCTTGCCGACCAGGTTCTGGCTCTGGCTCTGCATGCGCACGCCGACACCGGCGGTGAAGGTCGTGTTGAGCACGCCCTTGATCCCGTCGTCGCTGCCGGGCAGCGGGATGCTGAAATCAATGGCATGGGCCGCCCCCAGAGGCAGCAGCACCGCCGCCAGCAGGCCGCCACGCACACCACCCCCACGCAGAACGCTCCGCATCGTTCCTTCTCCTCAGCCAGACCCCTTGGGGCCGGTTATTTGTATTTTTTGTCGCGCGCCGGAGGCGCGGCTTTATGTGACCGGTAGTAAAGCGCAGCCGGCGCCCCGATGCAATAGAAAAAACAAAGCCGGCCGGGGCTTTAGGGCCACGGCCGGCTGCTTTACATGAACTTTTGGAGGCTAGAACTGGTACTTGACGAAGAACTGGGCGAAATCGCGGTCCGACAGGGTATTGAACACGCCGCCGCCCCAGTACCACGTATAGCCGACGTCGACCGACAGGGACTGCTGGTAGCGCGCCTCGACCAGCATATTGACCTGCTTGCGGCCGGCGACGAAGTTGCCACCGGGACCGGGCGCCGTGCCCTGCACGTCCTGCGAGTAGAAGATGGTGGGCTGCAGGCCGACGCCGGGCAGCACGTTCTCGTACTTGAAGATACCGATCAGGCGGTAACCCCAGGAAAGCTTGTCGGGATAGCCAGTGGCATCCTGCTGGTGCGGGTTGAAGCGCAGGCCGTCGGCACCCAGGGCGCAGTCCGGCGCGCTGGAGCAGGCCAGGCGCGAGCCGTCGGCGCCGGAACCGTCGGCGCCGGCGCTGGCGGCGTAGTTGGTGCCCGGCCCTTCCAGCTGCAGGCGGTCCAGCGGCGGCAGGAACGGCACGTAGGTGGCGCCCAGCTCGCTGACGAACAGCACCTGGTCGGCGCCGAACGGATTGTCGGTGGCGCCGAGCACGCGGGTGGTGCCGAGGTTGAACTGGAATACCTGGAAGCGCTCGAAACCGCGGATATAGCTGTTGGGCGGGTTCTCGCCGATGACGCCGCCGCGGTAGGGAATGATGAAGTTGGGGAAGGAGCGCGCCACGCCGGGAATGGCACCGGCCAGCACTTCGATGGTGTCGGTCTTGCCGGGGGCGTAGTCGCTGCTGCCGTACAGGTGCAGGTTGTTGTTGGCGTCGTAGCCCAGGCCGCCCAGCGGCGTGCCGGGGGTGCAGTGGACATTGGGGTTGCTGCAACTGGTCAGGGTCGGACCGAGCGCGGCGAAGAACAGGTCCTGCTGGTCGACCTGCAGCGGCTCGTCCGGACGGTAGGCCACTTCGCCCTGGATCGACCAGCTGCCGACCGTGGTGTTGAAGCTGGCGCCGATCAGGTTGATGTCGTTCGGGTACTCCAGCAGCAGCTTGACCGAGTCCAGCGCCAGGATGCTGCTGGTGGCCTTCTGCGGATCGCCGCTCAGCGTGTGCAGCACCGGCAGGTCGGGGCAGGCGGCCAGGAACGTGGCGCTCTCGGTGGCGTCGATGTCCGCGCCCGGCCCGAGCAGGCCGGTGCCGTGCTTGCCGCCCTTGCGGGCGCAGCTGCCGTCGGCCGAATAGAAGCTGGCGTAAGGCAGGCGGGAGTTGTAGTGCATGAAGTACAGCGACATGTCAGTGCCGTTGTTGAGCCAGTCGGCGTAATAGTCCAGCTTGATGCCGTACTGGCCCCGGGTGCGGGCATTGCGGTCGGGCAAGCGCTGCGCCGTGGTGGTGGTGTTGGTCAGCAGAGCTAGCGGGTTGTACTGCAGCGCGGCCACGCCGTCGGGGTCATAGGCGTTCTGGCCGAAGCTGGTGTTGAGGGTCTTGCCGGTGTTGTTGGTGCCGAAGTCGACGTCCGAGAAATAGCTGCCCGGCGTGGCGATCTCCACCGGCTTCCATTCGAGCTGATAGAAGGTTTCGAGCGTGGTGTTCTCCAGCGGCTCGAAGCTCAGGTCGACCATGTTGATCGGGACGAAGTCCTCCTCGACCTGGTTGCCGACGCGGTTGAAGTTGTTGGCGTTGACCGGGTTGGCCTGATTGAGACTGTTGATGACGATGGTGGTGCTCTCGCCCCAGTTCACCGTCTGCCGGCCGATCTTGAAGGCCAGCTTCTTGTCGTCGGTGAAGGGGATCGGCACCTTGCCGTAGAAGTAACTGTCCAGGTACTGCAGGCCGGTGCCGATCTGGCGCAGTTCCTCGCCGTCGGTGCGCTTCTCGCGCACCAGCTTGCCGGGACCGAACACCTTGCCGCCCGGATAGGGGATCAGCACCGGCGTCGCCACGCTGCCGCCGGTGGCGAGCAGCTGGCTGTTGATGCCGACATCGGCATCGTTGCGGTTCTTCGCAGTGACCTCGTTGGGCTGGGTCTGGGTGAAGTCGTTGTTGACGAAGTCGTAGAAGTACAGGGCCCGGGCGAAAATGCCGAAGTCCTTGTAGCTCAGGGTGATGTCCGAGGTTTCCTTGGCCACCGCCTGGAAGAAGTGGTACTTGGAGTAGTTGAGGTCGCCATCGTCGGTGTTGATGGTGGCGGCGCCGGGCGAGGCGGCGAGGTGCTGCGCCGCGAAGTACTGGTCCTTGAATACGCCCTGGCAGGCCTGGTACGGCACGCCGCAGACGTTGCGGTTGAGATCGCCCTTGCCAATCAGGTTGACGCTGGGCGCCTGCATGCGGATGGCACCGCCAGCGGTGAAGGTGTTGTTGAGCACCATCTTCAACTGGTCGTCGCCGATATTGAAGCTTTCGCTGATGGCCCAGGCAGGCGCGGTTGCGCCAAGCAGCGAAGCCAGAACCAGCGCGCGCAGGCCGCGCCGCATGCCATTCGAAGTACGCATCTCATCCCCTCCCTGCGCGGCGGAAACGCCGCGACCCTACCGTACGGCAGCGCATGGCCCCGCCCAGGCGCGCAGCTTAACCGGTATTTGGGAAGAATCAACCGCAGTGCAGCAATTACCTGACGCGTAATGTCAGTCTGTCAGCGGAAAACCGCCGCATTCGCGGCGGTCTTCCCTCACCCCACCACTTGCTACGCGGGTGCCCCCCCCCTCTCCCGCTCCGCGGTAGAGGGACTTCGGTCGGCGGCGAAGCTGCCGTTTCTCGGGTAATGACACGAACACTGGCGCCCCGAATCGCCGAAGGCACGCAGCTGCGGCTGTTCGGCGCACGCCGGCGCCGCTGCCGCACAGCGCGGGGCGAAGGCACAGCCCGGCGGCAGGCGCGCGAGGTTCGGCGGCTGGCCGGGAATCGCCTGCAGCGGTTGGCCCGGCGGTGTGTCCAGCCGCGGTCGCGCCGCCAGCAGCCCGGCGCTATAAGGGTGGTGCGGCGCGGCCAGCAGCGGCGCCGCCGGCCCCGACTCCACCACCCGGCCGGCATACAACACCAGCACGCGCTCGCAGACCTCGGCGACCACATCGAGATCGTGGGAGATCAGCAGCAGGGCCAGGCCGAAGGCGTCGCGCAGCTCCCCCAGCAAGGCGAGGATCCCGGCCTGCACCGTCCCCTCCAGAGCGGTGTGGGGGTCGGCGGGCGACCC
>CAYWPB010000032.1:0-15675 GCA_964458725.1 uncultured Nevskia sp. | reverse complement strand
AGCAGGGCCGGCCGGCACAGCAGGGCCATGGCGATCATCACGCGCTGGCGCATGCCGCCAGAGAATTCGTGCGGATACTGGCGCAGCCGCGCCGTGGCGCCGGCGATGCGCACCGCATCGAGCATGCGGGCGCACTCGGCCAGGGCTTCGCCACGCGACAGGCCGCGGTGCAGCACCAGCACCTCGGCCAGCTGCGTGCCGATGCGCAGGTGGGGATTGAGGCTGGTCATCGGGTCCTGGAATACCAGGCCGATGCGGTGGCCGCGCAGGCGGTTCCATTCCCGCTCCGGCAGGCCGAGCAGTTCGCGCCCCTCGAAGCGGACGCTGCCGGACAGGCGCGCGCCGGGCGCTTGCAGGCCAAGTAGGGCCAGCGCGGTCTGGCTCTTGCCGGAGCCGGATTCGCCAACAATGCCAAGCGTCTGCCCGGCCGCCAGCCCGAAGCTGATGCCGCCGACAGCCTGCACCTGCCCTGCCCGGCTCGGAATGCACACCGCCAGGTCGCGCACTTCCAGCAACGGCTCAGCCACGCGCCTCACCAGCTTCGGGATCGACCGCATCCCGCAGTGCATCGGGCTTGAAAACATCCCTGTCACTGGATCCCCGCCAATCCCCCGGATCGAGTCTGGGGCAGGCTCTGGCGGGGATGACGACGGAGCGGCTCATTTGAGTTCACCTGCCTTGGGATCGAGCGCATCCCGCAGTGCATCCCCCAAAAAGTTGAGCGCCAGCAGCGTCACGGCGAGAAAAGTCGCCGGCACGATCAGCGCCCAAGGCGTGGTTTCCATGGCATGGGCGCCGTCGCTGACCAGGGCACCCCAGCTGGTCGCCGGTTCCTGTACGCCCAGACCCAGGAAGCTGAGGAAGGACTCGACCAGGATCACCTGCGGCACAGTCAGCGCGGCGTAGACCACCACTACGCCGAGCAGGTTGGGTACGATGTGGCGGCGGATGATGGCGCCGGCGCCGGCGCCGCCGACCCGCGCCGCCTGCACGAACTCGCGCTGGCGCAGGCTCAGGGTCTGGCCGCGCACGATGCGCGCCATGTCCAGCCAGTTGACCGCGCCGATGGCGAGGAACAGCAGCAGGATGTGGCGGCCGAAGAACACGGTGAGCAGAATCACGAAGAACATGAAAGGCAGCGCGTAGAGCACGTCCACCGCGCGCATCATCAGGGCGTCGACACGGCCACCGGCATAGCCGGCGACGGCGCCCCAGCTTACGCCGATCAGCAGCGATACCAGAGTCGCCGCCAGGCCCACCAACAGGGAGATGCGCCCGCCATAGCAGCTGCGCGCGAACAGGTCGCGGCCGAGCTCGTCGGTGCCGAGCCAGTGGCCGCCGGCCAGCGAAGGCGCCGCGCCCCAGCTGCCGTCGAAGTCGATGGAGTCATAGGGCCAGGGGCTGAGCAGCGGACCAAACAGCGCCAGCAGCACGATCGCCGCGAGTACGGCCAGGGCGATGCGGGCGACCGGGTCGCGCAAGAGGCGCTGCAGCAGGCTCATGCCAGGCGCACCCGCGGATCGAGCAGGCCGTACAGCAGATCGACCAGGAAGTTGAACAGGATGATCAGCGCACCGTAGAAGATCACCACCCCCAGCACCAGGGTGTAGTCGCGGTTCAGCGCGGCCTGGACGAAGTAGCGGCCGATACCGGGGATGCCGAATACCTGCTCGATCACCACCGAGCCGGTCATCACACCGGCGGCCGCAGGCCCGAGATAGGATAACAGCGGCAACAGCGCCGGCTTGAGCGCATGGCGCCAGACAATCAGGCGCGACGGCAGCCCCTTGGCGTGCGCAGTGCGGATGTACGGCGCGGCAAGCACGTCGATCATCGAGGCGCGCATCAGGCGGGCGATGGTGGCGACCTGTGGCAGCGCCAGGGCCAGCACCGGCAACACAGCGTCGGCCACGCCGTGCGCGCTCCAGCCGCCGGCCGGCAGCCAGCCCAGACCGATGGCGAACAGCAGCACCAGCAGCGGCGCCACGACGTAGTTGGGTATCGAGATGCCGAGCATGGCCAGGGCCATCAGGGCGCGATCGAGCGGACGGTTGCGACGCAGCGCGGCGAAGCAGCCGAGCGCGCCGCCGCATAGCAGCGCCAGCAGCACGGCGCAGGCGCCGAGGCGCAGGGACACCGGCGCACCCGCGGCGATCAGTTCCGCCACGCTGAAGCCGGTGTACTGGAACGAGGGCCCGAGGTCGCCGCGCGCCAGGCCGCCGAGATAACCGAAGTACTGGCGCCACAGCGGCTGGTCGAGATGGTATTCGGCGCGCAGCGCGGACTCGATCTGCGGCGGCAGGACACGCTCGCGGTCGAACGGACCGCCGGGCGCGGCGCGCATCAGGAAGAACGCCAGGGTGATCAGCAGCAGCAGGGTCGGCCCCGCGCCGAGCAGGCGCTTGAAGGCGAAGGCGAGCATCAATGCGGCACGACCCGCAGGTCCTTGCTGTAGTGGATGTCCAGGGCGTTGTCCTGCCAGCCCCCGACCCAGGGCTTCACCAGGTGCTTGGACTCGTACCAGTAGATCGGCAGGATCGGCATGTCGTCGAGCATCAGGCTTTCGGCCTGCTCCAGCAAGCCGCGGCGCCGCGCCGGGTCGGCCTCGGCCTGCGCCTGGGCGAGCAGCGCGTCGTATCGCGCGCTGGCATAGCCCTCGTCGTTCTTGCCGTCGAAAGTGCGCAGGATGTTGAGGAAGGCGCTGGCGTCGTCGTAGTCGCCGATCCAGCCACCACGGAATACCTGGGTGAGTGCGCGGGCGCGGCGGGTTTGCAGGAACACCTTCCACTCCTCGTTGACCAGGCGCGCATGCACGCCCAGGTTCTGCTTCCACATGGCGGCGATGACGATGGCGACGCGGCGGTGGTCCTCCGAAGTGTTGTAACGCAGCTCCACCTCCAGCGGACGCGCTTCGGAATACCCTGCCGCCGCGTACAGGCGCCGCGCCTCGGCCAGCCGCCGCTCGCGGTTCCATCCGGCCCACTCCGGTTGCTGCGGCGTGTAGTTCCAGGTGCCGGGCGGGACGAAGCCATAGGCCGGCAGCGCCGCGCCCTGCAACAGCCTGCCGGCAATGACCTCGCGGTCCACCGCCAGGCTCAGCGCCCGGCGCAGCTCAACACTGCCCTGGAACGGCGGACGCGTCAGGTTGTAGCCGTACCAGAAGGCGCCGAGATAGGGCGCCAGGCGCAGCTCCTTGCCCAGCAGTCCGCGCACCCAGCGCGCCTGGCTCATCGGGATGGCGTAGCTGACGTCGAGCTCGCCGGCGCGGTAACGCTTCAACTCCGAGGCGAGATCCTCAGTGGGGACATAGATCACCCGGTCGATGGCGGTATGGGCATCATCCCAGTACTGCGGATTACGCAGCAGCGTCACCTGCGACTGCACCACCCAGTCCTCGAGCCGGTAGGCGCCGTTGCTGACCAGGCGGCCGGGCCGGGCGAAATCGCGGCCGTAGCGCTGCAGGCTCGGACGGTGCACCGGAAAGCAGGCCGGGTTGGCCAGCAGGGCGGGAAAGTATGGCGCTGGATCATGCAGGCGGATGCGCAGGGTCCGGGCGTCCACGGCTTCCACACCCAGCTGCTCCGGGGGCACCTGGCCGGCGCTGACCGCTTCTGCATTCTCGATCGGCGACAGCAGCTGGGCATAGCGCGAGCCGGTGGCGGGATCGGCGCTGCGGCGCAACCCGGCGGCGAAGTCCTCCGCAGTCACTGGATCGCCGTTGGACCAACGCGCCTGCGGGCGCAGGTGGAAGGTGTAGACGCGGCCATCGGGGCTCGACTCCCAGGTCGCGGCGGCGGCGGGAACCGGCTTGCCGTCCGGCGACATACCGGTGAGGCCTTCAAAGAGATCACGCAGGAGATTGGCGGTGCTGACACCCTCGGCGCGGTGCGGGTCCAGGGTCTCGGGCTCGGGACCGTTGCCCAGGCGCAAGACCCGCAGCGGCACCGCGGCTGCATCCGCAGGGCGGACGTCGGCACGAGCCTCAAAGCGGGTGGTGGCGACTACCACCAGCCCCAGGAGCGCAAGCATCCCGAGGCAATAGCGCGGAACACGCAGGCTTCCAAATGCTTGCTTGAGTCTGAGTGCGGACACGCCGGCATGCTACTGCGTTCGGCGGCAGCACGCAGCCATAACCCCCGGAGTTTGGTCAGAGCTAACCCGCTCCGCCCTCCCGCCTGCTCAGCGTGTGATGGACGGATCCAGACGGCGCAAGGCGTCGGAGTTGCTGACCGAGCCGGTGTTCTCGACATCCTCCCGGCTATAGCTGCGGCCGGGTACCGGCAGGCACTCGCCTTGCTTCGGCCGGATGTGGCTGCCGGTGTCCTGCACGCAGTACTTGCTGCCGGGTTCCGGCGGTGTCTTGGCCGTTGTTGTGGTAGCCGTTCCCGGTGTCGGCGCAGGATCGTCGGCCAGCGCAGCGCCGGACAGACCCGCGAACAACAGGCATGTCAGAATGGTCTTGATCATCTGTCCACCTCTACTGCTGCCTTGGGTAGCACGGGTCCATTAGACCACGCGCGAGAGGTTTAGTTGCCAGCCCCGCAGGAGCAGGCACGGCGAAATTTGCCATTCAATCAATTACTTCGACAATATTATGGAAAGCTTCAGATCATGACCGGCCAGTCCAATCCAGGCACCATCCCGATCGATGACATGGAAGCCGTGGTGGCACGCGCACGCAGTGCACTGGCTTCCGGCATGCCGCTTGAAATCGTGTCGCGGGATCTGCTGGCCCTGCTGCGTCCTCATTCGCTGCCGAGCTACCACGATGCCGCCATCGCCTTTGGCGCGGCACAGATGCACGCCTTCGCCGCCGATATTCTGGAGGAAGCGCTGAGGCGCTGGCCGGCTGACCTCGATTTGCGTTACCGCCTCGGCAACGCCCTGCGCATGAGCGGCCGGATAGCGCCGGCCGAAGCCATGCTGCGTGGGGTCCTGAAATGGCAGCCCCATCACAGCGAAGCCGCCCGGTCACTGGCTTTCATGCTGCGCGATGCCGGCAGACCGCATGCGGCGGGCAAGGTCATCGCCGATCTCGATGCCAATGAGGGGGCCCCGGCGAACGTCGCAGCCGGTTATATCGAATTCCTGCATCAGTGCCATCAATACCAGCGCGCCGGCGAGCTCGGCGAGCGTGTACTGGCGCGCGCGCCGCAGGATCCGGGCCTGCATCTGCTGGCGGGGCGGACGGCGCATGTCCTGGGAAAATTCGATCTGGCAAGGAGTCATTTCCTCAAAGCCATCGATTGCGGACTTCCTGCCGATGCCTGGGGAGGAATGGCGTTGTTTTTGGCCAATTCGCAGCGCTATGAAACGCTGCAGCATCCGGACTTCGCCCGCTTCGAGCACATTTCCGGGGATGAGCGCCTGTCGACGGACGCGCGGGCGGCCGCCTGCTTTGCGCTCGGCAAGGCCTACGATGACCTGTCCATGCATGAGCAGGCGGCTCAGGCCTGGAGCAAAGCCAACGCACTAGCGGCGACCGGGCACACCTGGTCGAGCGAGGACTGGCTGGCTTTTGTTGACGAACAGATCGACGCGGACTGGCCGCTGCCGGCGCGCGTGCCGATGCAGGGCGAGCCCGTTCCGGTTTTCGTCGTGGGGCTGCCGCGCTCGGGTACAACCCTCGCCGCCGAGCTGCTTGGGCGGCATCCGCAGGCGCGCAACCGGGGCGAGTTGAACTGGATGCAGTTCATTGCGCAGACGCTGGGACAGGGACACTGGCGAGGGGACGCCCATGACCTGCAGGCCGCAGCCCAGCTGTACCTGCGCCAACTGCAATTAGACGATCCGCCGGCGCATTGGTACGTGGACAAAAACCCGCTGAATTTTCGCTACCTCGGGTTGATCTCGGCCATGTTTCCCCAAGCCCGGGTGATTCATTGCGTGCGCAACCTGCGCGATACGGCGTTGTCGATCTGGAGCCAGTTCTTTGCCCATGAAGACAACAACTACGCCTACAGTCTGGAGGGCATCGCCGCGTTTGCGAAGGGATGTGAAGAGCTGATGCGGCACTGGCAGCAGCGGCTCTCTATGCCGATCTTTACGCTGAGCTACGAGCGCATGACCGCCGATCCCGCCCCGGTGCTGGACGAACTGGCCCGCTTCCTCGGCCTGCCGCAAGCCGATCTGCTCAACGCCAGCCCAAAAACCGACGCGCCGATCGCCACGGCCAGCGTCTGGCAGGCGCGCCAGCCGATCTACCGGACTTCCACCGAACGCTGGCGGAGCTATGCCCCCTACCTGCCGCAGCTGGGGCAATTGTTTGCGGAAGCTGGCTGAGGCCGTTCAGCCCTTGGGGTGAGCCGCTCCGAGTGCAGCCAGCCGCCGGGCCAGCGGCTCCAGTGACGGCAACACCCGGGCGATCTCGGCTTCGTTGACTCGCCACTTGCCCGGCGCCGGAGGTGTGTGGGTATGGCGGGAGAGCGGCAGCGGGGCGCGCAGATAGGCGGCATGCCGGTGGTCGCAATCGATCTCGAAGGCCTGGCAGATCTTCCGGGTGACGCCGGCGGGATCGGCCAGGAAATCGGCATACCGAAGCGAGGTCCAGCGTTCGGCGGGCAGCTGGGACAGATCGTCCAGCGCGATTTCATTGGTGCGCGCCCATTGAAACGCCGCCACCTCTTCCAACGGCCGGCCGCGCAGTGCCTGATACCCCGGGGGCACCAGCATCGACCACGGGCCATCCCAGCCCGGCAGCTCCGAGTACATCTTCCAGCCGCCGGAACGCCAGGCTTCCATGATGCTGCTGAGGCTTTCCCGCGGATCGCGCCACAGGAAGATGAAGCGCGCATCGGGAAACAAGGCGTTGAAGAATGGAATGCGCAGGGCATTCTTGGGCGTCTTCTCCAGGAAGCGGGCTTCGCCCGCCGGCAGGGCCTGTCCGTCCCGATCGCGCAGCTTGGCCACCAACTCGGCCTGAATGTGCTCCACCACGTCCTGATCGACGTGCGCCGCCGTCAGGCGGTTCGACCCCACGCCTTCGGCCCAGGGCCGCAGCTGCGGAAGATCCTCGACCAGGCCGTGCGCCTCGCCGCCCAAGCTGAAAATGCCGCGGGCCTGGGCCAGCGTTTCGAACAACAGGGTGCTGCCTGAGCGCGGCGCGGCGATGATGAACACGGGTTTCGGGAATTTGGCTACTGCACTCCCGACTCGTCGGACCGCGGAAGATTCTCCGGGCGCGTTGCGTTGCGAATCCAGTGTCGGCGGGATCTCGAGATTACGCACGGAGTGACTCAGCACCCGCGCAAACAACACGGCGGCCGCCGATACACCGTTGGAGGGGCAGACCGGGCTCGCCCTCATGTCCTCGATTTGCGCCACCATGTAGTCGCGCAACTGTGCGAACTGGCTCCAGCCCTCGGGGCTTTCTCCATAGACCAGCCACAGCGCGCGCCACTCCCTGCAAAACCCCGTGGCCAGGCTGACGAAGCGCTGGCAGTCACGTTGCTGCCTGGACGCGGGTGAAGCCTGCAATTCTGCCAGCAGGTCGCCAACCAGCAGTTCGACCTCGGACGGCTGCATGACCACCGGCGCATTGTGCTTCTCGAAAAACAGGGCTCCGGCGGCTCCCGCGCGGTATGGAACAGGTTTCGGCTCGGGGCCGCTTCTGGCTTCGAAGCCGCCGCTCTGGCTGGCCTCGACCATGTCCCAGAACGCGGCATTGCCGGTGGTATCCACCACCAGATGCACGCGGTCGGAATCGCCGTCGTTGTGCACCGCGTGTTCACGCCAGTTGTCGAACACCCAGGCCTCCCCGGCGGCCATGTGCACGGTCTGGCCGCCGCAGCTGAAGCTGACCCTCGGGCTGGTAAACACCGGGATATGGATGCGGATGCGATGGAACCAGCAGTAGTTCACATCGCTGTGCGGCGGGACCGTGGCACCGGGCCCGAGGCGCATCAGACGCGAGCGCCCCAGGACCACGCGGAAGCCGGCCAGCACCTGCTGAATGTACGGACAGCGCTGCATCTGCGGCGTCGGTGCCATGTGGCCGACGAAGTCGTCGTTCTCACCGCCATCGGCGCTGATCAGCCGCACGGCGCTGTTGCCGACGAACCCGGTGGGATGTCGCTGCCATTCCTGCTCGGCGAACTGCGCCACTTCGTGCTGGAGCCGACTCACGTCGAAAAGCAGCGGCAAGCGGTAGAAGGGACTGGGCAGTTTCATCGCGATGAACGGAATTTGCAGGGACGCCGGGTCACACGGTACCAGTCAATATCCACGGGTGACGAGCGGCGTTCAAGTCTCGGCATCCAGTCCGCATTCGCGATTGAACGCGCCGATGGCGACGATCAGCTCGCTGATCACTGTGCATTCCTCGCTGGAAAGATAGGGGTTCCAGGCATCCAGGATCAGCACGGCGCGGGTATCGGCGCTGCGGTTCCAGGCCTCATGCTGGAACGTATCGTCGAAAGCCACGCAGCGGCCCTCCTGCCAGGCGTGGATCTCCCCGCCCACGGACAGGGCGCAGTCCCGCGGCACGATCAGCGGCAGGTGCACCACGATGCGTGCGTTGGTCACGCCATGATGCGGCAGGATGTGCGTTCCGGGGGTCAGGATCGAAAAACAGATTTCCGGGGCGTGGTCGCGGATGCGCGCCACCGGCAGCGACTCCAGCAGCGCCGCCGTGCCTGGGCAGCGGGCGCAGTTGGCGTCGTTGCGCGCGCCGTGACGATAGAAGAAGAAGGCGTCCCATGCCGGCGGCGCATCGCGGCCAGCCAGGTAGCGCTCTGCGGTGGCGCCGGGCGGGAGCTTGAGGAACGGCTCCACCCCCTCGCGGCCCGAGCCGGACAGAACCTGGCGCAGTTCGCCCTGCACCAGCGCAGTGGCCTGCTCCAGATCCGACAACCAGGGCATGGCTTCGCGCGGGAAGTACGGCTGCGTCGGCAGGCCCGGGAAGTACAGGAATTTAGGACGCTGCCGCGCGTCGACATAACCCGGGGGCTTGTCGCCGAGATAGATCTGCAGCGCCTGCTCGGTCCGCCGGGTGGCTTCGGCGCCGTACCGCGTCCGCAGGGGCTCCACCACCGCCATGAAGATGGCACGGCGGTGCTCGCGGACGTAGGCGATGGCGTGCAACACCGGCTGCAGCAAACCCTTCGGGGTCGTGGCTTCGCTGGTCCATTCGCCTCGGCGCTGGGCGGCGACGATCACCTCGAAATAGACCCGCAGAGCCTCGCCGCCACGGCCGGCGCGCTCCAGTACCTGAGCCAGATGGAGCCGTACCGAGCGCTGCTCCGGGGCCAAGGTGGCCGCCTTACGCAGGGCCGCCTCTGCCTCATCGAGGCGGCCGCTCTCGCTGTAGGCCGTGCCCAGGTTCTTGAGCGTCAGGGGCTGATCGGGTTGCACCCGCAGGGCATTTTCCAGCATGCCGATGGCGTGGCCCGTTTCGCCCCGCCCGAGGACGCACATGGCGACGAAATTGAGAGCTTCGAGATTGTCGGGAGCGCTTTGCAGCAGTCCCAGATACTCGCGCTCCGCCAGCATGGCCTCGCCCCGGCGCGCATGTCCGCGGGCCGCTTCGAGCTGCGCCGCCGGGTTTGCCTGGGCGTTCATGCTTTCGCCTCCGCCATGGCTTGTGGCCTTGGATAGCCCATCAGTCCGGCGAGCTCCAGCAAGCGCGGCTCAACCTCGGCGAACCAGGGGCGGTAGCGGTGCCAGCGCTCCACCGAGCTGCTGTACAGAGGCTGCACCACCTGGCTGTAGCTGGGCGTGTTGATGCGCCTGGTCTGTGCATGCCGATGGAACTCGAGCATGGCCGGATCCACTTCGAGGCCGAGAAACGCGGCGAGACGGTGCAGTTGGAGCGGCAGGTCCGCCACCACATCCTCGTACCAGAGATCGAGGCAGTCCGGTTTCAGGCGCGCCTTCTGTTCCAGCCAGATACTGATCGCCTTGTCGTAGATCGCCGCGCTGTCACCGATCGTCCAGAAGCCACGGGTGGCATCGGAGAAGCCGAAGTTCTGCATGAAGCAGCTCAGCACGACGTCGCAAGGGTGCCGCGTCACGAAAATCAGCTTGGCCTGCGGGAACAGAGCCATGATCAGCTGCAGGCGACAGAAATTGAAAGGATTCTTGTCGACCAGCCGGGTTCCGGGCCGGCGCTGGAGATACCGGCTGACGCTGCTCCAGTAGCGGGATCGCAGGGTTTCCAGGTCTTCGGGGACCAGGTTTTGCAGGGCCAGGGGGTACCCCTCCGCCCGGTCGACGAGAACCTCGACCACGCTGTCCAGAGCCGGCTTTTCGTCCAGCACCTGGAGCGCGGGATGCGCGTCCAGGATCTGGTCGATCAGGGTGGTGCCGGAACGCGGGAAGCCCACGACGAAAATCGGAGTCTCCCCTGCCGGGCCCTGCGCCGCCCGCAGGCGCATGACATGCGGGTCGACCTCGGGATAGTCCTGCTCCCAGGGCATCTCATGGCTCTCATCCGTGCCGTTTTCACGGGCGATGAAGTCGCGGACCAACCGATTGCCAGCTTCGAAAGCCCGTACCGCGGCGGCGTAGTCGCCGCTGGCATCCATGCACTTGCCGTACTCGAACTCCAGGCCGCTGCGGAATTGCGGAGTCTGGGCCTCGCCGGATTCAAGCAAGTCCCGCAACTGCGCTGCCGCCTGCGGATAGGCGCGCTTGCGGTACAACAAGCGGGCCATCACGCTGCGCCCGAAAGCGTCCAGCTCCGCCGGCGGGATCCGACCCAGGACTTCAGCCGCCTCATCCACCTTGTTGGCCATCTCGAGGCAACTGGCGAGATTGACAGCGGTTGATCGATCCCCCGGCTGGCGCTGCAACAAGCCGCGCAGAATGCTCTCGGCATCCTGCGCCCGTTTGACTCCCTGCAGGGCGAGCGCGAAGAAATTGCACATCTCCGGGTCAAGCGAAGGCGCGACAATCAGCGGCGGAGTGAATCGCTGCGCTTCCTCGGTGAATCCCAGGCGAGACAGGCACAAGGCGGCCATGATCGAAGATGGCGCGAACTCCGGTTCGAGCTCCTTGGCGCGGACGAAGTGCTTGGCGGCAAGCGCCAACTGGTCGAGCGCGTGATAAGCCAGCCCGAGGTTGAAGAAACAGTCCGGAAGGTTCGGCGCCAGGCGGCAGGCCAGGCTCAGCTCCTCGATGGCCGCTTCGTACTTGCGGTGATTGAGGTACAGGCAGCCGAGATTCTGGTGATGTGTGGCGGACTGCGGCTCGCTGGCCAGCAGCGCGCGGAAAACCTGCACCGCCTCGATAAAGCGGCCTTCACCATCCAGGCGGATGGCGCGCAACGTCATTTCACGGGCTTTATCGGGATTCATTCAATGCACATTCGGGGGACAAAAAAAGAAGGGGGTGGAGATATCCTCCACCCCCTCACCACAAGACCTCTTACCTCATGAAACTTATTTGAACGTGACCTTCACGCGCGCAAAGTAGGCCCGGCCGATCTGGTCGTAAGTGCTGGAATCCGTGTTGGCGTTGAAGCCGCTGTAAACCAGCGGAGCATTCTTGCCGAACACGTTGTTCACACCCACGAGCACCTCGGTACCGATCGACTTGATCGTGTAGGACCCGGTCAGGTCGGTGTAGTCCGCACTGCTGACACCGCGGGAACAGAATATGTTGCCGCCGGTGTGGTTGGCGTCAGGCGTTATGTACAGGGTGGACTGATCCTGTGTACCGCAGAACTTGACACCAGTAACGGGATCGGACCCGGCGGCAGCGCCCTGGGCGTTGGAATTCGCTCCGGGGTACTCGATGACGTTGGAGATGAAGCGGTTGACGACCGTGGCGGTGAACGGACCCTGGCTCCAGGTCAGGCTGCCCAACATGCGCAGCCTGGCGAAGTTGCCCGCGCCATCCTGGTCGGCGGTCGAGCCCGGCACGAATTGACCGGCCTGGGATTTGATCGGCGACACCGCCGTGATCTGGTAGCGGTACTGATCCAGGTAGGTACCATCCAGCGCGGCGGTGAACTTGCCGAAGCGGGTCTTGCCCATATCGAACTTCACGCCAAAGTCGAATCCCGTGGTCAGCAAGCGGCCGACGTTGGCGATGGGCTCGACACCACTGGCAATGTCCCCGGTGGCGGGATCGCGAGTGACATTGGAGCAGAACGAGCTGATTCCGGCATAGCACCCATCCAGGCTGTCCTGGAATGCGATCGTCGCAATGGCTTCCCGGATGGAGTACTTCCAGAAATCCACGTTGATCGTGATGGGCTTGTAGAACGACGGGTTGTAGACCAAGCCAAAGTTGGTGGTATAGCCCTTTTCCGGGCCCAGCTTCGGATTGGACGGGTCGTTGACATTGAACTGGCCGTCAGCATTGTCGGTGTAAGGCTTGCCCCCCGCAGCCGGGACTGGAATGCCCGCACAAAACGGGTTCGAGGCCTGCGGCGACCCGGCAATCAAGCCATCGCAGGGATCGGCGGTGGGGGCGGCATTGACCGCGGTTCCACCGAACAGGTCGGTGATGGTCGGCGTGCGGAAGATGTTGGCATACGAGGCGCGGAGCAGCAGATCCTGGACCGGACGGTACTCGAGACCGTACTTGCCGTCGTACTTCCTGCCGAAGGTGCTGTAGTCCGAGAATCTTTCGCCGACGTTCAGGACCAGCGAGTAGGCGCCGGGCTGGTTGCTGACCAGCGGCACGCTCACTTCGGCGTAAGCTTCGTTGTCGGAGAAGGCGCCCGTAGTCGGCTTGTTCGCAAAATCGGTGACGAAGTTGTTGGAGATATTGAAGTCCGGCTCGTTGTCCAGCTTCACCGCACGATACTCGTAGCCCACGGCACCGGCGACCGTACCGCCCCACCACTTGAACAGATCGCCGTTGATGTCGGCATCGATCAGGGTCTGGTGCTTCTCGAGGTTGGTGTAATCCAGCGGGAACAGGGTGCTGGCGGCCGCCGCGGTCGGCGTGCCGAACATGTTGAACGGGACGCAGCCCGCGACCACGTGGCCCGGGGTGCCGCAGGTGTTCTGGTCGATCGAAGGGCCGACCGCCGCCGTCAGGAACGGCAGGAAGACCTGGCCGTGGTTGGTGGTCAGCAGGGTTTCGCGCTGGTAGGTCGCCGCCAGATCCCAGTCGAAGCGGTCGAGCAGGGTGCCTTTGAAGCCGCTGCTGATGTTGTAGTCGTTGGTGTCGAAGGCGGAGAAGCGGTCGCCAGCGGATGCCAGACGCAGCCGCGCCGTAGAAGTAAGGTCTACACCAAACGGGTTGTAGAAGTTGTCCTTACTGATCGGGATTGGCGGTTGTTCCTGATCCAGAACCAGCGGCTCCGGCGCAAGCTGGGTCCTGGCGTTCTGGTTGTGATACAGGGCCTGGGTGAAGAAGGAAATATTGTCGAAGACCTTCCAGTCCGCCTGCCCGAAGATTTCCAGCCGCTGCTCGGGCAGCTGGTCGTAGTTGTACAGGTTGTAGTTGAAGTGGTCGTTCGGGTCGGTGCCGTAGCAATGGAAACCGGCCGTGGTCGGCTTGTTGGCGTCCGGGTTGGTGCGGGCAACCGTCACCTTGGCGTTAGGGTCGGGGTCACCGCAACCATTCAGTTGGGGAACCGTTGAACTCGGAACCTTGTAACGACCGTTGATACCCGTGCCGGAACCGCCTTGCATCTGCACGCCGTCGTAACCCTGGTACAGGAAGAACCGCGAGTACTTGCGCTTGGCGGTGCTGATGGCGTCCTGGTTCTGGTACGACACGCCGGCGACAACGTGGCCCTTTTCCGAGGACATGCCCCAGGTGCCGGTGTACTGCTGCTTGACGCCGTCGCCACGGTCGGAAATGTTGCCGGAGGCGGTGGCTTCAAAGCCGGTGAAGTGCTTGCGGGTGATGATGTTGACCACGCCGCCGATGGCATCGGTGCCGTACACCGCGGAAGCGCCGTCTTTCACGATTTCGATGTGGTCGATCATGTTGATCGGAATCGCATCGAGGTTGGTCAGCAGCAGGCGCCGGCCGTCGAGCAGCATCAGGGTTCTGGCGGCGGTCAAGCCGCGCAGGCCCGGGGTGGTTTCACCGGTGCCGCCGTTGTTGACGGCCGTGGTCTCGGAGCCGCCCGAGATGTTGGGCAGCTTGGTGATCAGCTCGCCGGCCGTGGTGGCGCCCGTCGACTGGATGAACTGATGCCCCAGGCTGATGATGGGATCAGCGGTTTCCGCATCGACTCGGCGGATGTGCGAGCCGGTTACCTCGATGCCCTGCAGCTGGGTGGCGTTGCCTTGTGCCAACGCCGGCGCCGCTTGTAAGCCACCACCGATCGCCCCGGCGGCAAAAGCAACGTAAATGCCTTGCCGCAGGCGACCCCGCGCACTGATTACCATGAAATTCTCCCTAAATCTGTTGATGCTTGGATTATCGCTAAAGCCGATGCCTACCGATGGTGAATCCCCACCTTTTGAGGCTCTCGGAATACGACTGACGGGTAAACATAACCCCGTGTTTCACACTCGTCAAATACTTGCAACATGAATCTGGAGAACACCGCTGGCGATGCCTTGCCCACTCCATTTCCCGCTTCGGCGCCAGGGTGCGAAAAACACTAACACGACATGATCGGCGAGCACAGATTTCGAGACCCCATCGATGTGACTCGGAGGTGCCATTCCATGGAGCCACTCACTCGCCGCGCATACCCAACTCTGACCCGCGAACCTCCGACTACGCGGGCTTCGCAGCGAAGCGGTACCGCTTACAGACTCGGCCGAACCGAACGCTCAATGGTCCGGATTCTGGGATGAATTTCATTCAGGCCTTGATGGAAAATTCGCGCGCAGCTTGTGCAACGCAGCATCGCGCCCAGGCCCGGTTCCTGTCGCGCGAGGCTACAGGTCCGGGACCTGCCAGAAGACCACTTTGCCGTCGAGGAACTGCACCCGGCCGGCAATGGAGTCACCGCATTTTCCATACTGCCACTCGACCCGGCCATGGCCGCTCACGTCGAAATGCTCCTTGCCGAGCATGTCCTCGACTTCAGGGTTGCTGAGCCCGCGCTGCATTCCGCCCCAGTTGGAAAGGTCGTTCCACTTCGCCGGTGGCGGCCCTTTCATCATGCCGCGGCTGCAGCCGGTGCGGGTATACGGGGGCGCCAGTGGATCGACGTACTCGGGGGTGTTGAGCGGCACCAGCTTGTAGCCCGGCGGAACCACCGTCGCTGGCTGGGTCGGCGGGACCACGACCTGCTGCACGGGAGGGGCCCCTGCCGGCGGCGCCGCAGGCGCTGCGGCTGGCACCGTAGCCGGGGACGGCGGCGGCGCGGCGGGAACCGGGACGGAAACGCCGTTTGCGGCGGAAGGGGTTGCAGCCGCTGGGGCTGGTGTCGAGGCGGGATTCGTCGCCGGCGGCTGGGCGGCCTGCGCCGGGCTGTTTTGCTGCAAGGTCCGCAGCTGGGCCTTGAGCTGCTGGTTCTCCAGCCGCAGCCGCTCAAGCTCGTCGTCGGCCGCGGCGGTGCCGCAGACACCAAGGGCCAACAGGCTCAGCACAAACCCAGCGGTACGATCGAATGGCATGGCGCAGAACGGCATCCCCAATTGATGCCGCTAGGATAGCATCGCGCCGCCGGGCCAAGAGCCGGAAACGAAAACGGGCGCCGAGGCGCCCGTTTTCATGCTGCTTGCAGCCGTTGGACCACTCAGGCCTCCACGGCCTCGACGGCGGCCGGACGGTCGACCAGCTCGACGTAAGCCATCGGGACGACGTCGC
>CAYWPB010000031.1:0-20398 GCA_964458725.1 uncultured Nevskia sp. | reverse complement strand
CCAAGGGTTACGGCAAGGAAAACCCCGTCGCCGACAACAAGACCGACGAAGGACGTGAGCGCAATCGCCGCGTCGAGCTGCATATCCTCAACTGATCCACACATAACGCTACTTCAGGGACTAAAACCATGCGCACCAACACTGCTTTGAAAACCCTCACGGCGATGGCCGCGGGCCTGCTGCTCGCCGCCTGCACCTCCAACGGCACCGACGGCGGCGACATCACCGGCGGCAACGGCGCCACCGGCGGCCCCGCCAACGACGGCACCGGCGGCACCAACATCACCGAAGGCGGCAAGCCGGTGACCGGCCACTTCGTCTGCACCCGTGGCGCCGGCGGCTACGACAACGTCAGCACCGCGGTCGGCACCAACGGCCTGGTCGGCGGCCCGCTGACCACCTTGCTGAACACCCTGGGCGGCACCACCGCCACCCAGCTGCTCAACAGCGTGACCCAGCCCAACAACGTCATCGACGGCGACCTCAACACCTTCTCCACCTTCGCCCTCACCGCCGGCCTGATCACCGGCCTGCTGGACTCGGTGGACGAATCCGTGCTGATCCCGGGCAAGGTGACTTCGGGCCACTACGCCGTGTTCGGCCTGTCCTTCCCCAACGGCACCGCCAACCTGAGCCTGCTCAACTCGGTGAGCGTGACCACCTACCTCAACAACGTGCAGCAGGAGCAGAACACCCTCAACCAGACCCTGCTGCTGGGCCTGCTGGGCCAGGGCGTGATCCAGTCGCCGGCGGTGTGGCTGGGCGTGAAGACCACCAAGGACTACGACCGCGCCACCGTCCAGCTCACCCCGGGCCTGCTCTCGGCCGACGTGGGCGACGCCATGCACGTCTACGAGCTGTGCACCGACGGCACGCTGGTCAACTAAGCGGCAATCCGGCCGGGGGCCGCCAGCCCCCGGCCGGCACCACATCCGTACTTGGAGGTATCAGGCGGTTTAGGGAGGCGGCAATGAATTTTGGACTCGGGGTGACCTGGTTAAGGGCGGGCCTGTGCATCACGGCGCTGGGCGCCGGCGCATTGCTGACGGGCTGCAACAACAACGACGGCGGCGGCGGCACCGGTGGTGGAGCCGGCGGCAGCAGCGGCTCGTCGGGAAGCTCGTCGTCCAGCTCGTCTTCCTCCAGCTCCTCATCGAGCTCTTCGTCGAGCAGCTCGGGCGGCCATTCCTCCAGCTCCTCCAGCAGCAGTTCGTCCAGCTCTTCGGGTAGCTCCTCCAGCAGCAGTTCGAGCAGTTCTTCCAGCGGCGGCACCGACATCGCCGCGGTGCGGATGGACCCGCCGCTGCCTTCCACGGTGCAGCCGGGCAATCAGTTCGTCCTGAGCTGGACCTCGATGGGCGTCACCGCTTGCACCGCTTCCGGCGGCAGCGGCAGCGACGGCTGGAGCGGCACCCAACCGGTCAGCGGCAGCAAGACCCTCACCGCGCCGGCCACGCCGGGCGCCTACAACTACACCCTCACCTGCGCCGGCAGCGCCGCCGCAGCCAGCGCCACCGCCACCGAGAACGTGAGCGGCACCGCCACCGGCGTGCCGGTGTTCACCAAGGCCTTCACCATCACCCCGAGCCTCAACGCCGCGGGCGGCACTTCCCACTTCACCTGGGCCGTGACCGGCGCCAACTCCTGCGCCGCCGTGGGCGGCACCAGCACCGACGGCTGGAGCGGCACCGAACCGGCGACTTCGCCCAGCCCCAACGGCGTGGCCGTGACCGCACCGGCCAGCCCCGGTGTCTACACCTACGGCCTGATCTGCTACGGCAGTGCCGGCAGCACCGCACAGACCGCCACCATCTCCGTGGGCACCACCACCGGCGGGCCAACTTTCTCCGCGCCCTTCACCGCCACACCTTCCGCCGTGACCAACGCCACGCCCGTCAGCTTCAGCTGGGCCAGTGACGCCACCTCCTGCGCCGCCGCGGGCGGCGACGGCAATGCCACCACCTGGACCGGCGTGCAGCCGGCCAGCTCGCCCAGCGGCGGCGTCTCCGTCACCGCGCCCAGCGCCAACGGCGCCTGGACCTATCTGCTGGGCTGCAACGGCAACACCGGCACCACCATCAAACAGGTCACCGTGACCGTGGGCGGCCAGGACTGCAACATCCCCGGCATCTCCACCCGCGCCCTGCTGGCGCCGCACGCCGCCGTGACCAGCGCCACCGGCGGCGCGCTGTGCCTCGACTGCTCGGTAACCAACCAGCAGAACGTGATCGACGTCGACCCGACCAGCTTCGCCACCATCAACACCACCGTGGCGCTGCTGTCCGACAGCGAGTCGATCACCGTCAGCAACGACTCGCCCTTCCCGGCTGGCCGCACCGCCGGCTTCATCGTCTCCACACCGGCCCAGCTGCTGACCTTGGAGCTGCTGCAGAACGTGAGCGTGAGCACCTTCCTCAAGGGCGCGCCCCAGGAAACCGGCGCCGCCACGGCCACCGCCCCGCTGCGCCTGGACCTGCTGCAGCTCGGCCTGATCGGCACCGCCAACGCCTCGTACCTGAGCTTCCATACCAGCAAGGACTTTGACGCAGTGCAGGTCACCGACAGCCCGCTGGTGGGCGTGCTGGGCACCGTCAACGTCTACCGGGCCTGCGTGAGCACACAGTAACGATTCGCCGATTGCGGCCCGGTTTCCGCGAGGACCGGGCCGTTTTTTTTGGCCGAAGTTCAGGCCGTCCCCTCTACCGCCTCACCAACTCTCTCCCCACACCCACCAACTCCCCCTCCCCTTGCGGGAGGGGGCTGGGGGGAGGGGTAGACGCAGCGACGAAATCCCAACCGCGTACCCGCCTCTCCCCCTCTCCCCGCGAGCGGGGAGAGGGCCGGGGTGAGGGGCAAGCTACGCCACCGCCCAACGGAAAGCCCATGCCAGCCCCCCATGAGTACGCCACCGAACTGAACTCCTCACGCAGCGCTGAAACCCGAACCGCTCGGCAGGTAAAACCCTCCATCCACCCCACTGGTACATTTTTACTTCTCAAGTTTCGCCAAAAGTATCCGCAGGCATAGTTGTAAGCGTCATCGCGGGGGCGGGACATGGGGAAAGGGTTTATCGAGAAGCGTCGCCAGGGGCCGGTCAACCGGCTCCGCCGCACGTTGTACGGCCTGCTGCTGGGCTCCGTCACCATCCCCGCCCTGGCCGGCTCCCTGCAGGACGCCATCAACGGCGGCACCCCGCAGCGCCTGCCGCGCGTGCAGTCCAGCGGCGCGCAGTGGATGCACGACAACGTGCTGCTCGCCCGCGATCCCTGGTCCGGCGGCGCCACTTACGCTTACGCCGGCCTCGGCCCGGCTCTATCGAGCACCAGCGTGCGCGGCCGCGACTTCGCCTTCCTGCCCGTGGGCGATGCGCTGTTCACCGCGCAGTTCCTCGGTGACGACCTGCGGAAGATCGGCAAGGGCCTGGGCGTGGACGTGGCCCTGCCGGAGTTCGGCTACTTCCACCTCAACCTCTTCACCGGCCGCAACGATGCCACCGGCGGCAAGCGCCTGCGCATCGACCCGCAAGGCTTCGACCTGCCGCAGTCCACCAACCGGCTGTGGTCCCTGGGCGGCTCGCTGGCGATGGAGCGCGACGCGCCGGGCGAACACCGCCAGCTCCGCTTCGTGCCGCAGCTGGTGCTCAACCTCGACACTCTCACCCACGTCAGCGGCCGCATGCAGGCTGTGATCAGCTACCACAACTGGCGCAGCCAGGTAGACCGCGGCCCCAGCGACGACCAGGGCGCGGTACCGCAGATCACCTTGAAGTGGTGGTACTAGGCTGAGTCCCCCCTCCCCTTGCGGGAGGGGGTTAGCAACCGTGTTCCAGGTCAAGCCTGGGCCGGTAGGTGCAGGGGGTTCCAGGGCTGACCGGTACGCAGGATGGTGTTGAGGATGATCAGGAGCTTGCGCATGCAGGCGACCAGGACGACTTTGGGCGGCTTGCCGGCGGCAGTGAGCCGATCCCCCAGAGCCTTGATCTGGGGGTTGTAGCGGCGGGCGCTGTGTGCGGCCATGTACAGGGCATGGCGGACGCTGGCGCGACCGCCCCAGATCCGCCGTTTGCCGCGCATCTGGCCACTGTCGTGGGCAAAGGGTGCCACGCCCACCAGGGCGGCGATCTGCTTGCGATTGAGCCGCCCCAGCTCCGGCAGTTCGGCGATCAGCGTGGCGGAATTGACATCGCCAATGCCTTTGACGCTCTTGAGCAGATCGTCTTTGGCTTTCCAGACTGGGCTTTGCTCGATGCGCTGGCGGAGTTCGTCGTCGAAACTCTCAAGGGTCTTTTCCAGCCATCGGATGTGAGCGGTCAAATGCGTTTTGACCCGAGCCTGGCGAGCCTGGACCAGGCGCTGACGTTCCATCACCAGCATTTCCACCGTCTGCCGGCGCCGGTTGAGCACCTCGTCCAAAGCCTGCAGAGCTTCGTCTTTGAGGGGACGAGGCTGCAGCCCGGTCATGGCCCCGAACCGCGCTAGAACATCAGCATCCACCCGGTCAGTCTTGGCCAGAATCCCCAGTGCTTGGGCAAACCGCAGGGTTTGCCGTGGGTTCACCACTGCCACCGCAATCCCCGCTCGGCTCAGCTCAGCAGCCAGCTCAATCTCCAAGCCTCCGGTGGCCTCTAGCACCACCAGATGAGCCCCCACCTGCCGTACACGGCCGACCAGCTCACCAATCCCCGCCGCGCTGTGATCATGAGACCAACTCTGCGCCCTGGGCCAGGTCGCACAATCCAGCCGCGCTTTGGAGATGTCCACTCCAACTACCACTTGTCTCTGCTCTTCCATGATTTCGACTCCCAGCCTTGCAATGCGAGCTTCAAGCTCCGGCAACCGTTCGGGGTGTCTCATCCAAAACCGCAGCGGCGACCACGCTAACCCACGGTCTTATCACCTCAGGGTGTACGGTCTACCGCCACGGGAACAGCAGAAACAACATACAAGGGGGAGGGGTAGCCGCAGCGCTGAACTTTCAAGCTTCATCACGGAAGCGCAGCCCTCAACCCGCCTTCACCGGCACCTCCGCCGGCACCCCACCACCGTGCGGAACAATCAGCAACACCACACACACCATCAGCGCCAGCAGCGCCACCCCACCAATCCCAAAACAGATCGACCGCAGCGGCTGCTTGCCCGTGATATAAGCCCAGGAGTGCACCCACCGCGCCGCCGTGAAGATGCCGAACACGATCGCCGCTGTACGCGCCCCACCCCCGCCCAGCACATAAACCAGCCCCAGGATCAGAAACGGATAAATGCTGGCCTCCGCATTGCGGTGCGCCCGCAGCACCCGCGCCACCGTGGGCGGGTCCGCCTCCGCCAGCGCCACCTTGAAGCGCTCGCTGTCCTCCGGATTGATCGCCGTGCCGGTCTTGGACCGGGCGGAGCCGCTGTAGGCCCAGAGGAAGACCAGGTTCAGGCACAGGACCAGGCAGGTGATGGCGTACCAGGTGAAGGCGGGGTTTTGCTGCAAGGCGGTCATACGGAGCTCCCTTTTTGTCTTTATTTGAATGCTAGCGCACTCGGAATTGGCGCCACCGACGAACTCATGCAGAAAGATTATGTGGAGTAACGGCGTTACTTTTTAAAAAAAATCAGTAACGATATTACTGCGCTTGACAATCGTTGACGGCAAGCCCATCCTTTGGGCTCATGAGACTCTTATCCGACCTCGCCGAAATACAAACGGGATATCCCTTCCGCGCTCGCCTTGAGCACGATCCGGCGGGCGACATCGCAGTGTTGCAGATGAAGGACGTAGCCGGCGATCGAATCAGCGACGTCCCGCCGTCAATGACAAAAGTCCATATCGCGGGGGAAGTCAGGCGCTACTTGCTCAAGCGCGGCGACATCCTGTTCCGCTCTCGTGGACAGACCAATACTGCTGCGCTGATTGCGGCCGACCTGGAACAGACGCTGGCTGCCGCGCCATTGGTGACCCTGCGCGCAAAGCGCGGCGTGTTGCCTGACTACCTGGCTTGGTACATCAATCACCCCACGAGCCAGTCCTATTTGCGCGGCGAGCTCAAAGGCACTTCGGTGCAGATGATCAGCATGGAATCACTTGGCCGGCTCACGGTGATAGTGCCATCGGTAGAGAAGCAGACGGCGATCGCGGCACTGGCCGCATTGGGGGCGGATGAGCAGCGGCTGATGGAAATGCTGGCGAATTTGAAGCAGCGCCGCCTCGAAGAAATTCTGTGGCGATATGCCCAGGACAGCCGGGAGAAAGCCCGGTGAAAGGTGGTGGCAGGGGTGCTGAGAACACCCCCGCCACCGATTCATAAGCAGAGTGGAACCCTACTTACGAAAGGAAACATAAGTATGAGCATTGCAATTGGTGGATACAACTTTGAAGGACCATTTACCGATGAAGCGCACCTCCGGGCCGCGTCTGGGGTGTACGCCATCCTCGGCGGCAACGGTGGCCAGTGGTCCGTGGTGGATATCGGCGAGTCGGGGAACGTGCAGGAGCGCGTCAGGAATCATGACCGCTCCGATTGTTGGCGGAAGAAGGGACACAGCACGCTGGCCGCAGCTGCGTTCTATGTTCCGGAGGCGCAGCGCATGCGGATCGAGCAGTCGCTCCGCCAGCAGTTCAGGCCGCCTTGCGGCGAGCGGTAGACGCCCTATGGGAGCGGCTGCGGCCGCTCCCATCCCTTCGAACACCGCCATTGGAGAACCCATGAATAAGCTGAATGCGTTTCTTGAAGAGCTGCTCGTCGTGCCGAACGTCGATCTGAAATTCATCTTCGATCACTTCCGCAACTACGCCATTGCAGGCGCAATCCTGTTCGCCGCCGTCCGTCTGGCGGGGGGCGCCCCCACAGTTTTCATGACGCCTTATTTCGGAAAGAGTGTCGGCGTCCTGTTCTTTCTTTTATCCATTGCACTCTTCACGCTCAACTTCATACAGGGCGCTAACGCCTTCTTCAGTGTGGCCGGCAAACCGCAGAACAGATGGAAAGCCGCATCGTTTGTAGGAGCTTTCACGCTCTGGTTTTTCATCGCCCAAGAACTCTGGAGCGTTCAGGCAAATGCATTGCTAACCAAGCGTCCACCAGCCACAGCCGCCCTTGCGTCCAGCCAAGACGGTCTTTCGAATCACACCGGAGGCAAGCCGTAATGAGCAGCACCATCAGCCAACAGGAAATCAACGCCGCCGCCTGGGCCGCATGCGACACATTCCGTGGCGTAGTCGATCCTGCGCAGTACAAGGACTACATCCTGGTGATGCTGTTCCTGAAGTACATCAGCGACCTGTGGGCCGACCACTACGCCGCGTATCAGAAGGAATACGGCAAGAATGAGGAACGCATTCGCCGCAAGCTGGAGCGCGAACGCTTCATCCTGCCCTACGTCGAACTCAAGGACGAGAAGACCGGCGCGGTGACCGATCGATTCCTGGCCGATTTCCATGCCCTGTACGAGCGCCGCAAGGCAGCCAATCTCGGCGAGCTGATCAATATCGTGCTCGACCACATCGAAGAGGCCAACAAGGCCAAGCTCGAAGGCGTGTTCCGGAACATCGACTTCAACTCCGAGGCCAACCTCGGCAAGACCAAGGATCGCAACCGCCGCCTGGAAAATCTGATGGGCGATTTTGCCAAGCTCGACCTGCGCCCCTCTCGCGTCGCCGAGGACGTGATCGGCAACACCTATATCTACCTGATCGAGCGCTTCGCCTCCGACGCCGGCAAGAAGGCCGGCGAGTTCTACACGCCCAAGCAGGTTTCCCGCCTGCTCGCGCAACTGGCATCGCCCAAGCCCGGCGACCGCATTTGCGATCCCACCTGCGGTTCCGGCGGCCTGCTGATCGAGGCCGCGGCACTGGTCGAGCAACAGGGTAGCCGTGACTTCGCCCTGTTCGGCCAGGAGGCCAACGGCAGCACCTGGGCGCTGGCGCGCATGAACATGTTCCTGCATGGCAAGGACGCTGCCCGCATCGAGTGGGGCGACACCCTCAACAGCCCCGCGCTGGTGGAAGCCGACCGCCTGATGCGCTTCGACGTGGTGGTGGCCAATCCGCCCTTCAGCCTCGATAAGTGGGGCGGCAAGGAAGTCGAGACCGACCGCTACAGCCGCTTCTGGCGCAGCCTGCCGCCCAAGTCCAAGGGCGATTACGCCTTCATCACACACATGATCGAAACCGCCCTGCCGCAGCAAGGGCGGGTGGCCGTGGTGGTGCCGCACGGCGTGCTGTTCCGCGGCGGCGCCGAGGGCCGCATCCGCCGGGCGCTGATCGAGGAAAACCTGCTGGATGCGGTCATTGGCCTGCCGGGCAACCTGTTCCCCACCACCTCTATCCCGGTCGCCATCCTGGTGTTCGACCGCGCGCGCGAAAAGGGCGGTACCCGCGAATCCTGCCGGGACGTGCTGTTCATCGACGCCAGCCGCGACTACCAGTCCGGCAAGAACCAGAACGCCCTGCTCGACAGCCACATGAGCCGCATCCTGGACCGCTTCCGCGCCCGGCAGGAGGCCGCCAAGTACGCCCACGTAGCAAGCCCGCAGGAGATCGCCGACAACGACTTCAACCTCAACATCCCGCGCTACGTCGATACCTTCGAGGAAGAGGAAGAGATCGATGTCGCCGCGGTTGAGCGAGAGATCGAGCGCTTGGAAGGCGAGTTGGCCGAGGTGCGGGCGCGCATGAAGCAATACCTCAAGGAGCTGGGCATATGAGCGGTGGCGGCGAGCTGATCCTTTACACCGCCGAGGACGGCAGCGCCGTCATCCGGCTGCGCGCCGAGGGCGGCTCGGTGTGGCTGACGCAAGCCGAGATTGCCGCCCTGTTCGATACCACACCGCAAAACATCACGCAGCACACCAAAGCCATTTATTCCGAAGGCGAGCTGGCCTCCGAAGCAACTTGTAAGGAACTCTTACAAGTTCGCCACGAGGGTGTACGGGCGGTAAACCGCAGCCTCAAGCACTACAACCTGGACATGATCCTGGCCATCGGCTACCGGGTGCGCTCCGCGCGCGGCACCCAGTTCCGCCAGTGGGCTACCACTCACCTGCGCGAATACCTGGTCAAGGGCTTCGTGCTGGACGACACCCGCCTCAAGGAGCCGGGGGGCTGGGACTACTTCGACGAGCTGCTGGCGCGCATCCGCGACATCCGCGCTTCGGAAAAGCGCTTCTACCAGAAAATCCGCGATATCTACGCCACCGCCGTGGACTACGACAGTAAGTCCGACGCCGCCCAGCTGTTTTTCAAAAAAGTGCAGAACAAGATGCTGTGGGCCGTCACCGGCCATACCGCGCCCGAGCTGATTGCAGGCCGCGCCGACCCGGCCAAGCCCAACATGGGCCTCACCACCTGGCAGGGCGGCCGGGTGCGCAAGCAGGACGTCACTGTCGCCAAAAACTACCTGAGCCGGGACGAGATCGAGGCGCTCGACCGCATCGTGGTCATGTACCTCGACTACGCCGAGGACCAGGCCCAGCGCCGCCGCACCATGAGCATGCGTGATTGGGAAGGCAAGCTGGATGCGTTCCTGCAGTTCAACGAACGGGAGGTGCTGACCCATGCCGGCAAGCTGCGCGCCGAGGTGGCGGAGAAGCTAGCGTCTGAACGCTACGAGCAATTCGACGCGGCGCGGCGCGAGGCAGAGCGGCTGGCGGCAGATGCGGATGACGTGGCAGCTCTGGAACAAGCTGAGCGGCACTTGGAAGGCAAGGGCCGAGGAACGAAGAAATGAACGCCACATCTAAAAACAATATTCAGTGGCGAGAGATCGACCTAAACGATATCGTCGATAAGGATTCACCCATTTGCTACGGCATCGTTCTCCCCGGAACCCACTTTGATGGCGGCGTCCCGGTCGTCAAGGTTAAGGACATATTCGAGGGCACTGTTAGTAGCAAGGGGCTCTTACTTACCGCCCCTGAAATTGAAGCAACTTACCAGCGCTCACGCCTGCGGAGCGGAGACATACTCCTTACGATCAGGGGCACAGTGGGCCGCTTAGGAATAGTGCCCGAGATGCTGGAAGGCGCGAATATTACACAGGATACGGCACGCATCCGCGTCTCGTGCCCTGAAACAAGGGACTATGTTTATCAGGCGCTTCAAAGCGATAACCTTCAGGCCCAAATAGCAGATCATATTGTGGGGCAAGCTGTTAAGGGCATAAATATTCGAGACATCCGAAGGCTCAAGCTGCATCTGCCTGTTGACCGAGGTGAGCAGAAATACATCGCGGTCCTGCTCAATAACCAAGACATTGCCATTCAAAAATCCGAGCAACTCATTCGGGCATACGAGAGGCGATACGCAGGGTTCATCCGTCGGCTCATTACTGCCCCTTCAAGGGCAGCGCATTGGAAGCGAGTCTGCATTCGCGAAATTGCAGACCGCATCCACCGGCAAGCCGATGGAGGCAACTATCCCCTGCTAACGATTTCTTCTGCATCAGGGTTTATAGCGCAAAAAGACAAATACAGCCGATACATGGCAGGCGAGAGCGCTAAAACCTACACGCTCCTACGCGCTGGCGAGTTCTCTTACAACAAGGGCAATTCCAAGCGTTATGAATTCGGCTGCATCTTTCAGCTACAGAACCACGACGCAGCACTCGTTCCAAGCGTCTACGTGAGCTTCCGTCTGCATGAATCGGTGTGTGCCGCGTATCTGCGGCATCTCTTTGCAGCGGACTACCTCAAGCCACAGCTTCGCGCCTTGGTCAAGACAGGCGTTAGGAATAACGGCCTTCTCAACATCCGGCCGGACGAGTTCATGGGAACCACAGTGCCGCTCCCGCCGTTGAGCGAGCAGCAGCAAATGGCCGAGATTCTGAATGCAGCTCGAAAAGAAATCGATCTCCTGAAAAGGCAGTTGGCAGCGCTAAAGGAGCAAAAGCGCGGCCTGATGCAAAAGCTACTCACCGGCCAGTGGCGCCAGACGTTACGTGAGGGCGCTGCGGAGACCACCTGATGGACAGCTTCCAGTTCGACGAAAAATATCTCTCCCAGATTCCGGCCTTGCAGGTTCTCATCAACCTCGGCTACCGCTACCTGGCGCCGGCCGAGACGCTGGCCGCACGCGGCAGCCGCACCGGCAACGTGCTGTTAGAGGAAATCCTGCGCGACCAGTTGAAGAAACTGAACCGTATCCAGCACAAGGGTGGCAACTACCTATTCAGCGAGGAGAACGTCCAGAGCGCGATCCAGCGGCTGAAGAACGTGAAGTACGACGGCCTGCTCAAGACCAACGAAGTGGTGTACGACCTGCTGACCCTGGGCGTGGCGCTGGAACAGTCGGTGGAGGGCGACCTGAAGAGCTTCACGCTCAACTACGTCGACTGGCGCAACCCGGACAACAACGTCTACCACGTGAGCGCCGAATTCACGGTCGAGCGCACGCGGAGCGCAGAGACGTGCCGGCCGGATCTGGTGTTGTTCGTCAATGGCATCCCGTTCGCGGTAATCGAGTGCAAGTCGCCGCGGATCGAAGTCGCCCAGGCGATCTCGCAGAGCATCCGCAACCAGCGCGACGAGTACATCCCGCGCCTGTTCATCTACGCGCAGATGCTGCTGGCACTGAACAAGAACGAGGCGCGCTATGCCACGACCGGCACGCCGGCGAAATTCTGGTCGAAGTGGAAAGAAGAGATCGCGGATGAGCAGCTGGCGCCGCTGCTGGAGCGCCCGCTGCCGGATGTAGTGAAGGCCTCGCTGTTCGACCTCGCCTTTGCCGAGCTGGGCGTGCGCGAGGACCCGGCGCCTTACCTGGTGGGACGGCAGGTGACGGAGCAGGATCGTCTGCTGTACGCCCTGTGCCGCCCGCAGCGCCTGCTGGAGATGGCCTGGGCCTACACCGTGTTCGACGGCGGGGTGCGCAAGATCGCCCGCTACCAGCAGGTGTTCGCCATCCAGGAAGTGCTGCGGCGGGTCCGGCAGCGTGACGATGCGGGCCGCCGCCGCGGCGGCATCATCTGGCATACCCAGGGCTCGGGCAAGTCGCTAACCATGGTGATGCTGGCCCGCGCGCTGGCGTTGGACCCGGCCATCCGGAATCCGCGCATCGTGCTGGTGACGGACCGGGTGGACCTGGACAAGCAGCTCGGCAACACCTTTGCCGCCTGCGGCCTGTCGCCCGACCGCGCGGAGAGTGGCCGCCACTTGGTGGAACTGGTAGCCGACGGCAAGGCGCATATCGTCACCACCCTGGTGCACAAGTTCGACAAGGCGCTGGCCTACAAGAAGTTCAGCGACGACTCGCCGGACATCTTCGTGCTGGTGGACGAGACCCAGCGCACCCAGCTCGGCAGCTATTCGGCGCGCATGCGCCAGATGTTTCCCAATGCCTGCTACATCGGCTTCACCGGCACACCGTTGCTGACCCGCGAGAAGAGCGACGTATGGAAGTTCGGTGGCGTGATCCATACCTACGCCATCGACCAGGCGGTGGCCGATGGCGCCATCGTGCCGCTGCTGTACGAGGGGCGCATGGTGGAACTGGAACAGAACCAGGGCGCCATCGACATCTGGTTCGAACGCCATACCCAGGGCCTTACGGATCAGCAGAAAGCCGACCTGAAGAAGAAGTACGCCCGCGCCGAGATGCTGAACAAGGCCGAGCAGGTGGTCTACATGCGCGCCTTCGACATCAGCGAGCACTACCGCCTGAACTGGCAAGGCACCGGCTTCAAGGCGCAGCTGGTGGCGCCGAACAAGGCAACCGCCCTGCGCTACAAGGCGTTCCTGGACGAGCTGGGGGCGGTCAGCAGCGAGGTGGTGATCTCGCCGCCGGACGAGCGCGAAGGCTTCGACGAGGTGGATGCTGAGGAGTCGACCGACGAGGTGGTGGCGTTCTGGCAGCGGATGATGAAGCGCTTCGGCTCGGAGGAGGACTACAACAAGCAGATTGTCAATGCCTTCAAGTTCGGCGACGAGCCCGAGATCCTGATCGTGGTGGACAAGCTGCTGACCGGCTTCGACGCGCCGCGCAATACGGTGCTCTACCTCACCCGCCGCCTGAAGGATCACAGCCTGCTGCAGGCGATTGCCCGCGTGAACCGCCTGTACGAGGACGACAGCGGCGGCCGGATCAAGGATTTCGGCTTCATCATCGACTATGTAGGCGTGCTGGGCGAGTTGGACCAGGCGCTGACCACCTACAGCGCGCTGGATGGTTTTGAGGAGGCAGACCTGAAGGGCGCCTTGGCCTCGATTCACGAGGAAACCAGGACCCTGCCGCAGCGCCATGCCGAGCTGTGGAATCTGTTCAAGACGGTGAGGAACCGCCAGGATGAGGAAGCCTTCGAGCAACTGCTGGCCGACGAGAAGCTACGTGCCGCGTTCTACGAGCGGCTGGCGGCCTATGCAAAGACGATGGCCATTGCGCTGTCCAGCGAGCGGTTTGTCAGCGAGACGCCGGAGCAGAAGCTACGCGGTTACAAGAATGACCTCAAACGCTTCGTCAACCTCAAGGCGGCGGTGAAGCTGCGCTATGCGGAAGCGGTGGACTACCGTGAATTCGAGCCGCGCATCCAGAAGCTGCTGGACACGCACATCTCCGCCTCCGAGGTGCTGAGGCTCAACGCGCCGGTGAATATCTTCGATCAAGCCGCTTTCCAGAAGGTGGTCGAGGAGCAAGGCGTCGGCGGCGAAAGGAGCCTTGGGGCGAAGGCTGACATGATTGCCCACGCCACCAAGCGGGCGATCAGCGAACGGCTGGAGCAGGACCCCGCCTTTTACGAGAAATTCTCCAAGTTGATCCAGAAGGTGATCGACGACTACCGCGCCAAGCGCTTGTCCGATCTGGAATACCTGCGGCGCGTCACCGAGATCAAGGACGCGGTGGTGTCGCGCAAGGGCGATGATCTGCCGCCCATGTTGGCCGGTGACGCCGATGCCGCAGCGGTCTACGGCCTGCTGAATCCTTTCGTGGCCAGGTACGCGGCCGATGCCGCCATGGCGCAGACCGCCGCCGGCGAGGCCGCCAAGGCCGTCTGGGACATCTTCCGGCGCAACCGCAAGGTTGGCTACTGGGACGATCTCGACGCGCAGCGCCGCACCGTGAACGAAATCGATGACTATCTCTATGACGAGGTGAAGGGTGCGCGAGGCATCGCGCTTTCCACCGAGGAGATGGACGAAATCATCGAAAAGATGATGCAACTCGCCCGGCACCGGATGGCAGGATGAGTATCATGTTCGGCGCCCTTGCCTATGGCGGCGACACGATCCCCTACGAGATACGCTTCCTGCCTTCACGGCGGACGCTGGGGATCGAGGTGCACCCTGACTGCCGTGTGGTGGTACGCGCGCCCTTGGGCTGCTCTGAAGCATTGATCGCCGAACGCGTGCAGAAGCGTGCCGGCTGGATCAGCAGGCAACTGGTGGAGTTCGAGCACTACCGTCCACGCACGCCAGCACGACAGTACCTCAGTGGTGAATCGCATCTTTATCTAGGCCGGCAATACAGATTGAAAGTGTTGGCGAGTGATACGTCCGGCGTAAAGCTCGCACGCGACCAGCTTCTCGTCAGCTTACCCGGAGAACTCGCTCAGGAGCGCGTCAGGGTACTGTTGCATCGTTGGTATCTGGACCGTGCCAAGGATATTTTTGCCGAGGTTCTGCATGACCAGCTGCCCCATTTCAAGAATGCAGACCACCCTCGCCTGATGGTGCGGGCCATGCAATCACGCTGGGGCAGCTTGTCCCTCGCCGGGACAATGACCTTAAACGTCAACTTGGTGCGTGCAGCTCGCCTCTGTATTGAATACGTGGTGGTCCATGAACTGTGTCACTTGAAATACCGGGATCATGACGCGCGCTTCTTCAAGCTGCTTGGTCAGGTGATGCCCGATTGGGAGCGACGCAAGCAGCGGTTGGAAGCATCTTTGCTGTGACGGTGAACGTTCAAGCGGATCGCGTTCGGTAAAAACGGTTACCGCCCAGAGTGCCGCAAACCCGCGCGCATCCTGTCTCGTTTGACCACCACTCCCCGCATCCCTTATAACTCCTGCACGCGCCCATTCGCCGGAGTCAGGTAATGTTGCTTACCCACGAACACAAAGAGCTCTACCGCCAGGTCAAAACTTTTGTCGAGAAGGAGATCAACCCGCATGTGCTGGAGTGGGAGAAGGCGGGCATCTGGCCGGCGCACGAGGTGATCAAAAAGATGGGGCAGCTGGGGCTGCTGGGCATCTCCAAGCCGGAGGCCTATGGCGGCATGGGGCTGGATTACTCGTACGAGGTGGTGTTTGCGCAGGCGCTGGGCAACTGCCTGTGCGGCTCGGTGCCGATGGGCATTGGCGTGCAGACGGACATGGCGACGCCGGCGCTGGCGCGCTTCGGCTCGGAGGAGCTGAAGCAGGAATACCTGAAGCCGGCGATCGCGGGGGACATGCTGGTGTCGATCGCGGTGTCGGAGGCCGGGGCGGGCTCGGACGTGGCGAGCATCAAGACCAGCGCGCGCAAGGAAGGCGGCGACTACGTGATCAACGGCTCGAAGATGTGGATCACCAACGGCACGCAATCCGACTGGGCCTGCATGCTGGTGAACACCGGCGAAGGCAAGGTGCACGAGAACAAGTCGCTGATCGTGGTGCCGATGGACGCCAAGGGCGTCGACCGCAAGACCAAGCTGGACAAGCTGGGCATGCGCGCCTCGGACACGGCGATGATCTTCCTGGACAACGTGCGGGTGCCGCAGCGCAACCTGATCGGGCGCGAGGGCATGGGCTTCATGTACCAGATGCTGCAGTTCCAGGAGGAGCGGCTGTTCGGCGCGGCCAGCGGCATCGACGGGCTCAGCAACCTGATCAACGAGACGATCGAATACGCCCGTCAACGGCAAGCCTTCGGCCAGTCGATCATCGACAACCAGTATGTGCACTTCCGCATGGCCGAGCTGAAGACGGAGGTGGAGTAGCTGAAGGCGCTGGTGTAGCAGGCCACGGAGGAAGAGGTGGCCGGGCCCGACGCGACCATGCTGGCCTCGATGGCCAAGCTGAAGGTGGGCCGCGTCGGCCGCGAGGTGACGGACGCCTGCCTGCAGTTCTGGGGCGGCCAGGGCTATATGTGGGAGAGCAACGTGGCGCGGGCTTACCGCGATACGCGGCTGATCTCGATCGGCGGCGGCGCGGATGAGATCATGCTGGGCATCATCTGCAAGCTGATGGGGATTTTGCCGAGCAAGCGGAAGCATCAGGCGAATAAGGAGAAGGCGGCGGTTTCGGCTTGAAGGCTGGGGCGCGATTGATGCGCTTCGCCAACGCTCAGCACATCCTACGAATGGGCTCCCCGCCCTTTGTCATCCCGGCGCAAGCCGGTATCCAGGGTTGCGGGGGCGGCGCCTGGGGCTCTGGATACCGGCTTGCGCCGGTATGACGCCTGACTTTTGACGGTTATGCATAAGCGCCACTACACAGTCTCCGAAGGCCTGAAGCTCGCCGCCGACGTCGGCGGCGATGCTTCGCACCAGCCGGTGATCCTGCTGCATGGCGGCGGGCAGACGCGGCATGCCTGGAGCCGGGCGGGGCGGGAGCTGGTGGCGGCGGGGTATCACGTGATCTGCCTGGATCTGCGCGGGCATGGCGAGAGCGCGTGGTCGGAGGCGGGGTATTACCGGCTCGACGATTTCGCGGCGGACCTGCGCGCGGTGATGGGCACCTTGGAGCGGCCGCCGGTGCTGATCGGGGCTTCGCTCGGCGGCGGCACTTCGCTGCTGGTGACGGGCGAGAGCGCGCCGGGCACGGTGGCGGCGCTGGTGTTGGTGGACGTGGTGCCGCGGCCGGAGCCGGCGGGCGTGAAGAACGTCTACGCCTTCATGAGCGCGCGGCCGGAGGGCTTTGCCAATCTCGACGAGGTGGCGGACGCGGTGGCGGCCTACAACCCGCACCGGCCGCGGCCCAGCGATTACGCCGGGCTGATGAAGAACCTGCGCACGCGGCCGGATGGGCGCCTGCAGTGGCACTGGGACCCGAAGTTCATCGACTCGCGCTATCGGCTCGATCCAGAGGAATACCACCGGCGCCTGGACGCGGCGGCGCGCCAGGTGCGCGTGCCGAGCCTGCTGGTGCGCGGCGCGCTGAGCGACATCGTCAGCGTGGAGGCCGCGCGGGAGCTGCAGACCACCATTCCGGGCTGCGAGTGGGTGGATGTGGCAGGCGCCGGGCACATGGTGGCGGGGGATCGCAATGATGTGTTCAATCGGGCGATCAGCGAGTTTCTGGAGCGGCATGTGCCGCATACGGCGGCGGCTTGAGGTGGCGCAGTCTTGAGATTTCTTCGCTGAGGCCACCCCTCACCCTAACCCTCTCCCCCAAGGGGAGAGGGGACTTAGAAGCAAGCTCGATCAGCGCGCGGCAGTTCTCCCCTCCCCTGTGACCGAAGGAAATCCCTTTAGGGACGGGAGGGGGCCGGGGGAGGGGTAAGGCTTGAGTGCAACCCCTCGATACGCGCCGCGTATCGGCGCGACTCGGGGCGAACGGGTACTGCTTGGGGCTGGGAAAAGACACCTCTCCCCTGCCCTCTTTCTTCGCTGCGCTCTCCTGCTTCGCTCGAAAGCTGGGCGGTGCTTCCTGCACCGCCCGTTTGTTGCGCCCGCGAGCTGCGCTCGCAAGCAGGCGCAACGAACCCTGAAAGGAGAGGGGATGGTTAGCGCTGCTACACCAGCGGCGGCGGCTGTGCAGTCGAATCGGAAGCCGGCTCTGGCTCCGGAAAAATCTCGCGATAGCTCACATACAGCGAGCAGCTCAACACCGGCACAAGCACCAGGAAGCCGAGGAAGAACGGCAGGGCGGCGATGATCATCAGCACTACGGTGATCAGGCCGTACCAGAGCAGGGGCAGGAAGTTGATCCAGCAGGCGCGGAAGCTGAGCTTGAAGGCCTGCACCGGGCCGATGCCGCGCAGGGCGATGAGGGGCGGCGCGAGCCAGACGCCCATCATCACCGGGATCATGGCGCCAAGCGCAATCAGGGCGACCAGGGCGAAGCCCAGCAGCTGATCCGGGGTGAGGTGCTGCGGATCGGACAGGCCCTGGAATGACAGGCCGAGCACGGCGAAGAAGATGATCAGCGTGACGAACAGCACCAGGAAGCTGAGCCCCATGTAGAGCGCGCCGAGCAGCACTAGGTTGCCCAGGTGCGGCGCCTTGAAGCCGGCGAAGAGGTGCTCGAGCTGCAGGCCCTGCCCCGCGGCGAGGCTGGCGCAGCCGAGCATGAGACCGCCGGTGAAGACATAAGTGAAGAGCGAATACAGCAGCGAGGCGCCGGGGATGAGCATGAGCAGGACGATGCCCACGACGTAGATCAGGGTGATAAGGATCCACGTGCCAGAGGCGCGGCCGAAGAGGACGAAGCCTTCGGTTAGCCAGCTCCAGCCGCGGCCGATGCCGAGCTGGCGTGGCTCGGGGGCGGCGGGTATTGGCGGTGCGTTCATGGTGATCCCTTGGCGTGTCCCTTGCGAGGGAGTATGCACGGTGCAGATGGGCAGAGAAACCTGAGCCTTCGACCCTGCCGCTCACTACTCCCCTTCCCCGTGACCGAAGGAAATCCCTTTAAGGACGGGAGGGGGCTGGGGGAGAGGTTCTCTGGTATCTGTGCAATACAACAGAAGAGTTCCGCGCTAAAAAAGTGAAAGCTCGCCGCCACGGCTACCCCTCCCCCCAACCCCCTCCCGCAGGGGGAGGGGGAGCGAAGCGCGCTCTTGATGATCTCGCTTGGTTCCCCCTCCCCCTGCGGGAGGGGATAAGGGGGAGGGGTAGGCTCTCGTGATACAACCTCAATGCAGCGCGGCTTCTTTTTATGACTCCAGCGTGGCGTAGGCGCGCACCGGAAACGTCCCCATCCCCTTCACCTTCACCGGCACCGCCGAGAAGCGGAAGCCCTCGACCGGCAGCTGCTCCAGCCCGCGCAGGTGTTCGACGATGGGGATGCCGGCGCCGAGCAGCACGGTGTGCACCGGGCGGCGGCCGGCGGCGGTGTCGTCGATGTTGTAGGAGTCGATACCGACCAGGCGCGCGCCCTGCGCTTGCAGCCATTGCGCGGCGCCTTCGGTGAGGAAGGGGTGATTCTCGAAATACTGGTCGGTGCGCCAGTGGGTGGACCAGCCAGTGTGGACCAGCACGGCCTTGCCGCGCACCTCGAACGGCAGGAAGGACTCGCGGCCGATGGCACGGCCGGCCATGCCGGTGACGCGCACCAGCACGGCGTCCAGCTCGGCCAGGCTGTCGAGCTCCAGCTCGGAGAGATCCACGCCGTGGGCGTGGCGGTGGTAGGGGCTGTCGATGTAGGTGCCGGTGTTGGCCACCATGTCGATGCGGCCGATCTGGAATTCGGTGCCGGGCGCGTAGAGCTCGCGCGAGGCCACGCGGCTGAGGTGGTCGCAGATCAGCGGCGCGGGCAGGCCTTTGTAGGTGATCATGCCGTGCTCGATGGTGTGGCTCAGGTCGACGAAGCGGCGCAGGCGAACGCCGGGCTCGTGCGCCGATACGGCGCCGCGCTTGTGCGGCTCGATCAGGATGCGCTTGTTGAGGATGCGCACGGCGCCCACCATCAACAGGCGCAGGTCGCGCACGATGGTCTCGGCCAGCTCGGCGTCGGCGATGTCCGCGCCGTGCAGGTCGAGCCGGAAGTCCTGGCCCTGCAGACCGCCGCCGTTGGAGAACTCGACCTCGAAATCGAATTGCACCCGCCGCTCTTCGCCGCCCATGGCACCGCCCTCGCCTGTTGTCCTGGCTATTGTGGGCTTCCGCAAACGGCGGGACGACGCCAGAATGAGGCGGGAACCGGACCGTTCGCGCCCTGGTCTAGTTGATCTGGCTACCTCATTTAGTCCCGTCATGCCGGCGAAAGCCGGCATCCAGGGAATTCAGCGCGGCGCGTGGGGCCCTGGACCCCGGCTTTCGCCGGGGTGACGGATAATGAATTGAAGTTTTTTCCACGGCCCGGGGCCATCGGCCTTTCCCGATCGAGAAGAGATCATGAACAACCGCATCACCCACCTTGCCCTGAGTTGCAGCGCCCTGCTGGCGACGGCCTGCGTGACCCAGCCATCCGCACCCACCTCCACCCTGCCAGCCTCGCTGGCGGTGCCCGCGGGTCAGGTGCTGGTGCTGAAGGCCAAGGGCGATGGCGCGCAGGTGTATGAATGCCGCGCGGGACAGGACGATGCGCAGCGCTTCAGCTGGACCCTGAAAGCGCCGGACCGGAAGCTGCCCGAAGGGGCGGAAAGCATCGATGCGCATGGCCGTTTCCTGCTGCCGGGGCTGTGGGACAACCACCAGCACTTCGGCGAAGACGACGGCGCGCTCGACTTGATCGCCGGCGTGACCAGTGCGCGCGACATGGCGAATGACACCGATGGGTTCCTGCAGCGCGTCGCCCGCTTCGACGACGGCAGCGAATTGGGTCCGCGCGTGCTCAAGGCCGGCA
>CAYWPB010000030.1:0-20587 GCA_964458725.1 uncultured Nevskia sp. | reverse complement strand
GTGCTGGCGGTGGTCGGCGGCCGCGACGCGCGCTACGCCGGCTTCAACCGCGCCATCGACACGCGCCGGCCGATCGGCTCGTTGTCCAAGCCGTTCACCTACCTGACTGCGCTGGAGGATGGCAGCCGCTACAACCTGCAGACGCCGCTCGACGACGCGCCGGTGGATCTGAAGCTGCCGACCGGGCAGGTGTGGTCGCCGAAGAACTACGACCACCAGCTGCACGGGCAGGTGCCGCTCTACATGGCGCTGGCCAAGAGCTACAACCTGGCGACGGTGCACCTGGGCCTGGACGTGGGGCTCAACAACGTGCGCAAGACCTTTGCCCAGGCCGGCTTCGACGACGTGCCGGAGGTGCCTTCGATCTTCCTCGGCGCCATCGACATGTCGCCGCTCGACGTGGCGCAGATCTACTCGACCCTGGCCGCCTCCGGCTACCGCACGCCGCTGCTGGCGATCCGCTCGGTGCTGACCAAGGAAGGCCAGCCGCTGAACCGCTATCCGTTCAAGCTGCAGCGGACGCTGCCGGAAGGCCCGGTGTACCTGACCACCTGGGCGATGCACAAGGTGATCGAGCTGGGCACGGCGCACTGGGCCACCTCGGTGCTGCCGGCCGGCGAATTCTACGCCGGCAAGACCGGCACCACCGAGGACCTGCGCGACAGCTGGTTCGCCGGCTTCGGCAGTGACCGCGTCGCGGTGGTCTGGGTCGGCCGCGACGACAACAAGCCCACCGGTTTCGAGGGCGCCACCGGTGCGCTGCGTGTCTGGGGCAAGCTGATGCGCGACCTCAACGCGCGCGGTATCGACATGCTGCCGCCGGGCTCGGTCGAGCAGGCCTCGGTCGATCCGGCCAGCGGCCTGCGCGCCGACCCGGGCTGCGCGGAGGCGGTCGAGGTGCCCTATCTCCGCGGCGCGACTCCGCAGCAATACGCGCCCTGTGCAAATGCGTCAAAATCCACGCCTCTGGACTGGCTGAAGAGCATTTTCAAATGAGTTTCACCTTGCCGCGTTTGATCCCGGCCGCCCTCCTGCTCGGCGGCCTGCTGGCCGGCTGCGCGACGGAGCAGGGGCAGATCGAGACGTCGGCCCCGGCAGCCCCGGTGTACTCCGCGCCGCAGCCCGGCGCCGGCGGGCTGATTCCGGGCACCGGTACGATGATCCCGCCGCCGGTGGTGACGCCGCCGCTGTCGACGAAATTCCCCCACACCATCCAGGATTCCGGCGCTGGTCCGGCGGTGCTGTCGCTGTACCGCAAGGCGCAGGACGCCCGCGCCGCCGGCCACCCCGACCAGGCCGAGGAGCAGCTCGAGCGCGCCCGCCGCATCGAGCCGCGCAATCCCTTCATCTGGCAGGCGCTGGCCGGCACCAAGCTGGACCTGAAGCAGTTCGACCAGGCGGAGGAGTTCGCCAACCGCTCCAACGACCTGGCGCGCGGCAATCCCTGGATCGAGAACGGCAACTGGCGGCTGATCGCCACGGCACGCCAGCAGCGCGGCGATTCCGGCGGCGCGGTGCAGGCGCAGAACCGCGCCGACGACATCGCGCGCGCGCTGTCCGCCGAGTAGTGTCCGCTGCCGCCGAGCTGCTGGGAGCGGACGGACCGTTCGCCGCGCGCCTGCCCGGCTTCCTGCCGCGGGCGCCGCAGCAGCAGATGGCCGAGGCGGTGGAGCAGGCCCTGGCCGAACGTTCCGCCCTGGTGGTGGAAGCCGGCACCGGCACCGGCAAGACCTACGCCTACCTGACACCGGCGCTCAATGCCGGCGGCCGGGTCGTCGTCTCCACCGGCACCAAGAACCTGCAGGACCAGCTGTTCTTCCGCGACCTGCCGAAGGTGCGCGACGCGCTGGCCGCGCCGGCGCGCATCAGCCTGCTCAAGGGCCGCGCCAACTACCTCTGCCTCTACCGCCTGCGCCGGGCGCAGCTCGATCCGCGCAGCCGCGTGCGGCGCGACCGCCTGGCGGCGGTGGACGAGTGGGCGCACCGCACCGTCAGCGGCGAGATCTCCGAGCTGGGCGCGGTGACCGGCGACGATCCGCTGCTGCCGGCGATCACCTCCACCGCCGACAACTGCCTCGGCGCCAAGTGCCCGGACTTCGGCGAGTGCCATGTGGTGAAGGCGCGGCGCGCGGCGCAGGGCGCCGACCTGGTGGTGGTCAACCATCATCTGCTGTTCTCCGACTTCCGCCTCAAGCAGGAAGGCTTCGGCGTGTTGCCGGGCGCGGATGCGGTCATCGTCGACGAGGCGCACCAGTTGCCCGAGCTGGCGGCGCAGTTCTTCGGCGAGCGCGTCTCGACGCGCCAGCTGCTCGACCTGGTGCGCGACTGCGGCACCGAGATGCAGGCTTTCCGCGACATGCCGGACCTGGCCGAGTCGGTCGATGCGCTGGCCATCGCCGGCGCCGAGCTGGAGCGGCCGTTCCTCGAGCTGGGCGGGCGCCTGGCCTGGCGCCAGTTCGGCACGCTGCCCGGCGCGGCCTCTGCGCTCGGCGCGGTACGCAGCGCGCTGGACGAGTGCGCCGGCGAACTGAAGCGTTACGCCGAGCGCAGCGCCGGCCTGGAAAGCTGCGCCGGACGCGCCGAGTCCCTGCGCAAGCGGCTGGAGCAGATCGTCGCCGCCGAGGTGCCCGAAGAGGAATCCAAGGCCGTGCGCTGGGTCGAGGCGCAGGGGCGGGGCGGGGCGCTGCATACCGCGCCGGTGGAGCCCACCGAGGGCTTCCGCAACTTCATGTCGGCCTGGCCCGGCGCCTGGATCTTCACCTCCGCCACGCTCGCCGCCGGCGACGACTTCTCGCATTTCACCACCACGCTCGGGCTGGAGCAGGCGCGCACCCTGCGCCTGGACAGCCCCTTCGACTACGCCCGCCAGGCGCGGCTGTACCTGCCGCGCGAGCTGCCCGACCCGAACGCGCCGGAGCATCCCGACGCGGTAGCCGATGCGCTGCTGCCGCTGATCGAGGCCAGCGGCGGCGGCGCCTTCGTGCTGTGCACCAGCCACCGCGCGCTGGCGCGCATCGCCCAGCGGCTGCGCAAGTCCGCGTTCCCGTTGTTCGTGCAGGGCGAGGACGGCAAGGCGGCGCTGGTCGAGCGCTTCAGCCGTGCCGGCAACGGCGTGCTGGTCGCCACCAGCAGCTTCTGGGAAGGCGTGGACGTGAAAGGCATGGCGCTGCGCCTGGTGGCGATCGACAAGCTGCCGTTCGGCCAGCAGAACGACCCGGTGTTCGAGGCGCGGCTGGAGGCGGTGAAGGCCCGCGGCGGCAGCCCCTTCTTCGAGGTGCAACTGCCGCGCGCCATCACCACCCTGCGCCAGGGCGTGGGCCGCCTGATCCGCGACGACGCCGACCACGGCCTGGTGGTGATCTGCGATCCACGCCTGCGCGGCAAGGCCTATGGCCGCAAAGTGCTGGCCAGCCTGCCGCCGATGCCGGTCCTGGCCGACGCCAATGCCGCATGCGAATGGCTGCGCTCGCTGGAGGCGGCATGAAGATTCTTGCGATCGATACCGCCACCGAGGCCTGCTCCGTCGCCCTGTGGCTGGACGGCGCTGTGCATGAGCGCTTCGAGCTTGCCGGACGCACCCATTCGCAGCGCCTGCTGCCGATGCTGCATCAGCTCGCCGCCGACTGTGGCATCGCGCTGGCCCAGCTCGACGGCATCGCCTGCGGCGTCGGGCCGGGCAGCTTCGCCGGCGTGCGCATCGGTGTCGGCTTCGTCAAAGGTCTGGCCTTGGGCCTGGACCGCCCGGTACTTCCTGTTACTTCTCTGGCGATGCTGGCGCAGGGCGCCATCCGTCGCCACGGCGCCACGCAGATCCTCGCCGCCATCGACGCGCGCATGAGCGAGGTCTACTGGCAGGCATTCGCCGGCGTCGACCGCCTGGCCATCGGGCAGGGCGAGGCCCAGGTGATCGCGCCGTCGCTGCTCGAGCTGCCGGCGCGGGGACGCTACGCCGCCGCCGGCAGCGGCTGGCATAGCCACGGCGCAGAGCTGCGCGCCCGCACTGCTGCCACCCTCGACCCGGTTGAGGACACCGCCCTGCCGCAAGCGCAGGACGCGCTGCCGCTGGCCGCACCGGCGTTCGCCGCCGGGCAGGGCATCGCCGCAGGGGCGCTGCAGCCGCTGTACTTGCGCAACCGGGTGGCGCTGACCAAGGCGGAGCAGGAAGCGGCGCGGAAGAAGTGAGCTTTGCCGCGACGACCTCTGACGTCGTCATTCCCGCGGAAGCGAGACAAATGCGTCTGGAACGCATTTGAGCGAGCGAAGCGAGGCCGAAGGCTTCGGCTCAGGGATGAGCAGAATAATCCATCTAAATCAACAAGTTGTGGTGCGATTTGAAGGCGCACTTGGATTCCCGCTTTCGCGGGAATGACATCGGTATAGGGGGCGTAGGTCGGCCTTCAGGCTGGACCAGCATCAGCCTCAGCCGTCACTGGCATCTCCAGGCTATTCCAAAGAATAGAAATCTCTGCACCTGGCGCCCAAAGCCAAAATGTGGCGCTGCAGCACTAGCAATCCGCTCCAACATACGCTAGCGTATGTCCCAGGTAATTCCGATACCCGTCCGGTCCGCGCCTTCGCCCCGGGCGGGTTTGTTCCATTCACCGCTTGAGATTGGAGAGTCACATGGGTCAGTACACGCCGCCGTTGCGCGATATGCAGTTCGTCCTCCATGAGCTGCTGAACGTCGAGCAGGAATTCAAGGCTATGCCGGCCCATGCCGAGATCGACGCCGCCACGGTGGACCAGGTGATCGAGGAAGCCGGCAAGTTCTGCGCCGGGGTGCTGTTCCCGATCAACCAGAGCGGCGACGAGGAAGGCTGCACCTACTCCGGCGACGGCGTGGTGACCGCGCCCAAAGGCTTCCGCGAAGCCTACAAGCAGTACGTCGAGGCCGGCTGGCCGGCGCTCTCCGCCGATCCGAACTTCGGCGGCCAGGGCCTGCCGGAACTGGTCAACAACGTCTTCATGGAGATGATCAATTCCGCCAATCAGGCCTGGGGCATGTATCCCGGCCTGTCGCACGGCGCCTACGCCGCGCTGCACACCCACGGCGCCAAGGAGCTGCAGGACCTGTACCTGCCGAAGCTGGTCACCGGCGAGTGGACCGGCACCATGTGCCTGACCGAGGCCCACTGCGGCACCGACCTGGGCCTGCTGCGGACCAAGGCCGAGCCGAACGGCGACGGCAGCTACGCCATCACCGGCAGCAAGATCTTCATCTCCGCCGGCGAGCACGACCTGTCCGACAACATCGTGCACCTGGTGCTGGCGCGCCTGCCGGACGCGCCGGCCGGCACCAAGGGCATCTCGCTGTTCGTCGTGCCGAAGTTCATCCCCGATGCCAGCGGCAACCCGGGCGAGCGCAACGGCATCAAGTGCGGCTCGATCGAGCACAAGATGGGCATCCATGGCAACGCCACCTGCGTCATCAACCTCGACAACGCCAGGGGCTGGCTGGTGGGCGAGCCGAACAAGGGCCTGCCGGCCATGTTCGTGATGATGAACGGCGCCCGTCTCGGCGTCGGCATGCAGGGCCTGGGCCTGACCGAGATCGCGTACCAGAACTCGCTGGCCTACGCCAAGGATCGCATCCAGATGCGCTCCCTGTCCGGCCCCAAGGCCAAGGACAAGCCGGCCGACCCGATCATCGTCCACCCCGACGTGCGCCGCCTGCTGCTGACGCAGAAGGCCTATGTCGAAGGCGGCCGCGCTTTCGCCTACTGGACCGGCCTGCAGATCGACCGCCAGCACTCGCACCCGGACGACACCGTACGCAAGGATGCCGACGACCTCGTCGCGCTGCTCACCCCGGTGATCAAGGCCTTCCTCACCGATAACGGCTTCGAGTGCACCAATCTCGGCCTGCAGGTGCTGGGCGGCCACGGCTACGTCAAGGAGTGGGGCATGGAGCAGTACGTGCGCGACGCCCGCATCAACATGATCTACGAGGGCACCAACGGCGTGCAAGCCCTCGACCTGATCGGCCGCAAGGTGCTCAGCGACATGGGCGCCAAGCTGCAGAAGTTCGGCAAGCTGGTCACCGCCTTCGCCAAGGCCCAGGCCGACAAGCCGGAGATGGCCGAGTTCATCGGCCCGCTCGGCGCGCTCGGCAACGAAGTGACCAAGCTGACCATGGAAGTCGGCCAGAAGGCGATGAAGAACCCCGAGGAAGTCGGTGCCGCCTCCACCCCGTACCTGCGTGTGATCGGCCACTTCGTGTTCGCTTATTTCTGGGCCCGCATGGCCCGCATCGCCCTGGACAAGCAGGGCGAGGGCGACTTCTACAAGGCCAAGCTCGCCACCGCGCGCTTCTACTACGCCAAGCTGCTGCCGGAGACCGAGTTCCACTTCCGCGCCGCCCGTGCCGGCGCCGCGTCGCTGATGGACCTGGACGCCGCGCTGTTCTGATCGCGCAGTGAAGCGATGCGAAAGGGCCGGGCCGCGAGGTCCGGCCTTTTTTATTGGCCGTGATTGGGGCCAGGAGTCCTACGGCTGGGTCTCAAAGACCATCACACCATCCGGAATCGTGTACCAGTCCTGCTTTTCGCTGACCCAGACATGAATCGTCGGCTGGATCGGGCTGGTGTCGGCGAGAGTCGACGGCTTCAGCATGATTTTTGTCGGATCGGCAGGATTGAAGTGGTAGATGTGATTGCCGCAGGTGGGGCAAAACCTGGCGGCGCTTACATTGCCGCTGCTGGCAACCCGGCTCCACTCCTTCATTTCGCCGGTGAACTCGACGGCGCAGGAGCGCACCATCGCGGTGATGCTGAACGCGCTGGTCGAGAGCTTCTGGCACTGCTTGCAGTGACACGCGGCTACGGCGATCGGCGGCTCGAGAAGCCTGTAGGTCACGCCGCCGCATTGGCATGATCCGGAAAGCGGATAGTCCATTGTCTTAGCGATATCTGCGGTGAGCCCGCCGCTGCGTTTCGGCCTAGTTTATGTTGCCGCGCTGGGTCTACCGGCTGGGCCGGAGGCTCGGCAGCAGGCGGGGTTTCCACCGCCGGAGCAGGGGGCGAGGGCGGCGGCGCGTCGTTGCGCATCGCAGACGGCGCCGGCCATCAGCAGGATCATCTCCCTGGCTGCGCGCTCGTCCTCGCTCAGCCCTTTCTTCAGGATCACCGATTTGCCGGAGAAGACCTTGTCGAGCAGGGCCTCGTTGGTGATCTTGAACATCTCGGCCAGGTTGCTGCGCGTTTCCGGCAGCGTGGCGCCCTGGCGGATCTTGCCGGTAAAGACGATGCTGTAGCTCATATCCCTGCCAATTCCTTAGTTGTTATACGGCGCGTTGAGCCAGATTTTTCACGCGCCCTTGTTCTTCTCGTCCCAGGCCATCGGCTCCCACAGCTCCACCTTGTTCCCCTCCGGATCCATGATCCAGGCGAACTTGCCGTTTCATGGGATTCGGGACCGCCGACGACTTCGATGCCGTCCGCGCGGAGCTGCGCGAGCAGCCCGCCGAGGTCGTCCACCCGGTAGTTGATCATGAACGCGGAGTCGCTGGGGCTGAACCACCGGCTGTCTTTCTGGGCTACGGTCCACACGGTGAGGCCCTTGTCCCCGGCCTTGTCGTCCGGCCATCTCAGAATCGCGCCACCCCAGCTCTCGAGCGGCATGCCCAGGTGCTTCTGGTACCAGGCGGCAAGCGCCGCGCTGTCATTCCGGCTCTGAAAAAGACGCCGCCGATCCCGGTCACTCTGGCCATGATGGGTCCATCCCCCCGAATTTTGGCTGCTGCCGGATATTAAGACCGATCACGGAGCCTGTAGGCAACCGTACCCGTTCGTTCCGGGACCCTGCGGCAAGGAGCCTGTTACGGCGAACAGGGATTCAGGCTGATCCGGTGCTGGCCTGGTGCAAGCACCACCGCCACCGATCCGGAGGCATACTCCACCGGCGACGGAGCGCCGTCGCTGGCAAGCGTGACGCAGGCGGCACCGGTGAGCGTCCACTCGACGGTCGTCGCAGTGTCGGTACCGATGTCGGCCGCGAGCGGCCGGGTGCCGGTCAGCGCCATTCCGGCCAGGTCGAAGCGGACGTGGGTGGTTCCGGAGAGCTGCGCCTGCATCGCATTGCGCGGCGCACCGGACCCCGGGCCGGGCTGCCAGGCCAGCTGTTCGAACGGCGACGCGGTCTGGCCGCCCAGCGGCCCGCTGTCGATTCCCGTCGTCAGCAGCGGCGTCACCGTGCCGGCGGGACGGGCGAGGCTGGTGACGTCGACCGTGGCGGTGCCGTTGACCGGATCCGCCGCCTGCAGGTCGTGGACGAACCAGGCGTCGCCGAATTGCAGGCCGGTCGATTTTCCGGCGTTCGGCTGATCGGTGGTCGACCCCGTGTCCACCGCCTGCTCGTAGGGCATGGAACGGGCGTAGACGACCCGCGCGGGCGCGGCTTCGCGCTGCGTGGCGCGCAGGTAGCGTGCGCCGATGCTGTAGTCGTTGAGGATGCCGGGGGTGAAGTGCGTGTTGCCCGGCAGCAGGTTGAAGCGGAAGCGGTCGCCGAGCCCGTCGAGGCGCTGCACCGCCGCCAGGGCATTGGTGACGGGCACGTCGGCGTCGATGTCGCCCTGGTAGATCTCGATCGGCTCGTACCTGAGGTTGGCCAGCAAGGGAATCACGTCGGGAAACTGGTACAGCGAAGTGGCGGGTTGCAGCCCGCCCACCGGACCTTCGATGACGAAGGCGCCGGCGAAACGGTCCGGCTGGGTCGCCGCGAACATGTAGGTGGCGTAGCCGCCCATCGAGTAGCCGGCCACGGTGATGCGCTCGGGATCGATCGGCAGCAGCGCCTGGGCGTCGCCGAGCGCCTGCAGCACGTCGTGATAGACCGGGCCGCGGAACTGGTCGAGGTCGCTGCGGCCGCAGGGGCTGACCATGATCGCGCCGTTGTCGTCGCCCAGGTTCTGGAACAGCCCCGGGGTGATCGCCGCCAGGGAATGCGCCGTCATGCTGGAGCCGCGCAACAGCAGGGTCGCCGGAGTGGGCGCGTCGGCGAAACCCTGTGGCAGGTACAGCCCGTACTCGCGCAGGATGCCGTTGGTGCCGCCTTCGCTGCTGAGCGCCTCCGGCGCGACGAAGGTCCTTACGTTGTAGCCGATGCCGGGCAGCAGGCGCTCGCTGCTGCCCGCGCGCAGCCGGTCCAGCGACACGGTGGTGAAGAAGTGATCGATGTCGTGTGCCGCCAGGGCCAGCGCCTGGCGGCGGTCGAACACCGACTCCACCGGCTCGTCGAAGCGCGGCACCACCTTGGCGATCGGTCCGGCGGAGCCGCCGGATTGCAGCTCGTACGCGCCCGCGGCGGCCAGGCCGCTGGCCGCGACCAGGCGGATGCTCGAGCGGTCCGGCTTGCCGACCAGAGCCAGCGGCAGGCGCGTCTCCAGCGCATTGATGTAGCCGGTGGCATCGGCGGCGGCCGGCGCGCTGGCCAGCGTGTTGCCGCTGGCCAGGTCGACGATCCGGGTGCCGCCGGCGGTGACCAGGGCGGCGGTATCGGCGCTGCTGGTGCTGAGGCCGGAGCCGAAAGGCACGGCGTAGGCGGCGCCGGCGCGGCCGGTGTCGAACAGCAGCAGCAGCGCCGTCTGCACCGGGGCCGTCATCGTGGTGGTGCGCGCCAGCAGGTACACGTCGGAGCCGCGCACCGCCAGCCGCAGCTCCGACAGGTCGGCCTGGTCCGCCAGAGGCCCGGCGCCGGTCTGGGCGATGAGGAAGCCGAGCCCGCCGGGCAGGCGCTGCGCCGGCTCGAAGGCATTGCCCAGGGTGTCGAGCAGCTCGTAGAGCACCACCAGGTCTGCCTGCGCGGCGCCGTAGGCGGTCCACGGGTAGTCCTCGTAGATCCATTCGCCGTGATCGTAGTGGGCGGTGCCGGCGAGGTGCGAAGCGGCGCCGGGCCAAGCCGCCAGGCTCGCGTCGAGCGGGATCGTGCCGGTGTCAGGCGCCGACGCCAGCGGCACCACGCGCGGCGGCGCCGGCCGGAGCGGGCTGCTGATGAGATCGGGCGAGGGCGCTCCGGCAGATCCGGAAGAGGATCCGGCGGCGCCGGCCAATCCCGGCATTTCGACCGCCGGCGATGATGATCCGCAGCCCGCCAGCCCGCCTGCCAGCCACAGCGCCAGCGCGCCGCGGGCGAGCCGTTTCAGACGGGCCGCCATGGCCCGATCACTGGCCATTCACCGGCACCAGCAGATAGCTCGGATCGCCACCGCCTTCGGCCAGCGTGTTGGTCGCCGGCAGCATCGGCGTCACCGTGGTCGCCAGCGGATTGTTGCGGTCGAAGTCGATGTACGCGGGCGCGTGGGTCGGCACATCGTAGCTGGTGATGCGGATCTGCAGCTGGTGGCCGCTGGCCAGCTGGTATGCGGTCGGCCAGACTTCGACGTCGTAGGGATAGTTTTTGCCCGCTTCGATCGGCGTCGGATTGGTGTGCGTGTGATACGGCACGCCCTGGCGGCTGCGCGCCGGGTCGAGCTCGCGATGCGAGGCCCGCAGGTAGCCGTTGGTGATCAGGGTCTCGCTGCCGTCGGGGCCGACGTCGGCCATCTTCACGATCCAGTCCGTATCGGTCGCGGTGGAGGCGCCGACCAGGTGCAGCATCGACGGCCCGGTCAAGGTCAGCGGCGTCTTCAGCACCTCGCTGCGGAAGGTCAGCCCCTGTCCGTCCTCCAGGCGCTGATCGGTCGGGATGTACGGCGTGATGGCCACGGTGCCGTACTGGTCGAAGATCATGCTCATCCCCGCCAGCGGATCGGTGAAGTAGCTCTCGCTGCCGGCTGCGGCCGGTGCGGCGGGCGTCAGGCCGCCGTGGCTGAGATAGAAACGGACGAAGCTGGTGCCGCGCACCGGCCACTGCGTATCTTCGAGGTAGTGGTTGGCGCCCTGCAGGTAGACGCGGACCGGGCTGCGCGCCGGCGTCGGCGTGCCGAGCAGGTACTTGGCGAGGAACTCGTAGATCACCGCCTGCTCGTTGTCCTGCCCGGGCGGATTGGTCAGCGGGGCGAATTCCCCGCCGCAGCCCTTGTGCGTGCAGGGGTCCATGTACAGCCGCGTTTCGACGTCCGGCCGTTGCGCCAGCGCGTGGTACATCTCCGGCCCGCCGTGCTGGGACAGGCCGTCGCGCCAGCCGCCGACCAGCAGCACCGGCACTTTGATCCGGCTGGCGGTGTAGACCGGCGAGCGGTCCTTGTAGAAGGAGCCGTCGTTCGGCCGCTCGAGGTAGTCGAAGGCGATCGGCGTGCCGAGGAGCTGCTGGATCTTGCCGATCACGCTGACCTGGAGCAGGGCCGGATTGGTGTTGGTCGAGCCCAGGCCGGGCGCGCCCTGTACCACCAGGTACTGCGCGTCGAAGAAGATGCTGGGGATGCCGCCGTGGGCGAAGCCGTCGCGGTACAGGTCGGACAGCACCACCTGCGGCGTGATCACTGCCAGATGCGGCGGCTGCTGCTCCGCCGCCAGCAGCTGCGTGATGCCGACGTAGGAGCCGCCCGACATGCCGACCTTGCCGCTGGAGTAGTCGCGGGTGCCGAAGTATTCGATCAAGGCGGCGCTGTCGCTCGCTTCCAGCGGCGAGAAGTAGTTCTGGTCGAGATTGCCCTCGCTGCCGCCGGTGCCGCGGGTGTCGGCGGTGACGCCGACGATGCCGCGCGTCGCGAACATGGTGCGGTCCGGCGCCCCGCCCAGGCCGTTGCGCCCATATGGCGTGACCGACAGCACCACCGGGAATTTGCCCGGCGCCGGCGTGTTGCCGTCGAGCGAAGGGAAGGTGACCGTGGTGGCGATCTCGATGCCGTCCGCCATCGGGATGGCGATTTCCCGGCTCACGGTGCTCGGGTAGGTCGGTGCCGGCAGTGCCGCCGGAGCGCCTGCCATGCCGCCCGTACCCCCCGCGTCGCCGGTGGCGCCATTCGTCGCCGGTGAGCTGGAATTGGTGCAGCCGGCGCCAAACAAGGCCAGCGCCAACCACATGGCCGTGCCGCAGCCTCGAACAGAACGCATCTTTCTCCCCTCGCATCCGCTAATTGTTGTTCCCGCACTGTACGGCCTGGCGGGCGGGAGCGCTTGTATGCAAAGGCTGTCCGGGCGGGCGATCGGATGAGGCCTTTTGTACTATTCGCTCTTGGCCCGCGGCCTCGGAGGAAGCGCAGTGGCGTCCGCAGGGGCGAACCCGGCAAGTGCACCGCTGATCACGATTTACTACTGGCGTCACGGCTTTGTGCTGCTGGCGCCATCGTTCGTGCTGGACCGCAGCGACAATCCCTATCGGCGCCTGGCGGCCACCCTGATGTACGCCAGCGGCAATCCCATCACCCTCGACACCGGGGCAGCCGACCGGATCGTCACCCAGGCCGCGCTCATTGCACCAAAAGTGCCACGGCGCCGGATCATGGCCGTTAAAAGCACCATCCTGATCTGCGACCTCGCCGTCGCAACGCCCGAGTTCAATGCGCTGGGCCTGTTGCCTGGCAGCGCACCGGTGCGGGAGGTCGACGCCTCCGTCTTCAAGCCGCTGCAGGCCGACATCGATCGCCTACACGCCGGCGAACTGCCGGCCGACGAGCTGAAGCCCTTCATTCACCGCATGGTGTTTGCCGTGTCCGGGCAGCGACCGGCCCCGCCGGCCTTGCATCCGGGCATCGTGCAGGCGCTGCAATTGATCGACGATTTCCCGATGCAGGTCGTCACCCTGCCGTGGCTGTCGCAGCGTGTCGGCCTGTCGTCGTCACGCCTGCGCCATCTGTTTCCGGAGCAGGTGGGCTGCACCCTGACGCACTACCTGCGCTGGACGGCGATCTGGAAAGGCGTCTGGCTGTGGTCGCGCGGTACGCCGCTGGTGGAAGTGGTCGAGCAGGCCGGGTTTTACGACCTGGCCCACGCCAACCGCGCCTTCAACGAGGCCTTCGGCCTGAATCCGTCCTACATGTTCAACCCGTCGCAGGTACGGGTGTTGAGGTGCGATTGGGGCAATCCGTAGGAGAACAAGATGTCTTCCGGCTCCAGGCACCTGCCCGCCGATTACCTCCCGGGTCATTGTCCACCCGCTGTGCTCCCGCTATGTTCAGCCTCGAACCACCGGAGCAGGTGATGCTGACCAGAACCACCGACGAGGAATCCCGTCTCTACGCCGCCGCGCAGGTCGAACGCATCGGGTGCGGCGACGCGGTGCTGGCGCTGCGCCGCTTCGGCAGCGGGCCGGCGCTGCTGCTGGTGCACGGCTTTCCGCTGCACGGCTACACCTGGCGCAGGCTGCTGCCGGAGCTGTCGCGACGGCATACCTGCCTGGTGGTGGACTTGGCCGGGATGGGAGAGGCGGACTGGAACGCGGCCTGCGACATGAGCTGGCAGGGGCATGCGCACCGCCTCAAGCTGCTGGCGGACCAGCTCGGGCTCGCGCAGTACGACGTAATGGCGCAGGACACCGGCGCCAGCATCGCCCGCTACCTGGCGCTGGAGGACGGGGCGCGGGTGCGGCGGCTGATCCTGATCAATACCGAGATCCCGGGGCACCGGCCGCCGTGGATCCGGCCGTACCAGTTCATGGCGCGGCACCTGCCCGGTGCTGCGGCGGGATTCCGGCTGCTGATGCGCTCGAGCTGGTTCCTGCGCTCGCCGATGGGTTTCGGCGGCTGCTTCAACGACCTGGAACTGATCGAGGGCGGCTTCCGCCGCGAGTTCGCGGCGCGCTATGTCGATTCCGCCACCGCCACCACCGGGATGCTGCGCTACCTGGCCGGTTTCTACTGGGACAGCGTCGACGCGCTGCGCCAGCGCCATGCCGAGCTGGCGATGCCGGTGCTGCTGCTGTGGGGCGAGGACGATCCGACCTTCCCGGTGGCCCTGGCGCGCGAGATGGCGCGGCAAATCCCTCACGGCCGCTTCGTCGCGGTCGCGGGGGCCAAGCTGCTGGTGCAGGAGGAGAAGCCGGAGGTGGTGACGAGGGCGGCGCTGGAGTTTCTGGCCGCTTGATTGCTCATTGCGTATTTCTTCCTCTCCCCCGCAAACGCGGGGAGAGGGGACGCCAAGGCTGCAATGCGCTAGGCTCGGAACGCCCATCGGCTACCGGAGCGGCGCATGTTCCATGTCATGGCACGCATCAGGGTCAAGGACTTCGATACCTGGAAGCAGGCTTACGATCGCGGCAAGTCGTTGCGCGAGAGCGTGGGCATCCGGGCCTTCAACATCTGGCGCAACGTCGACGACCCGCTCGATGTGGTGTTGCTGCTCCACGCCAGCCACGTCGATAAGGCGCGTGCTTACTTCAGCTCGGAGGAACTGGCGCAGCGGATGGCTGCCGCCGGAGTGGAGGGATCGCCTGAGGTGGTATTCCTCGGCGACAGCTGAAGCTGCTCCACCCGCGCTTGCGGGAGACGGCAGCAGGGCTGCATGAAATGGCAGAGTGCCTTACTGCTGGACGCGGGCGACGAACTGCGAGCGCTGCAGCGCGACGAACTCGAACACGCCCAGCATCATGCTGCCGACGGTGAGCACCGGGTGGGCCTTGAAGCTGCGGACGAATCCACGCATGGTCTTGTTCCTTGGTGCCTTCATCGCGCCGGGGTGGCGCGCTGCGTCGAGGCAACTGACCACGTACGCTAGCAAGGCCGGATGAAAGCTTTGTGGCAGCCGTGTGACGGGGCCCATTGTTGCGGTTGTGCGTCAACAACATGACATGTTGCGCGGCTAAATTGCCCCGGGAATCAAGACCCTGGCATTAGAGCGTGAATATCATCGAACCGCCCGAGCTGATCGAGCTGAATCGTCTCGTCGAGGATTGCGCGGGGCTGATGGAAATGCGCCTGCTGTGCGAGGTGCACAGCGGCACGCGCCGCTTCCCGGTGTATGCCTTCACCCTCGGCAATCCTTCGCCGGAGGTGCCGGCAGTGGGCTTCTTCGGCGGCGTGCACGGGCTCGAGCGGATTGGCGCCGACGTGGTGATGGGCTACATGCGCAGTATCCTGACCCGCCTGCCCTGGGACACGGTGCTGCAGCAGCAGCTGGAGGGCATCCGCCTGGTGTTCATGCCACTGGTCAATCCGGGTGGCCTGTGGATGGGCACGCGCGCCAACCCGCACGGTGTGGACCTGATGCGCAACGCGCCGGTGGAGGCGAGCGAGCCGGTGCCGTTCATGCTTGGCGGCCAGCGCATCAGCGCCGGCTTGCCCTGGTACCGCGGCCGCGAAGGCGCGCCGATGGAGCCGGAGGCGACCGCACTGTGCGAGCTGGTGCAGCGCGAGCTGCTCAGCCGACGCTTCAGCCTGGCGGTGGACTGCCATTCCGGCTTCGGCACCGAAGACCGCATCTGGTTCCCCTATGCCCACACCGCGCAGCCGATCCTGCACCTGCCGGAGATGCATGCGCTGCGCACCATCTTCGAGCGCAGCCACGCCCACCATCGCTACGTGTTCGAGCCACAGAGCCGCCAGTACCTGACCCACGGCGACCTGTGGGACTACCTCTACCTGCGCGCCATCGGCGACCCGGCGCGCATCTTCCTGCCGCTGACCTTGGAGATGGGCTCCTGGCTGTGGATCAAGAAAAACCCGCGCCAGATCTTCTCGCGCATCGGTATCTTCAACCCGCTGATCGCGCACCGCCAGCAGCGGGTGATGCGCCGCCATATCGCGCTGCTGGACTTCTTCACCCGCGCCGCCAGCGGTCACCGGCACTGGTTGCCGGGGGAAGGCAAGCGCGAGCAGTACCGCCAGCAGGCGATGAGCAGCTGGTACGCCGGCAAGGCCGCCTGAGCGCTACCAGAGGTTGCGGCCGTCGATCACGGTGACCGGCACAGAGTCGAGATCGAAATCGTCGAGCAGGCGGGCGTTGATGCCGATCTTGGGATTGCTGAAGTCCGGCTTGCCCTCGACCCACTCCGGCGACTCGCTGTAGGTGCCGCAACCGCAGGACGCGCAGAAGTGGTGCTTCACGGTCTTGCTGCGCCATTGATAGGTCGCGCGCTGCTCGGGCGGCGTGACGAGACGGAACTGTGCCGGTTTGTAGTAGGCCCACAGCGCGCCGCGCTTGGCGCAGAGGGTGCAGTTGCAGCGGGTGAGGCTCTCCGGCGCGGCGTCGATCTCGAACCGCGTGGCGCCGCAGTGGCAGCTTCCCTTCAGCATGATCCGGTCTCCTGATGTGGATGTTGGTGGGGCGCGGGCTGCGCCCATGACCGACATGCTAGAGACAGGCTGCTGACAGCTTAGTGTCAGCAGGCCCTGTGCTGGCAGGGAGGGGTCACGCCCGCCGGCGCTTTGCGGTTGTGCCACGCTTTGCCGGCGCGTCGGCGCGTCGGCGGCCATGGGCCGCCTTGCAACCAGCAATGCCCGTTCGCCCCGAGTAGCGCCGCAGCGCGCGTATCGAGGGATGTGCGACGCCTCGATACGCCCGCTGACGCCGGCACTCGGCGCGAACGGTCTCGCTATTCCTACTTCGCAGCCGTCTGCGCCGCCTTCAGCTCATCCTTCAGATCATGCGCGCGCTTGATCAGGTATTGGTGGATGGCGTCCACATCTTCCGGCTTGATGCGGCCAGCGAAGGAGGGCATGCCGTGGCTGGCGCGGGCGCCGTAGACGATGCCGAGGAAAATCTGGTGCTTCTGCGGCGTGAGGTAGCGCAGGTCCGGCACCACGCCGCCGCTGACGGCGCTGAGGCCGTGGCAGACGCCGCAGCTGCCGTTGAACAGATCGCGGCCCCTGGCCACGGTCTTGTCGTCGCCGGTCAGCGCGGGCGGCTCGGGCTGCACCGCCGGCGTGTTCTTCGGCGGCGGCAGCTTGGCCTTGCCGCCGAGCTTGTAGGTCAGCACGCGCGCCTCGGGCCGGACCTTGGCGTTGAGCGAGATCGAGCCGAAGGACAGCGGGAAGGCGCCGCCCCAGCCGGCCAGTACCGTTACGTATTGCTCGCCGTTGACCTCATAGCTCGCCGGGCCGGCCATGACACCGGTATTGGCTGGCGATTCCCACAGCTTCTTGCCGCTGTCGGCGGAGTAGGCGACGAAGCGGCCGTCGGCGGTGCCCTGGAACACCAGGTTGCCGGCGGTGCTGAGGGTCCCGCCGTTCCACGGCGTGCGGTATTCCTGCGACCAGACCTGCTTCTGCGCCACCGGGTCCCAGGCCACCAGGCGGCCCTTGTAGGAGTCGATCACCGGCTGCAGCTGCTTGGGGTCTTCCGGCAGTGCCAGCGGCTGGGTGCCGAGGTTCCAGGTGCCGACGTGGTCGTTGAAGGTCGCGTCGTTGTCCGGCGCCAGCAGGCCCGCGCCCTCCTGCGCCGGGATGTAGGCCAGGCCGGTCTTGGGGCTGAACGACATCGGCTGCCAGTTGTGGGCGCCGAGCGGGCCGGGCACCACCAGCTTGGGGCCGCTGGTCCAGTCCGAAGCCGCATCGTCGATCTGCGGCTTGCCGGTCTTGAGGTCGACCGCGCTGGCCCAGGTGGCGGGCGCGAACTTGTCGGCCGAGAGCAGTTCGCCGGTGGCGCGGTCGAGCACGTAGAAGAAGCCGTTCTTCGGCGCCTGCAGCAACACCTTGCGCGGCTTGCCGCCGATGTTTAGGTCGGCCAGGACGATACTCTCGTCGGCGTCGTAGTCCCACATGTCGCCCGGCACTTCCTGGTAGTGCCAGGCGTATTCGCCGGTATCGGCGTTGATGGCAACGATCGAGGCGAGGAACAGGTTGCTGTCCTGCTTGCTTTCGCCGCGGGCGACGCGGTTCCAGGACACACCGTTGCCGGTGCCGAAGTAGAGCAGGTTCAACTCGGGGTCGTAGGCGAAGGCGTTCCACACCGTGCCGCCGCCGCCCCAGGTGGTGTACTTGTCGCCGCTCCAGGTCTTCAGCGCCATCTCCATGGCCTTGTTCTCGGGCGGCTGCTTGGGGTCGCCGGGCACGGTGTAGAAGCGCCAGGCCAGCTTGCCAGTCTCGGCATCGAAGGCGGAGACGTAGCCGCGCACGCCGAACTCGGCGCCGCCGTTGCCGATGATGATCTTGTCCTTCACCACCAACGGCGCGCCGGTGATGGAGTAGCTGCGGTTGTGTTCGGGCACCGTGTCGGTTTCCCAGACGCGTTTGCCGGTCTTGGCGTCGAGAGCGATCAGGCGGCCGTCGAAGGAGCCGACATAGACCTTGCCCTTGCGCACCGCCACGCCGCGGTTGCCGACGTCGCAGCATGCAGTGCCGGCGCGCTCGCGCGGCACCTTGGGGTCGTACTTCCACCGCAGCTTGCCGCTGCGCGCGTCTAGCGCGTAGACGATACTGAAGGCGCCGGTGGCGTACATCACGCCGTCGACCACCACCGGCGTGGCCTCGGTGGCGCGGTCGATGTCCAGCTTGTAGGTCCAGGCCAGGCCGAGCGAACCGACGTTGCCGTCATTGACCTTGTCGAGCGGACTGTAGCGCTGCTCGTTGTAGCTGTGGCCGGTGGTGAGCCAGTTGCCGGGCTCGGGGGCGGCGATGCGGGCGCTGTCCACTCCGGACGCGCCGCCACCGGCCGCGACCGCGACGGTGGAAAAGGCGCACAGGGCCAAGCACAGCAGTCTGCTGCGGGGATTCTTCATCGCGGCTCTCCTCGGTTTGTCCTGCTCGTTATGGTCTGGATTCTAGCCTCAAAGGGCAGGCAGACGGCTACTCGGACGGGTAGGCCTATTCTGGCGGGCAGACCGGCATTCGGACGCCTGCGGAAAGTTAGGGGTGAGTCGGCGCGCTTGCGAACCAAAGGTTCGCGCGCCGGCGGACGCCCGGCCAGGGATGGCCGGGCCGGGGGTGATTAAGCGTGCGGAGGTCCCGCCATGGATGGCAGATCGCGCCTCCTCGATACGTCCGCTGCGCGGACACTCGGGCGAGCGGAGGTGGTGTTAGGCAGATGTAGTTCCCTACGGCAAGGGCACACCCAGGTCCACGCCCAAGCCGCGCTCGATCAGCCAGGAGAGGCCCGCCAGAGTCACCAGCAGCGAGCCGGGCACCAGCACCAGGCGGCGATACCAGATCGAATGCCGGAACACGAAGCTGGGCGGGATCACGACCAGCAGCACGCTGAGCTGCGCCGCCTCCACCCCGAGGTTGAAGGCGAGCAGCGCCCACACGCGGCTGCCCGGCGGCAGGCCCAGCTCGATCAGCGCAGTGGCGACGGCGGCGCCATGGATCAGGCCGAAGGCCCCGGCCAGCCAGTACAGCTCGCGGTAGACCATCGGCAGCAGGTTGTTGAGGCCGGCGAACAGCACCGTCGCCGCCACGCCGCATTCCACCAGCCGTGACGGCAGGGTGAAGGCGCCGGTGGCCGCCAGGCTGAGGGTACAGGCATGGGCGAGGGTGAAGGCGGTGGCCATCAGCGCGGTGTCGCGCAGCGCGGTGCCCAGCCGCGGCGCAGGCACCCAGATGCCGGACTGCCGCCGCAGCACCGCTGGCAGGAACAGGCCGGCGAGGAACAGCATGTGATCGAGGCCGCTCCAGACGTGCCAGAGGCCGGCGCGGAAGTATTGCGTGAAGACCGTCAGTGGATCGCCATGGGCCCGGGCAAAGCGCAGCTCCGGTTGCTGCGGGCTGAACAGGCCGCTGCGCCCGCCTTCGTCGACACCGGCGAAGCGCAGGTCCAGCAGGCCCCGGTGCAGGGTGTCGATGTCGAACAGCAGGTCGTAGTGCAGCGCCAGGCTGAGCGGCGCATGCGGGCAACTTCCTGCGAGGTCCAGCGCGGCGTAGTTGCCGTCGCCGTGCTCGACAATGCGCAGGCCGGCCAGCTGCAGCATGCAGGGCCGGCCGTCAGCTTTGACCTGCAGGCGCGACAGTGCGTAAGCGCCGATGCGCGCCTGCGCCTGCCGCACCTCGCCCCAGCTGAGCTCGCCGTCGCCGGAGGCATTGAGCCCGATGGCGTAATCGAGGTCGCGCAGGCCGATGTCCCAGCCACCACTGAGATTGGCGCCGTCGACTTGCAGGCGCAGGTAGCTGGTGCTGGCCTTGTGCGCCTCCACATTGGCGCAGCAGAGCAGCAGCGCCACGGCGAGCATCCGCTTCAAGGCCCAGCCCCGGGTTGCGCCGCCAGCGGCGCGAGGTAAACATCCTCGATCCGCGTCTGCCGCATCCACTCCAGCACCGGCTGGGCTGAAGCCGGGGCGTGCGTGGCAAGGGCGGCCCGCAGGTAAATGCGGGCGTCGATGGGCTCGCGTTGCGCCACCCAGTCCTGCTGCGCCAGTTGCAGCGCAGCCTTGGGGTCCTGCGCCAGGCGCAGCTGGTACAGGGCCTCCTCGCGCAGGTGCAGGCGGTCGCCACGCTGGCGTGCCTCATGAAAGCGCTCGTCGAGGATGGCGGCATCGCGGACCGCGTTGTGGGCCTGCGCCGTATCGCCGGCGGCGCCAAGGCGCTGCTCGGCGATCGTCAGGCGCAGCAGCAGGCTGTCGATGCGGCCGCTGCCGGCCAGAAGATCCACGACGGCGCGTTCATCGCCGTGCTCGAGCAGGCAGTCGGCATAGGCCGCGAGCAGGCCGGGATCGCGCGTCGCTGCGGCGGCGAGCAGGCGCTGCGCTTCTGCGTAGTCCGCAATCGCGGCAGAAGTGCGGCCGAGGCGGTCGGCGATAGCGGCGGCGCTGCCGAGCAGCCAGGTGCGCACCGGCAACGAGGCATTCG
>CAYWPB010000029.1:0-20612 GCA_964458725.1 uncultured Nevskia sp. | reverse complement strand
TTCGGAGGCCACGCCCTGGCGATTCTCAATCGCATCCAGCCTGGCGGCCGACTGGTCCAGGCTTTCCGCCAGCTGGCCGGTTTCCTCGCCCACCCGCGCCATCTGCACCAGCAGCGCGGGGAAGCGGCGGCCGGCGCCGAGCTGCTCGGCGAAACCCTCGCCGGCGCTGACGCGGCGTACGATCCCGTCCAGCGCCTGCTGCAGCGACCGATTGTAGAGCACGCTGGCAGCGATCCGCAGCGCCGCCGGCAGCGGCATGCCGCCGGCGATCAGGGTGCCGAGCGTGCGGGCGAATCGCGACGACTCGGCCTTGCACAGCGCTGGCCCGAGCCAGCGCTGCCGCAGCAGCCAGGCATCGAACCGCAGCCGCAGTTCCGGTTGGCCCCAGGCGCGCCGCGCCATCAGGGCGGCGGCGCATAGGGCCAGAACTATCAGCAGGCCGTAGTCCTGCACCGCATGGCCCAGCGCCATCACCACGCGCGTCGGCAGCGGCAGGCTGCCGCCCGCCTCGGCAAATAGCGCCTCGAAGCGCGGCAGCACGAAGCCCAGCACCAGTACCAGGGTGAACCCGATCATCGCCAGCAGGATCGAGGGATAGATCAGCGCCGACAGCACCTTCTGCCGGGTTTCCTCGGCGCGCTGCAGCAGACGTGCCAGGCGCTCGAGCACTTCCGGCAGTGCGCCGCCAGCCTCGCCGGCGCGCACCATACCGAGGTAGTAGGCGGGGAGGGTAGCGTGGTGCGGCTGCAGCGCCTCGCTGAATGATGCGCCGCGGCGTACGGCCCCGAGCAGGCTTTCGAGCAGCCGCGCCCGCGCCGGCGTCTCCGCCAGCTGCAGCGCGATCGACAGCGCCCGGTCCAGCGTCAGCCCGGCACGGGTCAGCGCCGCCAGCTGCTGCGTCAGCAGCACCACGTCGTCGCGCCCTGCCTGTCTGGTGCCTCGCCAGTTCCACAGGCGCGCTGCGTTGAAGCCGCCGCCTGCCTCGTTCAACTGCACCGGCAGCAGGCTCTGGCGCGAGAGGGACTCCGCGGCCAGTGCTACGCTGGCCGCTTCCAAGCGGCCGCTTCGCAGCTCGCCCGCGCGATCGACCGCGGTGTAGCGATAGGTCGCCATCGGCTACAGGTTCTGGGTCACGCGCAGCACCTCGTCCGGAGTGGTCAGCCCGGCCAGCGCCTTGTGCAGGCCGTCCTGGCTCATGGTGCGCATGCCGGCCGCGACTGCGGCGCGCTCGATCGAGCCGGTGTCGGCGCGCGCCAGGATCAGCCGGCGCAAGTCCTCGTCAACCTCCAGCACCTCGGTGATGGCCAGGCGACCGGCGTAGCCGCTGCCGCCGCAGGCGGCGCATCCGACCGGGCGATGCAGCACCGCCTCTGCGTTTTGCACCGTCACGCCGAAACGCTCCAGCAGCGACGCCGGGGCGGGGTGCGGCTCGCGGCAGTGCGGGCACAAGCGACGAACCAGGCGCTGGCCTAGCACCAAGGTCAAGGTCGACGCCAGCAGATAGTCCTCGACGCTCATGTCCAGCAGGCGCGTCACGGCGCCGGCGGCGCTGTTGGTGTGCAGCGTGGACAGCACCAGGTGGCCGGTGAGAGAGGCCTGCACCGCGATGCGCGCAGTCTCGGCGTCGCGAATCTCGCCGACCATGATCACATCCGGGTCGTGGCGCAGAAAGGCGCGCAGGGCGTGGGCGAAGTCATGGCCGATCTGCGGCCGGACCTGCACCTGGTTGACGCCTTCCAGGGTGTACTCGATCGGATCTTCCGCGGTGAGGATCTTGCGCGTCGGCGCGTTGAGCTCCTTCAGCGCCGCATACAGCGTCGTGGTCTTGCCGCTGCCGGTCGGTCCGGTCACCAGCACGATGCCGTGCGGCTGCTGCAGCGCGTGACGGAGCTGGCGCAGCGGCGCCTCCTCGAAGCCGAGGGCGGTGAAATCCAGCGCCACGTCGCGTCGGTCCAGCACCCGCAGCACCACGCTTTCGCCGTGCAGGGTAGGGGCGGTGGCGTTCGGGAAGTCCCGTGCCGGGCCCTGGTTGGTAAGGCGAGTGCGGCCTGCTTGCGGAAGGCGCCGTTCGGCAAGGTTCAGCTGCGCCAGGATCTTGACGCGCGATACGACCGCCGATTTCTGCTGCAGGGGAAGGCTCTCGGCCTCGCGCAGCAGCCCGTCGACACGGTAGCGCACGCTCACCCGGTCCTCCATCGGCTCGATGTGGATATCCGAAGCCTTGCGCTCGATCGCCGTCGTCACCAGCCGCTGCACCAGCCGGATCACCGGCGCCTCGCTGGCGAGGTCGCGCAGCCGCTCGATATCCTCGTCGCTGCCGGCTGGAACCTGCTCCGTCGCTGCAGGCGAGGCTGTTTGGTCCGGATACAGCCGCTCAATCGCCGAATTCAATTCATGCAGCGCCGCGGCGTAAGGCTGCGCCGGCCGGCCGGCCGCGAACTCGATGGCCCGCAGGGCGAAGCCGTCCAGCGGATTGCTCATCGCCAGTCCCAGCCCGCCATCGGGCCCGGCAAACGGCAGCACCCGGCTGGAGCGCAGGAACGCAGGGCTCAGGCCATCGATGGCTACCGCTTCATGGGGGTACTCGTGCAGCCGCGGGATGCCCAGGCAGCGCGCATACGCATCCGCCAGCTTCGGCTCGGCGACCAGGCCCAGCCGCGTCAGCAGCACGTCGAGGGGCTCGTCCGATTCCTGCGCCAGTTGGTGCACGCGCTCCAGCTCGCGGGCGGGGACCAGGTTTTCCCGCAGCAGGTAGTCGTTGAAGGTCCCGGAATCGATTGATGGCATTTGTAAGGAGATCGTAAGGCCGATCCCCATGACGGCCCTGCGTCGCGCGATTGTGCACCTTTCCAGCGGGGAGAGCTTGCCGGGATCAATGGCTTTTTCTGAAATTGTGACGTACCGCACATTCTCGCCATTGACAGAAACGGGTACCGTAACCAATCGTATTGCTTCTGGGTTCGTGCCAGTACCGCGCGGCCCTTTGGGGATTCCAGAAGGTTTTTCAGGGGAAGTCATGCTCAAGCGATGGCTCGCAGGAGCCTGTCTGGCGCTTGCCGCGCTGGCGGCGCACGCCGGTACCCTAACCCTCACCGCTCACTAATGTAGTTGCGCGCGCCGGCAGGCCGCGCATTGGGGAACACATGCACAAAATCCGGCGCACCGCGCTTCTGGCCAGCCTGCTCGGCGGCATTGCCCTCGCGGCCGCTGCCGCGCCAGGCAGCGCCACCTACCTCTACGACGGGCTGGGCCGGCTCAAGGCCGTGATCTACGAGGACGGCACCGGCCAGTCCTATAGCTACGACCCCGCCGGCAACCGCAGCACCAGCGTCAGCGGCGCCCTCACCACCTTTAGCATCAGCGCCAATGCGCCGACAGTGAGCGAGCCCGGCACGGCGACCTTTACGGTCACCAAGACCGGCCCTGCCGCCGCGACTGTCAACTACGCTACGGCCGATGGGACCGCCCATTCCCCCACCAACTACACCGCCGCCAGCGGCACCCTCAGCTTTACGGCTACCCAGACCAGCCAGACCGTCAATGTCAGCACCGTGCGCGACAGCAAGTACGACGGCCCGCTGAACTTTTCGCTCAAGCTGAACACGCCGGGCAGCGGCGCCGTCATCACCACCGACGGCGCTAGCGTCACGCTCAACGACGCCGATCCGGCGCCGGCGTTTTCCATCGCCGCCAACAGCGCGCCGGAAGGCAGCATACTGAACCTGACCGTCAGCCGCGCCAACGCTTCCAGCGTGACCCAGACCGTTAACTACGCCACCTCCGACGGTACGGCGGCGGCCGGCATCGACTACGCCGCCACCTCCGGCACGCTCAGCTTCGCTCCAGCGGATGGTCCCAAGACCATCAGCATTCCCACCATTCACCGCAGCCTGTATGAAGGCACGCGCAACTTGGTGACTACGCTCAGCACGCCGTCCGGTGGCGCGGTGCTGGGCAGCGCCAGTGCCAGCGGCAGCATTAGCGACTTAGATACGCCGATCAGCTTCGCCATCGCCAACAGCAGCGGCACCGTGGCCGAGGGCAATCCGATTACCTTCACCGTGACCCAGGGCGGCGGCCAATCCGGCATCCCGTTCACGGTCAACTACGCCATCAACTCCGGCACCGCCGTCTACGGCACGGACATCACCGCCGGCACCCCGTCCACCCAGACCGGAACGCTCAGCTTCCCGGTCGGCACGACCAGCCAGACCGTGGTGGTCAACACCATGGACGCACGGCTAGAGACCGGCACCCGCAATTTCACCGTCTCCCTGAGCGGCGCCAGCAACGCCGCTCCCATCGGCACGGCCAGCGCCACCGGCACCATCCAGGAAACCAATGTGCCGGCCCCCCCCACGCTATCGCCGGCCGGCCAAACCAATTCCATCAACGGCAACTGGAGCCTCAGCTGGAACAATCCAGGCGGGAATCCCACCAGCTACAAGCTGTGGGAGACCACCCCGACCTACACGGTGATCAATGTCTATACCGGGCCGAATCTGTACGCCAGCGGCGCTGGCCTGAAGAACAGTCAGTCCTACACCTTCCAGGTGCAAGCCTGCAACGCCAACGGCTGTGGCGCGCTTTCGAATGAAGCCGACGTGAACATCTGCTACGGCGCCAACTGCTGAGTCGAGCCTCCCATGAATTTCAAGACTAACAAGACGATGCTGCGCGGCCTGCTGGCTGCTGCCGTGCTGGGCCTGTTCCCGCTGGCACTCCAGGCGCAGACCAGCTACCTGCCCGCAGTGACGGTCGGCACCGCCGGCGGCTCGAACGGCCTGGTCAGTCCCGGGGACGCGGATACGTACTACTGCACCACCGTCGCTACCGGCTGCACGGCTTCCGGCACGGTGGACCTGTGGTCCGGCGGCTACCCGCCGGAGATCCTGACCCTGGCCCACGCCCTGCACAACAACGTCGACCTGATCTACGAGTACGTCCGCAATAACATTGAGATCACGCCGATGTACGGGCTGCAGAAGGGTGCCCTGGGTGCGATCATCGACCAGTCAGGCACCGCCTTCGACCAGGCGCAGCTGATGGTCGACCTGCTGCGTGCCTCCGGCTACAGCGCAGGCTACGTGCAGGGCACCATCACGCTCACCGGCGCCCAGGTGCAGTCCTGGCTGAGCAATGTCACCGATGCGGCGTCCCTGATCAACATCCTGGCCGACGGTGGCATCCCGGCCACGGTCACGCCCACCAGCGGTCCCGTGAGCAGCGCCACCATCGCCCACATCTGGGTCTCGGTGTCGATCAACGGCACCACCTATTACTTCGACCCGGCGTTCAAGCCGCACAACTTTGCGGCGCCCTTGCTGCCCAACCTGGGCACCAGCATGGGCTGGTCGGATAACGCCGTCACCGGCGCCGCTTTCAGCGGCAGCAATTTCCAAACCGGTCACCAGAGCGCCACCCCGGATAGCGGTTCCGGCACGGTATCCGTGCCGTATGTCTCCGGCCTCAACACCACCGCGATGCAGGCGCAGTACACCACCTACGCCAACAACCTCCTGAACACCATTCAGGCCATGAGCCCGGCGCCGCAGCTCGACGACTTGCTGGGCCGGCACGACATCCTCCCCAAAGCACCGGGCGCGCTGCGCCAGACCTCCCTGCCTTTTCCCCCCAACACCACTCCCGGCTACGCCACCAGCCACGCCTGGTCCGGCAACATTCCTGACGCCTATAGGACTAAGTTCACCACCGACGTATACCTTGTGAGCGGCGGCTCCCAGGTGGTTGTGGTTCCGGCGCGCACGTTCTTCACGGACGAAGTCTACGGCCGGCGAATGCTCTACGACATTTCCAATACCCAGTGGTGGCCGGGGACCATCACCTTGAAAGTGGACGACGTGCCGGTGCCCACCGCCCCCGGCTCCTCCAGCAGCATGAGCTACACCGACAACCATTATCCAGACCAGCGCAGGTACCACGTGCGCCTGCAGATCGACCATCCCTACGCGGCGCTCAGTGGCAGCTACATGGATGCCACCACGGCCATCGGCAATGCGTTCGACCAGTGGCCGGTGAACTTCGTCGCTCCGGTCAATCTGGTCCTCGGCCTGGGCGACGTCAGTCCCAACCTGCTCGGCAAGATCAGCGCGGATAAGCCCCACGACAGCCTGTTCCCGGAATCCAATTTCAACTGTGCCGGCTCGGAAACCTGCTCCACAAACGAAGTACCGCTGGCCCAGGACTTCGACATGACCGAAGCCAAGGCCGCGGCGGGCTGGCTGGGCGAGTACACCCGGATGGCACAGCTGCAAGCGCAGATGGCTTCGGCGGTGCACCAGATGCACCACACCATCGGGGTGTCCGGCATCAATGCCTGGATGCAGACCTTCATGAAGGTCAACTCATACGGGCAGTACGACTGCCCGGCCATCTGCTGGGCCCTGGCGGACGCGGCGCAGACGTTGAATCTCGCCACCAGCCTGAGCGTCAACAGCCGCATCGGCAACAGCTCGGACCGCGCGGCCCTGGCGCAGTCCATTCCCGCGGCCGCGGATGCGCTGGAGGGCAGCATCTACGAACAGCAGCTGGACACCGCCACTCCGGCCTCGGTTTCCACCCGCTTTGGCTGGGGCAACGGCAACGAGCAAGTGCGCTTCTACCTGCTGTCTGGCGCCACGACCTCGTCGCAACTGTTCCCGATCGGCCCTGCTCAAACCTTCCCCGTGCAGGGCACCACGTTTGCCTCAGCGTACTCTTTGATGCAACCCTACGTGCAGGCCGGCTACTTCGTCATAGGGGCGGCGGACGCCGAGCTCGGCCCGGGTAGATTCTGCTCGGCTTACAACGACACATTTCACAGCGGGTTTCCGACCCAGCAAACTTGTGCCCCGTCTTTGACGCGAGGCGGCGCCTTCTTCGCCTGGAACACCGCTGGCGTGAACCAAGCCCCCGGCGTCTACCAGTCCATCGCCAATATCGTCACCGACTCCTACGGTGATGGCTTCAAGGGTGGCGGCGCCGGCAGTCCGCCCAGCTATGTGAACGAAAGTTTGCCGTCCGACTCTCCCGATGCGCTGAAGGACAAGTTCAGCGACCGCAGCAAGCTGCTGGGCGTGGATCTGAAGACCGGGCAGTTCAGCTACTCGGCGCCGGCGGATATCAGCGTCGGCAACGGCGGCTTCCCTTACGAGCTCTCGTTCCAGCGCAGCTTCAAGTCCGGCGGCGCCTACAGCCCCGGCCTGGGCTCCGGCTGGACTCACAACCTGGACATCCGCGCCAGCATGGGCAGCAGCGGCATGGAAGCGATGGGTCAAAGCCTGCCGGCCAATGCGGTGAGCAGCCTGGTTGCCCTCTACGCCCTCCAGCAGATCCTTCGCCCGCAGACACCGGCCCTGACCGACATCCCGCTGCTCGAGCGCATGGTGCTGGCGCCGCTGACGCTGAACTGGTGGGACAGCACTATTCTGCACAACACCGTGACCATCACCCGCGGCGCTAACGCCGAACAGTGGGTGCGTCTGCCGAATGGCAATTTCAACCCGCCCAAGGGCGCCAAGGGAACCTTGGTCCAGACCAGCGCGCCCACTAACATCGATCCCAGCAGTCCTTACCAATCAACGTATTGGGCTTACGGCGGGGTGAGCTTCACCTATACCTCCAGCCACAAGGATGTACAGCAGTTTGCTTACTGGATGCACAAAAATCACAACCCCGATTACCCCTATTTATACGGCGCGCCGCACGGCTGGCATCTCTCAAGCTGGACTTTCCCCGCCGGCGTCACGCTGAGCTTCACCTACCAGGTTGGCTCAAACCTCACCGGCGGCGGGAGTGACGGCCGCAGCACAATCTGGAACAACGACGATCTGCTCACGGTGAGCAACAATCTCGGGCGGACCTTGACCCTGAGTCCCAACGAGAGCTCGGACTGGATGGCCATGTACCTGACTAGCGTCAGCGATGGTCAGGGCCGCAGCGCGACTTACACGGGCTCCGCGACGACGGGGGCCTTCATCAACGGCGAATCGGTATTGGGCTCGGTGACCCTCCCCAACGGCAGTACCGAAATGGAGAAGTACGACTACTTGCCCACCGCTTTGGGCACCGCCACCACCCGCCCTCTGGTCTACACCCTGCTCCGGGATGCTTATTCCCCCTCGGACACGGCCTATCCCAAGCTGCTGCTGGGCTATGACGCCACCAACAACGTCCTGACCTACCAGGACGCCACCTCGATCAAGTACCCCAGCCAGCGCGGCGCCTACCAGTTCTTCATCTCCGGCACCCGCGGCGAGCGCCTGGACCCGCTGGGTTATTCCTACGCGACGTACTACGACGCCTTCGGCCGCGGCGTCCAGTTCATCGACGAGCTGGGCCGGACCACCAGCGCCACCTACGACGGCCGCGACCGCGCCTTGACCCGCATCTTCCCGGAGGGGGATCAGGAGCAGTTCGGCTACGACAACAACAACAACGTCACCAGTCTCAAGCGCATCCCTTCCCAGGCCACCACTCCGGTGGTGCCGGCCTCGCTGACGGTCTCCGCCACCTATGACAGCGGCTGCGACAAGCTCCGCACCTTCACCGATGCCCTGACAAACACCACCACGTGGAGCTATGACCAGACCCACTGCTGGCTCAACAGCGTCAGCCAGCCCACGGTGTTTGACGGCCCGTCGCAGTCGCAGAAAATCCCGCTGACCAGTTACGGCTACAACACCTACGGTCAGATCAACGCGCTGACCGACGCCTCCGGCCTGCAGATCAGCTACACCTACGACCCCAACACCAACTACCGCCATACCCGGGTCGTGGACCCCAACGGCCTGGGGTTGACCACCACCTACGGCTACGACGCCTACGGCGACATCAACGCCGTCACCGATCCCAACAGCCACGCCACCAGCTATGGCTACGACCTCGACCGGCGGGTTTCCTTCGAGAGCGCGGGCTCGGGCAGCACCTGCAGCTATACCAAGTTCGGCCGCGATCCGGACGGCGATATTCTCAGCGTCAGCCGCGACAAGGATCAGACCTGCACCCAGCAGACCTGGGCCACCAAGACCACCAGCTACAGCCCCACCAAGAAGCCGCTGATCGTCACCGACGAGATGGGCTATGCGGCGGTCTCGCGCTACGACGCCGACGACCACGCCACCGACGCCACCATCTGCCTCACCACGGGCGCGCCCGGCATGGCCAATCCGCTGGCCCCCACCTGCCCGGGCGCCAGCCGTACCAGCCACACCGTATTCGACGCGGCTGGCCAGACCTCGGCCGTGTACAAGGGCTGGGGCAGCGCGGACCAGATCACCTACGCGCGTTATAGCTACGGCAACGACGGCGAGATGCTCACCACCCAGGATGCCAATAACAACCTCACCAGCCAGGTCTACGACGGCTACCTGCGGCTGTGGCGAACCTGCTTCCCGGACAGCACCGGCGCCTGCAACGGCAGCCCCACCGACTACGAGCAGCTGGCCTATGACAACAACGGCAATCTAGTCACCAAGCAGAACCGCGATGGCAAATTGATCAGCTCCGGCTTCGATGTCCTGAACCGGGAAAACAGCCAGACGGTTGCGGCCAACACCCAGGGCCATTTCCAGCGCACCCTCACCACCAGCTACGACCTAGCCGGCCGCAAGTGGGACATCACTCTCACCGACACCGAAACCGGTACCAGCACCAGCCAGACCCTGCGCGACCGTTATGACACGGCCAAGCGACTGAAGAGCGTGGACGACACCCTGTTGCAGGGTCTGTTCAACGCCGGTTGCACCACTGGCACTAGCCGCTGCTTCGGCAGCGTGGTATCCGGGCTTGACCTGGCTGGCAACCGCACCGGGCTGACGCTGTACGGAGCCGGCGGCACCACCACCTATCCCGAAACCTACGCTTACGATGCGCTGGACCGGATGACCACGCTGTCGGACAGTCTGGCCACCCATGCCGGCTACAGCCCCTACGACGCGCTGGGCCGGCCCACCGCCGCCACCTGGGGCAATACCTCTAGCACCCATTGGGGCTTCCAGGACAACGACGACCTGACCAGTCTTAGCCACACGGTGGGTAGCGCCACCACGGCCTGGGGGCTGAGCCATGACGGCAGCCATCAGATTATCGGGGAGACCCTTTCCGACAACAGCCTGGAGATGAAAACGGCCAGCACCGCGGTGAGCTATGCCGTCAACAGCCTGAACCAGTACAGCACCGTCGGCGCCACCACTCAGGGCTACGACAAGGACGGCAATCTGACGGGGGACGGCACCTGGACTTACGAATACGACGAAGAGAATCGCCTCAGGAAGGCCACCGGGCCGCATACGGTGCTGTATGACTACGACCCGGCCGGCAGGCGGAGAAGTAAGTCTGTCGACGGTGTCTTGACCTACTACACCTCCGACGGCGCCGAGGAGATCGCCGAGTGGGCTGGCAGCGGCGCGCTGACCACCCGCTATGTCAACGGCACCGCCACCGACGATCATATCGCGATGCTGGACTACAGCGGCGCCTGCGCCACTGCTCCGGCTACTCCGTGTCGCTACTACTACCATCCGGACTGGCATGGCAGCACAGTACTGCTGAGTAATTCCGCCAATGCTGTGTCGAGCAGCTATCGGTATGGGCCGTATGGGGAGGATTTGAGCGATGCGCTGACGGGGAACCCGTTCCGGTATACGGGGAGGCGGCTTGATGCCGAGACGGGCCTGTATTACTACCGCGCCAGGTACTACAGCCCAGCACTCGGAAGATTCCTGCAGACTGATCCCATCGGATCGGCAGATGACTTAGACCTCTACGCTTACGTCAAAGATGATCCGCTGAATAGGACCGATCCGACGGGCAATTGCGACGTTGTTCTCTGTCCATTGGCTGCGGGACTAGCTGCTCCAGTTGTACTTCCCGTCGTTGCGACAGTTGCTGCTGTGGCAGCTGTAGGTTCAGCTGTCAACGCAGCTGTTACAGGTAATTCACCGTTGCCTGCAGTGTCGGATGCGCTGTCAAATGGCATGACTGCCATGGCTAGCATGATGTCAGGCAGCGGCAATTCCGGTTCGAACAACACCGGCAATGGCGGTAATCAGGGGTCGAATAACAATGGCAACAACGGTAAGGATGACAAACCGCTTCAGGGTGGGGCGGCCAAGAAGAACGGCAGCTACACCAACACGCACGAATCTGGCCGGCAGTACCACGGCAAGGGCACTCAAGAGCGGTCTCAAGTCTCTGGGCGCCGAGTTGAGAATGAAACAGGCGACCGACACACCGCCACCCATTGGAAGTCAGAGGCTAGCGAGCGCGAGGCATTTAAGGCGGAAGCAGAGCGGATCAGAGCGGACGGTGGAGTTGGGAATCCTAGCAACTACAATCAGATAAACTCTCCGGGCGAGAACTATCTCCAGCAGGACGGTGTACCTCCCCCATGACGAGCTTTCCAAACGATGCTGATGGTGATGTCCTGCGAGGCCTCAGCGAGAGCGGCTTTGATTTTTCCCAGCGTTGCCTGGTTGACTTCAATGTCGATTTCGAGGAGTGGCCTCCATCTTCAGCAGGTATACGCGCTCTTTCGAAACAGCATCCGAGTATAAAAGTCTATGATCCGGACGGTCAGAATCGAGGTTACTTGCTGTTCCAAGTCTATGATTTCCTAACGTACGAACTTGTGACGCGAGTGCAGGCCGAGGTGACAGAGCTTATGGCTCCATTTGGCGGTGAATGCGTCTCTTGGGGCGTGCTACATACACCCTCGTCGTAGCTAGACGTGATAAGGGATAAAAGGGGACAGATTTATTTATTGTATTGATGTATAGTTGAGCGGTCTCCTTGAAACCGGAGCAGTCCCATGCCCCGCGTCGGTCGACTCGTTCTGCCGGACTATCCTCACCACGTCGTCCAGCGCGGACACAACCGCCAAATCGTCTTCGCTGCGGCCGAGGACTACGAGCGCTACCTGAGCGACGTCCGGGAGCTGAAGGAGACCTTCGGCATCAAGGTCTATGCCTACTGCCTGATGACCAACCACGTCCATCTGCTGCTCGGGCCACGGGATACGCCTTCTGCACTAGGGGACTTCATGAAAGCCCTGGCGGGGAGGGCAACACGCTACCGCAACCGCCTGGAAAAGCGCTCGGGCACTCTCTGGGAAAGCCGCTACAAGTCCAGTCTGGTGCAGAAGGACGCCTACCTGCTGGCTTGCTGTCGTTACATCGAGCTGAATCCGGTACGTGCTCGCATGGTGGCTGCGCCGCAAGACTACCTATGGTCCAGCGCACAGGAGCGACTTGGTTTGAGCCAGTCGAGCATTCTGGATTGGAGTCCCACTTACCTGGCTCTGGGCCGTACTGAATCGGAGCGGCAGAAGCGCTATGGCCAATTCCTCCGTGAAGCGATTGCGGCAGGGGAGTGGAGCCTGATCCGCGAAGCCCTGCAACGCGGACAGCTAACTGGGTCTCAGCGCTTTATTGACGAAATCGAGCAAGTCATTGGTCGGCGCATCGAACATCGCGCGCCGGGGCGGCCGCGGAAGGAGAAGGAAGGCGATTCCAGTGTTAAAAAATAAATCTGTCTCCTTTTATTTTCGTACTTCTATACCCTGCTCAATTATCCGAGCGTTTCCGACAATACGAACTTGCGCGACTCTTTGGCCAAGCGGGTAATTCGCCAATACTGCTCGGCGCCTGACTCGAAACTATTTTTGGAGCATGGAGTGACGGTCGCGTTTGTCTATCGAGCTGCCGACGGTAGGGACATGGTCCGGATCGAGGTGCCCCCCGAGCGGTGCGGGCGACAATTAAAGGGCGCGGATTGAACTGCCCTGGAAATAAACGGGCACGGAAATTAGCTGCCTCCTCTGCGGAGGGGCGGAGTGTTTTTGTTTTGATCCCGCCAATCCGCGACTTCAGATCACACTCAACGCCCTGGCCCTGACCACCGCGCCGGACCGGTTCTTCACGCCGAGCTTGCCGTAGATGTTGTTCAGGTGCCATTTCAGCGTGCCCTCGCTGATGAAGATGGCGCTGGCGATTTCCTTGTTGCTCAGCTCGGATTCGAGCCGCTTGAGGATGGTGACCTCGCGGCGCGAGAGGTCTTCCGCCAGCTTGAGGGGGGCGGCGCGGTGCACCTCGGTGCGGTTCTCTTTCACGGCCTGGCGCAGACGCCGCGCCAGCGGGCCGGCTTCGGAGTCGCGCAAGCCGGCTGGATCCAGGCGCTCGAGCAGGCTCTCGATGTCGGCGGCCTCGTCGAGAAGGGTGCGGTAGTAGTTGCGCGGCGCGGCGACCAGCAGCGCCTCCCGCACGCTGTTCACCGCCTGCTCCAGCGCGCCGTCTTCCTTGTGGGCGATCGCCTGGACCAGCAGCAGTTCGACCCGGCGGCGGTACAGGCCCTTGTCTCTGCAGCGGGCGATGGCGCCTTCGAGCACGGCGAGCACCTCGCGTGGCGACTGGCGCGCCAGGAAGCGCGAGGCGACCAGGATGGCTTTCTCGCCGCGCAGGCTGGAGCCGCCGTCGGTGGCGAGACGCTCGAAGCCATGGCGGGCGGCGACGCGGCGCGCCTCGTCGAAGCGCCCGGCGCGGCTGTGCCAGCCGCACTCCTCGGCGGCGAGCGTGACGGCGACGCGCGGGAAGCCACGCTGCGCGCCGAGTTCCTGGCCTTCGTGCAGGCGCTCCAGGCCCGCTGGCTCGCCGCGGCGGATCCGCTGCAGCCGGGCGGAAGTCAGAAAGGCCATCAGCACCGCGTCGGCCTGGCCGTACTCCATCACCCGCGGCAGGCACAGTTCGAGATGGCCGTGGGCACGGTCGAGCTCGTCGAACTCGTAAGCCACCATCGCCAGCACCGGATGGAACATCGCGGCATGCGCCGGTTGGCCGGCCAGCTTTTCCTGCAGCAGTGCCAGGCCGGCCTCGCAGTGCTGGCGCGCTTCGAAGTAGGCGCCGCGCTTCATGCATAGCAGCGCCGCGAGATAGTCGGTCCAGGACAGGCTGTACCAGCCCTGCACCTGGTTGAGCCAGCCGCGCACCTTGCGGTTCCACTCCAGCCCGGCGTCGATGTCGCTGGCGGTCTTCAGGCCGAAGCTGAGGACGTTGCCGACGGTGGCGCGGCGCAGCAGCGGCGCGTCGGGCCAGCGCTCCAGCCAGGCCTGCGCCTTGGCGAGGGCGCGGTGGCCGTCGTCGCGCAGGCCCAGCGACAGCACCTGCTGCAGCTCGATCTCGCTGGCGATCTGCTCGACCAGCTGAGGGTCGGCGCCGGGTGTGCGCGACAGGCCGGCGTGGATGGTCTGCAGCCGGTGCATCTGCGCCTCCACTTCCTGCTGGCGCGGGGTGAAGGCGAGCGCGAAGGCGTAGTGGATGCGGATGGTCGGGAAGCGGTCGACCCATTCCGCCGGCAGTCGCTGCATCCAGCGGAGGATGGTCTGGTGGTAGCCACGGCGGTAGATCAGCTCCTCGGCCGACTCCGCAACCCAGCGCGTCGCGGTCTCCCAGGCCTCGGCGCGGATCGCGGCATTGATGCCCTCCTCGGCGTGGCCGTGGTCGTAGAGCCAGCGGGCTCCCTGCATCAGCACGGCTGCGGCGTCGCCGCCGTCGCGGCGGAAGCGGTCGCGCAGGAACTCCGCCGCCAGGTGATGGAAGCGGAACCAGCGTCCGGTCCGGTCCAGCGGCAGCAGGAACAGGTTGCCGGCCTCGACCGCCGCGAGCAGGGCGTCGGCGTCCGCCTCGCCGGTGACCGCCTGCGCCAGCTCGGCGTCGAAACGGTCGAAGTGCGCCAGCAGCATGATGAAGCCGCGGGTGCGCGCGTCGAGCCGGTCCAGCACCGCCTCGCTGAGGTAGTCCACCACGTCGCGGTCGCTGCCGGCGAAGTTTTGCAGCACGCGGCCGTGGTCGGTGGCGGTGCGCAGCGCCAGTGCCGCCAGCTCCATCGCCGCCGGCCAGCCCTCGGTGCGCGCCAGCAGCTGCTGCATCTGCTCCGGCCGCAGCACCGGTCCGAGCCGCGACTGCATGAATTGCGCGGACTCCTCCGCCGTGAAATGCAGCTGCTGCACGCCGTATTCGGCGAGTCGGCCGCGCACCCGCAGGCTGCCGAGCCTGACCCCGGGCTCGGCGCGGCCGCCGAGGACATACTGGCACTGGCGCGGCGAGTAGTTGATCAGCCAGTCGATCAGCTCCAGCGCCTCCGCGGCGCCGAGGAACTGCAGGTCGTCCAGGAACAGCACGGCGCGGCGCTCGAGCCGGGCCAGGTCGGCGGCGAGGGACTCCAGCGCCGGCTTGGCGCTGCCGGCGACGTTCGCCGTGAGCTCGCCTTTGACGCTGCGCCCGATCTTCGCGTCGACCCGCTGGAACGCCGCCACCAGGTGGCGCATCAGGCGCGCCGGATCGTCGTCGTCCGGGTCCAGGCTCAGCCAGCCGCAGGCGACGCCTTGTGCCTGCAGGGACTCGTGCCAGCTTCCCATCAGGGTGGACTTGCCGTAGCCGGCCGGGGCGCAGACCACCACCACGCCCAGGGTGCCATCACTAAACTCATGCGGTAGTGCCAGTTTGGGGCGATGCATGACCTTCGCCGCCCCGAAGCCTGGATAAAGCTTGGCTTCGACGACCGCGCCGCTGCTGGTGGCCTGCATCAAGGTCCTCCGCCCTGGGAAACCGCTCCGCGTACTCCGCATGCTAGTCCCGCACCCGGGAAATTGCATCTGTTACAAGCGCTTGCAAGAGCCTGGCCGGGCCGGGAAGAGGGGCGGCAGCCGGGGATCTGTCGCGGACCTGCGAAAAATCCATCCTTTGGTTAGGGCCGTCCGGTTCGGCGAATTGGTGAGATATATCCGTGCCGCAATGGACGCGGCGCTCACCCTGAAGCCGGAGCCTGACGATGAGCCTTGCGATCGATTTCACCAGCATTCCCGGTCTCGCCAAGACCGAATTCCGCCTCCCCGCAGGCGAGTCCCGGTCCACCGCTGCGCCGCGCCAGCACGGCGAATCCAGCCCGCCGGCGCACGACAGCGAGTACCAGCCCAGCTACCGCATGCCGGACTGCGTCGCCGCGCTGGGCGCGGCCTTGCGCCAACCGCTGTCGGGCATGTTCGCCCCGGGGCTCGCGCTGTGAGCCAGGACTACCGCTTCGCCACCGTGCCGGACTTCGTCGGCCGCGAACTGGGCGTCAGCGACTGGCTGACGATCGACCAGGCGCAGATCCAGGCTTTCGCCGACTGTACCGGCGACCAGCAGTGGATTCATACCGACGTCGAGCGTTGCCGCAGGGAAAGCCCCTTCGGCGCACCCGTGGCCCACGGCTTTCTGGTGATGTCGTTGCTGGCCAGGCTCCTGATGGATGTCGGCACCGTGCCGCCCGACGCCAGCCGGGTGATGAACCTGGGCCTCAAGGAGGCGCGTTTCCGCGCCCCGGTGCGCGCCGGTGCCCGCGTGCGGGCCCGTATTACACTGGCCAGTGTCGAGAAGAAAAGCGAAGGCCGGCTGATCGCCACCGCCTCCGCGGTGATGGAAGTGGAGCACGAGAAGGATCCCGCCCTGGTGGCGGAGCTGGTCTTGATGCTGATTCCCTGAACCCGAGGACACGATCCCATGAGCGCTTATTCGGACAAGATCGCCGCCGGCAGTGCCGACACCATGCTCGGGCCCAACCCGATCGTCGGCTTTCGCGCCCGCGACGTGGTGCGCGAGATGGTGCGCGCAGGGCGGTTGGCGGTGAGCCATCCGACGCTCGCCGCCAAGGCGGTGGGCGGCTTCGGTGCGGAGCTGCGCCGCATCCTCCGCGACCAGTCCGAGCTGGCGCCACAGCCGCGCGACAAGCGCTTCGCCGATCCGGCCTGGAAGGACGACCCGCGTTACCGCAAGTGGCTGCAATCCTACCTGGCGATGGAGAAGTCGCTGGCCGGCTGGATTCACGGCCAGCAGCTGGCCGAGCACAGCCGCGCCCGCCTGGAGTTCATGTCCTCGCTCATCACCGATGCGCTGGCGCCATCCAACTTCCCCTGGCAGCCGGAGGCGATGAAGCGCTTCCGCGAGACCGGCGGCCACAGCGCGCTCGACGGCGTGCGCCACCTGGTGAATGCCGTCCGCGAGAACCATGGTCTGCCGGAGACGGTGGACAAGGCGCCGTTCAAGGTGGGCGAGAACATCGCCAACACCCCGGGCGCGGTGATTTTCCGCAACGAGCTGGTGGAGCTGATCCAGTACACCCCGCTCAAGGCCCAGGTGCGCGAGGCGCCGGTGCTGTTCATCCCGCCGCAGATCAACAAGTTCTACATCTTCGATCTCTCGCCTGAAAAGAGCGTGGTGCGCAGCGTGCTGGAGGCCGGCTTCCAGGCCTTCATCATCAGCTGGCGCAATCCCAGCGCCGAGCAGAAGGACTGGGGCCTGGCCGAATACGCCGCCGCCATCGACCAGAGCATCTCGGCGATCTGCGACCTCACCGGCGCCGGCAAGGTCAACCTGGTCGGCGCCTGCGCCGGCGGCATCACCGTGGCGGCCTACGTCGCCGCGCGCGCGGCGGCGCGAGACCCGCGCGTCAACTCCCTCACCCTGGTGGTGAGCGTGCTCGACGTCAGCGCGCTCGGAGATACGCCGCTGGGCCTGTTCGCCACGCCGCGCGCGATCAAGGCGGCGCGGAGCAAATCGCAGAAAGCCGGCGTGCTCGACGGCAAGGCGATGGCGGCGGCCTTCTCCTGGCTGCGGCCCAACGACCTGATCTGGAACTACTGGGTCAACAACGTCCTGCTCGGCAACAAGCCGCCGGCATTCGACCTGCTGTACTGGAACAGCGACAGCACCTGCCTGCCGGCGCGCCTGCACGGCGAGTTCATGGACCTGTTCCTGGAGAACGCCATGGCCAATCCCGGCAAGCTGCGCCTGCACGGCGTGCCGGTGGACCTGGGCAAGGTGCGCTGCGACAGCTACCTGCTCGGCGGCACCACCGACCACATCACGCCGTGGAAGGCCTGCTACCGCAACACCCAGCTGCTCGGCGGCAAGCGCACCTTCGTGCTGTCCAACGCCGGCCACATGCAGAGCATTCTCAATCCGCCGGGCAACAAGAAGGCCGAGTTCTGGACCGGCGGTACGCTCGGCCCCGATCCGGAAGCCTGGCGCAAGGGTGCCGAGCATCACAGCGGCAGCTGGTGGCCGCACTGGCACGCCGGGCTGCACGAGCGCTCCGGCGAAATGAAGGACGCGCCGGCCGCGCTCGGCGGCGCCGACTACCCGGAGCTGGCCAAGGCGCCCGGCACTTACGTCCTGGGCTAGAACCGACAAGCCAGCAAGGAGGCCTGGGCCGCGGGCGAACTGTTAAGATTTCCGCGATCACCGCCACGAGGCGGCACAACAAGGAAACATCGTGAAGTTAGGCCGGCGGCTGCAAGAAGCACGCGCCTGGGGGTCTGGCCTGGAATACGGCCGCAAGGCCCTGGCGGCCGCCCATCTCGACACCGGCCACGCCGAGGTCCGCGGCGTGCGCCTGCGTTACGTGCGCAGCCACGGCGAAGGGCCGCCGCTGCTGTTCTGCAACGGCATCGGCGCCAATCTCGAGATGGCGCTGCCGTTCATCGAGGCGATGGCGGGCGTGCCGATCGTCGCTTTCGACGTGCCCGGCTGCGGTGGTTCGCCAGCGGCGCGCTTCTGGCCCAGCTTTCCGGTCTACGCAAAATTCGCGGTGGGCCTGCTCGACCAGCTGGGCCTGGGCGGCCGCTTCGACGTCGCCGGCGTGTCCTGGGGCGGCGGCCTGGCGCAGACCATCGCGCGCGACTACCCGCAGCGCGTCGGCCGCCTGATCCTGATGGCGACTACCGCCGGCGCGCCGATGCTGCCGGGACGCCTGTCGGCGCTGCTGAAGATGGTCACGCCGCAGCGCTACCTGTCGCGCACCTTCATGGCCAGCAACGCGGCGACCATCTATGGCGGCGAGCTGCGTCATCGCCCGGACCTGGCGATCGAGTTCTCGCACTTCACCCGCGCGCCGAGCCGGCAGGCCTACCTGCAGCAGCTGGCCGCGATCACCCAGTTCTCCGGCTGGACCTTCCTTCACCGTGTGCGCTGCCCGGCCCTGGTGCTGAACGGCGACGACGATCCGCTGATTCGCGTCGTCAACGCGCGCCTGCTCGCGGCCTTGATGCCCAACGCCAGGCTGGAGGTGATCAAGGGCGGCGGCCACCTGTTCATGTTGTTCAACGCCGCCGAGACGGCGCGGCTGATCCGCGAATTCATCGCCGCTTCGGCGAAGGAGGCCGACGCGGCGATCGAGCGGGCACAGCTGGCGCCGGCCTGGTCCTAGAGAAGCTCTGATCGTCTGTAGGTCGCCCTTCAGGGCGATATTGCACAGTCGCCCTGAAGGGCGGCCTACATCGAAATAATCAGAGGTTCCCAAGTGCGGCGGCGCCGCTCAGCCGAAAGTGAAGGCGTAGGCGCGCACCCCCGGATCGGAGAACTCGATCTCGAAGCTGCGATCCTTCACCGGGCCGGCCTGCCGTACCAACTGGTACAGCCGCACGTCCCTGATGTTGCCCCAGCCCTGCGCGTCCACGTCCGCGCCGTGATCGGCGCCCGGCGGCGCGCCGTCGAGCGTGACGCGGAAGCGGACCGGACCACCCCGCGGCGGCGCCAGCACCAGGTGCAGGTCGCGCGCGTGGAAGCGGTAGCGGATGCTGCCGCTGCCGCCGCTGAGCACGGCGGATTCGCCGCCGACGGTCCACAGGCCACTCAGGCCCCAATGGTTGAGCGGCAGCTGCGGCGCGGCGTAGTACAGCTTCGGCGCGTCCTCGTAGAAGCCGCCGGGCGAGAAGAAGCGCGCCGCCTTGTCGTAGCCGAGATAGGTTTCCTCCGAGCGCAGGTTCCATTCGTCCGGCGCGGCCTGCGATCCCTGCCCGGGCGCCGCGCCGATGGCCGTTGTCGGCGTGGCGCCGGCTTCGGCCAGCAACTGCTGGATCAACTGTTCGGACTGGGCATAGCCGCCTTCGCCGAGCGCGCGCTGGCGGATGCGGCCGTCGGCGCCGATGAAGTACAGCGCCGGCCAAGCCTCGTTGCCGAAGGCACGCCAGATGCCGTAATCGTTGTCGATCACCACCGGGTAGCGCACGTCCAGCGAATGCAGCGCGCTGCGCACATTGTCCGCCTCCTTCTCGAAGGCGAATTCCGGTGTGTGCACACCGACCACCACCAGGCCCTGGTCGCGGTACTTGTCGGCCCAGGCGCGGACGTAGGGCAGGGTGCGCAGGCAGTTGATGCACGAGTACGTCCAGAAATCGACGAGCACGACCTTGCCGCGCAGCGCCTGGGCGGTGAGCGGCGGCGAGTTCAGCCACGCCACGGCGCCGCCCAGCCCGGGCAGCTGGCCTTCCACGGGCAGCGCCGCGGCGGCGCTCTCGCCTGTCCTGGCGCTGGTTGCGCGCATCATCGCGCCGGCCGATGCGGTCATGGCGGCGCCTGCCTGCCGCTCGGACAGCTTGTCGACCAGTTGCTGCTCGATGCCGCCCGTGGCCACGGTCGAGACCCGCGCCAGCACACCGGTGTCCAGCCCCAGCCCGATGGCCGCCACGCCCAGCAACATGGCCGCGCCGATGCCGCGCCGGACCCATTCCCCCGCCCCCAGCGCGCGCTTCATGGCGGCAAAGACGCGGCCGCCGATCAGCAAGGCCACCGCCAGCGAGGTCG
>CAYWPB010000028.1:0-20728 GCA_964458725.1 uncultured Nevskia sp. | reverse complement strand
ACCTTGGCAGTGCCCTCCGCCAACCAACCAACGAGCGTGATGACCCCCTGCGTTGCATTGGCGAAGCCTTCCTTCAGCTCCGAAGACCTCAGCTCGTTCGTGAGGTCGTGCAGCGCGCTGACGGCACCGCCCAGGCCTTCACCATCGCCCCCGAGCAGATCATCGAAGCTGTGCTTGGCATCCTTGAGCGCACCGCCCAGGGTGTTCTTCGCGGCCTCCGCTGCACCCCCATAGGACTTGTCCAGCGCATCCAGGATGACGATCTGCGCCTTTGCGATCTCGCCGGCTTCCGCGAAGGCCTGGACCTGGTCGTGCTGCTGTTGGGTAAGAAGGATGCCATCACGCCGCAGCGTGCGCATCGCCGACAGGGGGTCGTTGAGCGCGCGACCGACTTGCTCTGTGGCTTGCTGCAGATCGATGCCGAGGGCTGAAGCCAGGTTCACCGCGGCCTGTTGGGCGCGCGGAAAAACATCACCACCGATTTCGCGGAAGCGCAGGAGCAGCGCCTCAGAGCTGATGATTTCGTTTTTCTCGAAGGTGCTGGACTTCTCGAGGGCCTCGGCCAGCTCGAGCAGCTGCTGACGCGCCTCGCCGACATGCCCTTGCGTGGTGAGCAGCGCGCCGTCCAGGACCTTGAGTGCAGCCTCCTGGGCGACCGCAGCCTTGACGACCTCCTCACCCGACCAGGCGGCACCGAAGATTGCGAAGCCGCCCTCGAACAGCCCTTCCACACGTTCCTTCAGCTGGACGAAGCCTTCCTCGACCTCGACCATCGATTCCTTCATTTTGTCGAAGGCTTCGATGAAGCCCTCTGGGTTTGCTGTGATGGCGTACTCGATCTTTCTAGCCATGATCCATCTCCAAACTGCGTTTAGCCGGCTAAATGGGAAGGGGTCGGATGTGGCCTGGTGACTGCGTCGTCGGACGCGACCGAATTGCCGCCACTCGGCGTCCTCCGCTTGGATATTGCCACCTCAACAGCACGCTCGATGGCGTCGAAATCCTCGGGGGAGGGCAGATCCTGAAGGTCGGGCGCGGGTTGGTACCCTAGGTATGCTGCTACCAGAAGGTCAACGGGCGGATGCTTGTTCCACCAGCGGCGCAGCGCCAGTACCTGTGGGATGTCGAGCTGCGTGCGCACCTGGTCGGGACCGAGGCCGGTGCCGATGGTGAGTTCTGCGTAAAGGAGCCCCCAGTCTAGGGGGCGATCGCTTCCCCCGGCGCGGATCCTTTGGGCTTGCTCGAAATGCCCGACACGTTCATCACGGCACTCCAGACGTTGAGAGCGTTTTGCAGGTCGATGAGCGCCGCCACATCCTCGCGCTTCATTTCGGGGTAGTTGCGGTGCAGGGCCGCGTGAGTGACTTCGATGATGACGCGGGCGTCGATGCCGACCTTGCTTTGGCCGTCCATCTTCGCGATCAGCCCTTGCAATTGCTCGATCGCGCCCAAGGAGAGCGGAGGAATGACGAGCTCCACTTCGCTGTTGAAGCGGAAGGTCACCCCTGACCATTTGGTGAGAGACATATAGCAGTACCCCCTTCGTGTCGCGCCGGCGGATGGTGTTGACGCCGGTGCCTCATGGGCGTTCGAAGAGGAAAGTGCCGGCCCTTTCCGCCGGCTGATAGCTTGGACGTGGCGCAGGCGAACAGCCATGTTGCGATAGGCCGTAGATGACTACCCTGTGGCCTGATCAGCTGCTGAGCCGTACTGCTGAAGCTGAACGGGAAGAGTGTGCTTCGGAAACTTTGAAAGATATTCGTTTGACAGGCCTTGCGTACACTGTTTGACGAACGCGGCCCTCTTGTCTTTCTTCTCTTGATGATCGCTTACTTGGCCCAGCCAGCCGCTCCACCAAGTCGAGTACTTCTTCATTAAGTAGTCGGCCTTGACAGCTTTGATGTTCTGACCACTCCGGTTCCATCCCTTGGTGTCCTCGAGGCGCGCCTCAATGGCAGCGGCGGCGTCGGCGGTCGACATCTGGAAATGCTCCACGAGTCGCACCATGTCAATCATCAACATGTCATCGCGCGCCTCGATTGCGCGCAGCTCGAACAGGGGTGTGCCGCCTACCTTGTTCGCAAGGCCTAGGAACTGGTCGATGGATTTGGGCTTGCGTCGATGCCCAGGTTTCGATTCGCCCAGGCCTTGTTGGTTGTGCCATTGCGTGAATGCGATCTCCAGCCACCGCAAAACTGAGTCAGGCGGCACGAAGCCGCATCTCCGGGCGAGGAGAAAGCACTCAACTGCATGAAGTGGATTGCCCCCTTCCTGGAAGAGCTCTGCCTTCCATTGCATCCAGGTTGCGTCGTCGACGGAACTGTCACCCGCCGGCGACGTCGTTCGAGGCGCAAGTCTTACGACTCGGCTCATGTGCGGTGCCCCTTCGTCTGCACCAAGTTCCCTTCAGGAGAAGCGAGGCCGCGCCAGGCCGGTGAAGGTATCCGGCTTTTCGCCCGGCCAAAGGCTAGGCGCAGCAGAAGAAGTGTAACGCTCTCCATGCCAAGGTCCACGAACGTCACCGCGCCGGGACGGGTGCCGCACCGCCGGCGGGCGCTCGGTGCTGTACTTCAAACTTGTCCCGTCCTCGGCGCCAAATTCCGACGCGCGGAAATTGCTCAAAATCGGAGAGGTGGCGGTAGCGCACCAAGCGCGGCCCGGATGGTTCCAGAATCACAAATTGCTGTTTCTTGTTGCAGCCGGGGCTGCCTGGCATCCAATGCGCCTCGACCAAGCCCGCCGAGACGAGCGCCGTGGCGGAGCCCAAGAATGCCTTGCAGTCGGCATCCGACTGTAACCGCCGCACGCCAGGCGCGAAGGAAACAAGCCGCGGGGAGCCGAACTGACCGCCTTGTTCGCGTTTCTTCCTGGCCGCCTGGGCGATCGAATCGGCCAGACGGCCCGATGAGGGGCCATAGGAGCAGCTGGGGTTGGAATCAGCATGTTCCCCAGCGTCTTCGCCATTAAGGTGCCGCCGCGGCTTGGCGTCGCGCGAGAGCCGGCCCTCGCCCCAATTCGACGGCTGGGAGCGCACTTCATCTGCGAGCTGGCGCAGCTCGGGCCCAGCGCGGCTGGTGCTCACTAGGTCGAGTATTTGCTGCCTGAAGGCGGCGAGGGCACTGCGCTCTTCGGCGAAGAGGTCTCGCACGCCCTCGATCAGTAGACCGAAGGAGCGCTCGCCGGCATTGTCGGAGTCAGTGAGAGCATCGACATCGCCTTGGAATTGCATCGCCTGCCGCAACAACCCCCGCAGCTGGTTGCGCCGGGCCACCCGCTCCGGACTGTCGCCTGTCGGGCCACCGTCCGCCGCATCAGGGGAGCCGGGGTTAAACTTGTCATCAGCCATGATTCAACCTCCATAACAGGTTGCTTTGTGGTTAGGCCCCTGGGGTGCCGCTAACACTCCAGGGGCCGCTCTATTTCCTGCGCCTGGCAGGAGAAATATCGTCGCTCGCAAGAGCTATGCGGCTGCCTCCATCGTTTCGACCTCGTCGATGTTGATATTGGCCCGTGCCTGCTCCAGGTCATACGCCGTCTGCAGGTTCATCCAAAAGGCCGGGCTCATGCCGAAATACTTACCGAGGCGCAGCGCCGTGTCGGCGGTGATGCCGCGGCCGCCGTGGACGATCTCGTTGACGCGACGCGGCGACACACCGATGCCCTTGGCCAGGCGATACTGCGAGACGCCAAGGGGCGCGAGGAACTCCTCGTTGAGGATCTCGCCCGGGTGAATGCTGGGCAGTCGCCCGCCGGCGGCAACCCGGGAAAGGTCGACCTGGCCCGCTTCCAAATCTTCGCGCTTAATCATCGCCGGTCATCCGTGGTAGTCGGTGAACTCGACGTCGAAAGCATCGACGCCGCGCCACCGGAAGCAGATTCGCCACTGGTCGTTCACACGAACCGACCATTGGCCCTTTCGATCGCCCTTCAGCTGCTCCAGCCGGTTCCCAGGCGGGACCCGTAGATCCTCTACCGACTGCGCGGCGTCGATCATCAGCAGTTTGACCCGCGCTCGCCGCTGCACATCCGGCGGAACACGCTTAGCCAGCTGGCTCTGGAAGATCGCCGCTGTGACTTTGTCCGCAAAGGAGCGAATCATGGATGTATATATTAACGCAATCCGTTAATAGCGCAAGCCGTTAATATCGGGAGCCGCTATGGACTGCGTTTAGCCGGCAAAACGGGGTTGAAGGGGCCTTCCGGGCGTGAGCTGCTTCGCCTCCCGTACCAACCGCAGCGGGGGCATGGCGGGGGCGGATCGCCTGGCCGTGGAATCAGGCAATTACGGTCGGCGCCCCCGCCGCCCCCACAGCCCCCGCGAGCCGAGAAGCCCCGGCCTCGCGGTGGGTCGAATCCCCGGCCCTACGCTGCCGCGGACTGTGGACGGTTCGCAAGCCAAGCCTGAACCTCGGAGGACCGCCAGCCGACAGTGCGCGGCCCCAGGCGGATGGGCCTGGGAAAGTGCCCAATCGCCATGTATCGATACAGTGTGGACCGAGGCAGCCCCGTTGCGGTGGCGACCGCACGGATCCTCAGAATTGGGTCACTCATCTGCCGACTTCTCGTGGCGCTGGAATCAGCCCACACCTATAGAACTATATTTTTGAAAAAACGCAAGCAAGCGATAGCCAGACCCATTCGCCCCCAGGGTTGGGGCGTTGGTCTGTCGCCGCCTAGGGCCGGCGAGGAGACGGTCCGCGAGGCCGGGCGCCTATCCGGCCGTTCGTCGCTTTGTGAGTTACACGTGGAACCTGAGGAGACGAAGCGGGCGCTGCGCGGACGGGTGGAGCTTTGCCGTTCTCTACCCATTCCTCCACCGCCTCGAGGTTGACCCACCAGGTGCCATCCGGCGCCTTCTTGGCCTGCAGGCCTTCCGCCCACACACCGTTGCCGATGCGCTTATAGACGGCCATTGGCGAATCGCCGGTGTAGTCGGTGTATTTCTTCAACTTAACCCATTTGACCATGGGGTGAAGGGCCGGCCCCGAGTTCAAGCCGCTGCCCGTTGCGGGATGCTTACGACCTTCGATTCCTGTCCTCTGGCCAGAATTTCGAGTCGATCTCCAAGCACTTTGAAGGCCTGCATGCGCTCCTGAAGCTTCACCTGCCGCTGATAGGTGCGAGTGACCTTCCTCGGCTCGATGTGGTTGAGACAGCGATCAATCACATCCGGCAGAACGCCGAGCTCGCCCATCAGGGTCGCACCGCTGCGGCGCAGATCGTGGCCTGTCCACCGCCCGCCAGACAACCGCAGCGACTGGTAGTTGCTTGCCCTTGTTTTGATCGGATCATCCCGCTGGCGGTCATGCACCTGGTGCTGGATGCTCTGCTTGTCCCTGGGACCCTTGCCCGTACGGTTGGGAAAAACCCAGTCCGACTCGGCCTCTTGATGATCCAGGAGCTCTTGGAATCGGCGTTTGGCGAAGTCAGAGAGGTGGATCAGATGCTCCCTGCCGTTTTTTGAATTCTCAGCGGGGATAACCCACGTGCCCGCATTCAGATTGATGTGTTCCCACTTCGCGAGACCCAGTTCACCCGCTCGGCAGATCGTGGCAAGCATTATCCAAAGTGCGTTTCGCGTGGAGAGGTTGAGATCAGCCTCAGCTACCTTCAGCGCAAACTCTCGGATCTCGGCCTCGGAAAGCACGCGGTCTCTCTCGACTTCTTTGCCGCCGACATCCTTCTTCCGCAGGCCATAGGTCGGGTCAGCGGCCATGATTTCACGCATCACCGCGAACTTGAACATTTGGCGCAGGAGCTGCAGCAGGATGTTGGCTTGCCTGCGTATCCCCGCGCCAACTGCCTCGTCGAGGACGTGCATCACGTGGCGTCGTGAAACGTCAGCTGCCGGCAGTTCGCCCAGGTAGGGAAGGGCATGCTTCTCCAGGACGGACCGCATCATCCTGCCACCGTCCTTCCTCTTCGATCCCTCTTTGCGCATCCATTCGTCGAAGAGCTTCCGCACGGTCAGCCGACTGGCCTTCCGAAATTCTTCATCGGCGCGGGCGATCGCCTGGGCGCGCTTGTCCTCCGCGGGGTGAACCCCCCGAGCCACAAGCGCTCGGCAGCGGTCCGCCTCCTCGCGCGCCTCCTTCAGGCCGATCGTTGGATAGACGCCAAGACCGTGCTTTCGCTGCCGCTTCTGAAGGCTGAAGATGAATAGCCAGGTTTTCTCACCCTGCGGCCGTACACGTAGGAACAGGCCAGATCCGTCGGCCAGGAGATACTCCTTTTCCAGCGCCTTGGCGTTTCGGACTTTGAGATCGGTGAGCAATGCTGTCGGCATGGGATTCGTCCCTTTGAAGCCGTCAATCACCCCAGGGGAATAGCGAGGGGAATAGTAGTGCCGGGCTTCAGTGGGACGATATTGTACGAAGCTGGACGATTAAGCAAATGGAAACAGTAGCTTAGAATGAACCGTGCGAACGGCATGGTATGCAGTGGGACGATATGAGACACGCGTGTGGGGCGCTTCGGGAGCAAGAGGTCGCAGGTTCGAATCCTGTCGCCCCGACCATTTAAATCCCTTGTTGCACAAGGACTTCCCGGAACGGAATACGGCCCCCCGTTCGTCCGCGAAGAAACTCTGGATGCCGCCACGGCGCGGTCGCAGAGCGAGTCCGCCCATAAGATCCTCGACAGCCCGGTCCGCCAGGAGCCACGGGTGTACGCCTGCTATTTCAACCGATGGCGCCTACGACCTTGCCGACGAGGATGATCTGCACTGATGGACGATTTTGTTGGCAGCGCCGGCCGGAGGTGGTCATTTCGCCCCGATGATGGGTTCGCTGTAATCATCCGGCCGGGATGCGCGAATATTCGGTGATGAAGTCCGGTCAACTCTGTCGGGCGCGTGACGACCCCCTGAGAGTGCGCTTGATCGGTCGTTGCACGACAAATCGGGCTGAGCTTCAATCGCGGCGGGGGTGCATGACATGGAGCATGGGATTAATGCGGCGATCAGGCCGGCCGTCGAGCACGATGCGGAGGTTATGCCTGTACTCGAAGACTCTGCCGGAATGCTGTTCCGGAGCGTCCCAATGCTCGCGTGGGTGGCCGATGGAGATAACCTGTCGAGCGCGCGCTACCGCAATCTGATCATTGCAGGCAACTGCTGGGTTGCCGCAGACAAAAGTGATCGGCCCGTCGCGTTTCTGGCGGCCAGCATCGAGGGCGATAGCCTGCATATCTGGGAATTGGGCGTTCGGAGCGATCTCCAGCGGCTGGGAATTGGCAGTGCCTTGCTGGACCAGGCCATACGCGCCGGCCGACATCAAGGCCTCGCGGCCGTCACACTGACGACCTTTCGTGGTATCCCTTGGAACGCCCCATTTTACGAGCGCCTGGGTTTCATGACATTGGACGAAGGCACGATGGACGAGCGTCTGGCGGGTCTGTTGCGCGAGGATGCTGAACGTGGGCTGCCCATGCAGCTACGTTGCGCGATGCGCCTTGCGCTCCTTCATGAAAGTGGTGTGGAGCTGTAACCGAACACGCCAGTGATACGAACTTTATTGCCACCTGAGAGGTGGCAATGAATATGTTACCCGCTTGTTGGCGTCCAACTCCTGCGTCAGTCGCTGGCCTGGCATCCTGGTATGCCATTCCGCTGAAACTCGTTGTCGGTGCCGGATTCACCGCGCACGGTTACGCGAAGGCGTCCCGCAGGCCTGACCATTTCGTATCAATTCTGTACGCGATGAGTTTACCTGCCCGAGATGCTCGGGTGCAGCACGGTATTCATCGAATTTGTCGGCGGAGTGATGGTGCTTCTGGTGCCATGATTCCGCTCGCTGCCTTAACGATGATCGTTGTCCTGCTCCTTGCAACCTTCTCGGTTCATCTGCCAAATGGATTCAGCTCGATCAAGTTGATGTCCTACGACGCAGCAGGTGCGCACTTTGGCCAGTCTGGTTACGAGACCGACCTGCTTTACCTTGCCGAGTTGCTGGCACTATGTATCGCCGGTGCCGGACCATTCTCGGTCGATAATTATCTGAAAACCAGATTCAAACACCGCTGATGCCCAGTCCGGCGAGAGGTCGCCGCTCTTCTGCAAGAGCCGGGGACGCCGCCGACACGCTCCGGCACAGGAAACAACCGGCGGAGTTGCATCACTCGCGCAGAACCGGGCCTGTCGCTTACTTGTGCAGCCCCAGGCCGCTACAGTCGAAATGCGAGGCCTGCTCCGGCGCTACGCAGTAGGACTTGGCGGGATCGTCGTCGGAATTCGTGGACGCTTCGAACACCTGGCCGTCCGGGCATTTCACTTCGGCGGCAAGATGGCGCGAGCACTGGTAGTGCACGCGGCAGTCCGGGTGCTCGTACACACCGTTGGACTTGTCCACGCAGAATTGACGGTCACCCTCCAGCTTCGGTGCATCCTTGAAGCCGGGAACCGAGGCCACCGCCGCGGACGCCGAAAACGAGACCAAAACCGCTCCCGCCATCGCGGCGCCTGCCGCGAGTTGCAGCAACTTGTAAGTCTTCATCTACTCAACTCCTTTTATCTCGTCATATCCAGTGCGGGGCCGTGGATGCGAAGCCGCCGCACAGGAAAAAAAGAACCCGGCCCACGCGCTCGGTGGACAGGTGTCAACCCAGGGCAGGACGGGTCAGGATGAAAAAATGAGGGCCGCTCTGGGGCAGCCCTCTATTCGATTTAGCGTGCGGCCACTCCTTGAGGAATTGACGGGTCCACGGGGATAACAACTCGGTCGGTCTGATCGGCAATTGTTCCATCTGAACCGATCCGCAGCACATGCAAGGCGTTGGCTTCCGCCGGGAGCTGTTCCAGTCCCCGTTGCGAGACGACGTAGAGATATTCGCCGCGCGAATCAATAGCAGCCTGCTGGGCTCCGAGAGTAGGTCCGGCGAGCTGAAAATCCTGGATGTTCACCGGATTGAGCGGATCGGACGTATCGAGGACGGAGATCGTGTTCAAAAGCGTGTTTACGGTGTAAACGCGATCACCCGCAGCATTTATGACAATCCAACAAGTGCCGAGACCTGCATCGACCGTGCGGACAAACTGCACTTCGCCGGTTTCGTCATACGTGTACACGGCCGCCTTGCCGGGAAAGTCGAAGCCGAATCCGGCGTAGAAGATGCGCTCTCGCGGATGGGCTGCCAATCCAAGGGGGAGTGGCCGCCCGGAAGGAATGGGCAGCCCGGAAAATGGGACGTACTCCGAAGCCGGCGTATCGCTCGAAGCAGCAAATTCGAGGCGACCGCTGGTGTCGACGGTGAACGAAGTTATCGCGGTTCCAAACGAGTCGGCATCGATCACCACACGTCCATCCGGAGTGACCAGCGCCTGGGACGGATTGGGGTTGCCCGGGCCCAGGGAGCCACCTTGTCCCGCAACGATCGTTGAATGGGGTATCGGAACTAGCTTGCCGTTCGGGCTGATGCGGAGCGAAGTATGGTTCGGAGCCCGCCGCGTAACGTCGAATCCCGGGCGGGCAATATCGTAGTCCGCATTGACCACGACCAGCACGCTGTCATTGGCCGCCAGCCCGACGCTCACCGGATCGACACCGCCGGACGGAAACGGCGAACCTCTCACCGGCACCAGACTGCCGTCGTCTTTGACGTCAAACACCGCGATGCTATCGGATCCGGAATTGACGGCGAAGAGTCGGCTGCCGTCCGCGCTGAGGACGACATTTTGATCTGAGTCGAATGGCCCGATTGTCCCCGCCTGATTCCCGAGATCGATTCTCAAGGGATGGACTCCCGTTCCGCCGGTCAGGAACTCGCCGAACTGTGCAAGGTGTCCAACACTGTCTCGCTTGTAGGCGAGAATTGAATTCTGCCCTTGCGTGTGTCCTATATTGCTTTCAACATAAACCATGTCGTTGGACGCATGAGCGTTTGCGACGACCGTGAACAGGCTGATTCCGATCAGCACTGATGGGACTTTATTCACAATACTTCTCCTCCTAGTTGCTTGTCATTTCAATGCCGCAGCGAGGACGCCTGCGACCTGCAGCGTCTTGCTGAGTCGCTTCGGCAAGCCAGGACTATCGAGCAGCCACACCTTGAGGGAGCGACGGCGCGACCGGAACAACCACGCGATCGGTCTGCTCGGCGATCCGTCCGTCAGCACCGATGCGCAGCACATGCAGTGCGTTTGAATCTACGGGCATGCCCTCGACCGCCGCCTGGGACACCACGTAGAGATATTCGCCACGCGAATCCAGTGAAGCCTGCTGGGCTCCCACCGTCGGTCCCGCGAGCTGAAAATCCTGGATCTTCACCGGATTGAGCGGATCAGACGTATCGAGGACAGAGATCGTGTTCAGGAGCGTGTTTACAGTGTAAACGCGATCGCCTGCGGCATTGATGGCGAACCAGCAGACACCCAGTCCCGCGTCAACCGAGTGAACAAATTGAACCTCGCCGGTTGGATCGTAGGTGTAGACCGCTGCGCGGCCTTCAAAAACAAAGCCGGCATACAGAATGTTCTTTCGCGGGTGCACCGCCAGTCCAAGGACATTGGGTCGTCCTGCCGGATTGGGGAGAATCGGAAACGGCACAAATTCCGATGCCGGCGTGTTGCTCGAAGCAGAAAATTCTAGTCTGCCGCTGGTAGCGACCGAGAATGAAGCCACTGCGGTTCCGAATGAATCTGCGTCGAAAACCTGCCGCCCGCCTGGAGCTACCAGCGCCTGAGAGGGCAGTGAATTACCCGGGCCGAAAGAGCCTCCTTGTCCCGCGATGATCGTCGAGTGTGGTATCGGGATCAATTTGCCGTTCGGATCAATTCGGAAAGAGGTATGGTTGGGCTCCCGCTTGCTGACATCGAATCCGGGACGACGGATGTCATAGTCCGCATTGACCACTACCAGGATGCCCTCGTCCGCGGCCAGTCCAACGCTGACCGGATCCTTGCCGCCGGACGGAAACGGCGAACCCTTTACCGGCAGCAGACCGCCGTCATTTCTGACATCAAACACCGCAATGGTGTCTGATCCGGAATTGACTGCGAAGAGACGGGTACCGTCCGAACTGAGAACGATGTTTTGGTCGGAGTCGAAGGGGCCGAGTGTGCCGGTCAGATTCCCGAGATCGATGCCCAGCGGATGCACGCCTGTGCCGCCAGTAGGAAACTCGCCGAGTTGCGTCAGGTGTCCGGCACTGTCGCGCCTGTAGGCAAGGATCGAATTGTGCTCTTGCGTGTGTCCGATATTGCTCTCGACATAAACTACGCCGCTCGGTGCTTGAGCATTGGCATCAATGGTGAAAGCGACAGCCGCGATGAGCGTTACCAGCGTGGCGTTTCTCATATAAATCACTATTTCCTCAGAAAGTGTTATGGCGCTTGCTGCTACGACAGCCCGCACGATTCCTGTTGCGCTTGCACATCTGGCGGTTCCTTCCGGCTGTAAGCGGCGAAAGGAACCTGGGCACGACGTGCTATTCCGCTATGCCGACACCCGAGCCTCCCAATTCCTTCGGGAGATCTTTCATCTTGGGCAATCCGTCCTTGAGGCGCAGTGTCGTTTCCTGATAGTGAACATGGACGCCGGCGTCATACGGAAAGTCCGGAATCACCGCGGCATAGACATCGATGAGTCCCATGCCGGGATGCTCTGTGAAGAGGTGGCCTCCACAGGTCTTGCACCATTTGCGATAACTCCGTGGTGTCTTGTGGTAAGTGCCGATGTTGTCCGCCCCCTGCGTAATCTGCACCGCCTCGGGCTTCCATAAAGTGAAGGCGTTGACCGGGCCTGCCGACCAGCGTCGACACGACTCGCAATGGCAATAACCCATGCCCGCCGGCGCACCTCTGACAATGAGTTGAACCGCGCCGCAAAAGCAGCTGCCTGTATAAGCTCTTCCGTTGCTCATAAATCACATCTCCATTGACGTGAATGGCGACAAGACGCGGGAACCCCACGGCGAATCTCTTAGATAAGGGCCGGAATTGTCCTGACGAGGGGATGCTATATTCTTCCATGCTGCGCCACTAGACCTTATTTTTTATAGATACTCTTTCAATAATTGGAATATATGGACCGTCTCGATTCGATGTTGGTATTTGTGAGTGTGGTTGAGGAGGGCAGCCTTTCGGCCGCAAGCCGCAGGCTCAAGATGCCCTTGCCCACTGTCAGCCGGAAAATTTCGGAGCTGGAGTCGCATATCAAGTCACGACTCCTCAATCGTTCAACGCGCAAGCTGACGTTGACCGATGCAGGCAAGGCTTATCTTGCAGCCTGCAAGCGCATACTCGAAGACGTCGCCGAGGCCGAGCGTGCGGCCTCCGGCGAGTACTGCGCACCCATGGGCGAGCTCATCATCACGGCTCCCATCGTCTTCGGGCGTCTTCACGTATTGCCGATCGTCGCCGAGTTCCTCAAGGCCTATCCCAACGTGCACGTCCGGCTCGTACTGGGCGACAGGAATCTCAATCTCATCGAAGATCATATCGATCTGGCGGTGCGCATCGGTGAGTTGCAAGACAGCAATTTGACCGCGACGCGCGTTGGCCTGATTCGCCAGGTGGTTTGCGGCAGCCCCGAATACTTCGCCAGGCGAGGCACGCCACGGAATCCAAACGATCTCATCAAGCACGACTGCATCACCTTCACCCGGATTGCCTCGTCAGACGCCTGGACATTCAGGAACGAGCGATCAGAGTTCAATGTGCCTGTCCGATCGCGCCTGATGGTCAATACCGCCGAAGCGGCAATCGACGCTGCAGTACTCGGAGCCGGGGTAACGCGCGTGTTGTCCTATCAAGTCGAAAAAGCCATCCGGGCCGGTTCCCTGGCTACGGCCTTGAAGAAATTCGAGCCCGCCGCCTTGCCTGTCAGTCTGCTGTACGCGGGGCAGAGACTGCTGCCGCTGAAGCTTCGGGCCTTCCTTGATTTCGCCGCGCCGCGGTTAAGGACCTCCCTGCAAGTTTGAACAGGGGCGTGTTAAGCCCCTGCCATCTGATGCAAAGGCATCGCGCCGTTGAAACAGCCGGGACTCCTAGAGATCCCAACTGGAGTGCTGCAGGACCATGCGGTAGCCGTCCGGGTCTTCAAAGCTGACACCGGACACGTTCCAGTATGGGTTGAACGCCGCGACGGGCTCGAAGCCGGCGTTCTTCATTCGATCGACCGCAGCCTTAAAGGTGGTTTCATCGGGGAGATAGAAGACAAGAATGTGGTCCGGGCTTGGTGCACGCCCGGCCTCATGGCCATGGGCGCGAGTGAACTCGAGGTGGTAGGGTGCCCCGGCTTTCCCGAGCATGATGCCATCGAAGCCATCATGACCTTCGAATCGGTAGAGCAGATCGAGGCCCAAGCCGTCCCTGTAGAAGCCCAGAAGGGCGTCGAGGTCGTCGCTGGGGCGGGCGATGCGGAGAGTCGGCGTGTGGGTCACGGAGTAATTCCTGGCTGGCCGGGTAGTGGTGCACGTTTCAAGAGTAGCTCCACGCCCCGAGGGCGTCTCCCGTCGCGTTTGCGATCCTTCGAGACCAGGCACGGCGTCATCAGCTTGCCGCGTCCGTATGGTCCCGGGTTGACCGGCGCGGCGCCAGCTCGCACTCTGCGGCTTCCACCGCAGAGACAAAGCCGATGAGCGCAACCACTCCACCGCACGAATACCTGGTCCTGTCCCATGGCCAGTGGGACCGTGTCGCCACGCCAGCACAGATCCAGCAGGCGATCGAGCTGTTCTACGCCTGGCATGACCGGCTGGTGGCCGAGGGCCGGATGCGGCCGGGGCAGAGGCTGGAGGCGCAGGGGAAGATGGTGTCGAGGGAGCGGGTGCTGGACGGGCCGTTCAGCGAGAGCAAGGAGTGGATCGGTGGGTACTGGTTCATCCTGGCTTCCAGCCTCGACGAGGCGGCGGCGATTGCGGCGGGGAATCCCTGCCTGGCAATGGGCCTGCGCAACGAAATCCGGCCAATCGAAGCGGCGCGTGCCAGCGCCTATGTCTCCAGCTGCGAAAGACCAGGCACCTGAATGCGCGACAGGCGGGCTGTACCCGTACTACGCAAGCTTCTGTAAGGCCGCCAGCGTACCCGGCAGTTCCTGCGCCAGGTGCCGCGACAATGCGCGCACGCGGGCGTTCTCGCGCACGTCGGCGTGGTTGAGCACCCACAGGCGCATGCGCGGCTGGTCCAGCACCGGCGTCAGCCGGCGCAGGTCCGGATGCTGGTCGGCGGCGAACAGGGGCATCACCGCGGCGCCGAGGCCGGCGCCGGCAGTGTGCATCATTACCAGCAGCGAGTCGTAGCGCAGGCGCGTGCGCAGGCCGGGCAGGCGGGTCTGCAGCCAGCGCGCGATCTCGAGGCGGCGCAGGCTTTCGTCGAAGCCGAGCCAGGGGATGTCTTCCAGGGCCGGCGCGGCACCGCGTTTGAAATACCGGCGGTGGGCGAAGGCGGCGTAGCGGATCTCGCCGACCTCGCGGCCGTAGAGGTGCTCGGGCGGCTGGTTGGTGGCGCGCAGCGCCAGGTCCGCTTCGCGCCGTGTCAGGTCGACATTGGCGGTCGACACATCCACCTCGATCTCGATCTCCGGATGCCGTTCGAGAAAGCCGGGCAGCACCCGCGCCAGCAAGTGGGTGGCGAACATCTCGCTGGTGGCGATGCGCACCACGCCGCTGAGGCGCACGTCGGCGCCGAGCACGCGGCGCTCCGCCGCCAGCGCCGCTTCCTCCATCACCCGCGCCGATTCGGCCACCGCTTCGCCGTGCGCGGTGGCGGCGTAGCCGCTGCGGGTGCGCTCGAACAGCGCGGCGCCGAAGCGCCGCTCGATGCCCTTGAGGCGGCGGAACACGGTGGAGTGCTCCACCTGCAGCGCACGGGCCGCGCCGCTGAGGCTGCCTTCGCGGGCCACGGCCAGCACCGTGCGCAGGTCGTCCCAGGCGAGCGGGGATGTGCTTTTTTGCAAGGTTGATTTGCGCATATATGGAATTTTATTGCACCTGTGCAAAGCATAATCTTTCCTCCCATCGCCGGGCCACACCGGTACCTGCCAAGGAGAAACGCCATGCAAAGGTTCGCCAACAAAGTCGTGCTGGTCACCGGTGCCACCGCCGGTATCGGCCGCGCCACCGCCGTCGCTTTCGCCCGCGAGGGCGCCAGGCTGATCGTCACCGGGCGCAAGCCCGCTGCCGGCGAGAGCCTGGTGGCGGAACTGCGTGCCCTGGGTGCCGAGGCCGAATTCGTGCAGGGCGATGCTGCGCAGGAGGCGGCGCAGCAGAACTGGGTCGCCGCCGCGGTCAAGCGCTTCGGCCGGCTCGATGTGGCGGTGAACAACGCCGGCGCGGAAGGCGAGCTCGGCCCCGTCACCGGGCAGACCGAGGCCAACTACAACGCGGTGTTCGACACCAACGTCAAGGGCTTGCTGTTCGCGCTCAAGCACCAGGTGCCGGCGCTGGTGAAGCAGGGTGGGGCGATCGTCAACGTCTCCTCCATCGCCGGCTCCATCGGCATGGCCGGCGCCTCGGTTTACGTCGCCAGCAAGCACGCCATCGAGGGCCTGACCCGCGCCGTGGCGCTGGAGACCGCGCGCAGCGGGGTGCGCGTCAACGCCGTGGCTCCCGGCGCCATCGTCACCGAGATGATGGAGCGCTTCACCGGCGGCAACAAAGACGCGCAGGCGGGCCTGGCCAATGCCCACCCGGTCGGCCGGCTCGGCCGGGTCGAGGAGATCGCGCAGGCGATGCTCTATCTCGCCAGCGACGACGCCCGGTTCACCACCGGCGCGATCCTGGCGGTGGACGGCGGCTACACCGCGCAGTAAGCAACGTGCTTCGACGCCGGACGCGGCCCGCAGGGCGGGCCGCGTCGGCGCATGCTCAGCCGCCTGCGGGCTCCGTTGCTCGCGCCGTCCGTCGCCACTGCGCTGGCGTCATCCCCATGCGCTGCTTGAACACACGCTGGAACGCAGCGTCCGACTGGTAGCCCACCAGTTCCGCCACCGCGGCGGTGGACGCCGAGGGCTTCTTCAATTCGTTCGCCGCCAGGGTCATGCGGATGTCGCCCAGCAGCTCGGCGGGGGAGCGCCCCAGCTTCTCCTGGAAGTGCCGCGCCAGGGTCGCCCGCGACATATTGCACAGCCGCGCCAGCTCCGGCAGCGACCAGGGCCGCGCCGGCTCGTTGAACAGCGCAGCCAGAGCCGGCGCCAGACGCGGATGCCCAGCCAGCGCCAGCAGGCCGGCTGGGGCTTCGTCGGTTTCGCCGGCGAGCCGCAGGATCAGGGTGAACATCGCCGTGGATAAGGCATTCAACATCGCCCGGCCGCCGAGCTGGTCCTGCGACGACTCGATCCGCATCAGCGATACCAGGCCGGCGAGTTGCGCCGAGGTGCCGGCTCCATCGTCGCCGCGCTCCGCCGCCCGCACCACCAGCACCCGCGGCAGGTAGTTGCGCAGCAGCTGCTGGTGATGCACCGCCGGGAAGGCGAAGTGGCCGCACATCAGGTCGAGGCGTTCGCCGCCGCCGGCGTTCTCGCTGAAGGTGACGCTGTCCGCGCCGCGGTTGCGCGCCGGCACCGGCTTGGCGCCGCTGCCATCGTGCAGGACGTGGAAGTCGCCATGCGGCAGCAACAGGATGTCACCCGCCCGCAGCTGCCGCGACGGTCCAGGGCTTTCCAGCACCAGATTTCCCGCGACGATCGCGTGGTACGCCATCTCGCCGGCGGCCGCCGGCCCCTGCTCGATGCGCCAGGGCGCGCCATAGAAGCAGCGCAGGTCGAGCCGGCCCTGTACCGGGATCAGGTCGAACAGGCGGCTGAGCCAGTCCATGAACGCTCCAGCTGTGGATCGGGATTCAGTGTAGCGTGCGTGAGACGAATTAGCATTAATAAGGCAGTTTTAAGTATTAAATCGTCTCGTTCAGCGGCCTAAAGTGCTCCACGTGGTTCAAGTCTTTCTCACCGAACAAAGGAGCATCGCCATGTCACGCATCAATACCCCCTCCGTTGCAAGCGCCACCGGTACCGCCGCCGAGGTCTTCGCCGAGATCAAGAAGGCTGCCGGCAAGGTGCCGAACGCCTTCGCCGCCATCGGCGCCCTCAACCCCGAAGCGCTGAAGGCATTCCTCGCCGTCGATGCCGTGTTGACCGCCGGCAGCCTCAGCGCGCAGGACCGCGAAACCGTCAAGCTGGTGGTGAGCGAGGTCGCAGGCTGCGACTACTGCGTCGCCGCCCACAGCCTGCTCGGGGAGATGACCGGCCTGAAGCCCGAAACCCTGAAGCAGCTGCGTGAGGGCCAGCCCACCGGCGACGCTAAGCGCGACGCACTGGTGGCCTTCGTCCGCACCCTGCAGCAGACCGGAGGCACGATCAGCGACGAGGCTTACGCCGCGATCCGCGCCGCCGGCTACAGCGAAGCGCAGCTGGTCGACATCACCCTGGCCGTGACCACCACGGTGTTCACCAACGTGTTCAACCGCATCAACGACACGACTCTGGACTTCCCCAAGGTCGCCTGAGCCGTCCGGCCGCGAGGGCGGACAACGCCCGCCCCGCGGCCCATTACCAAAAGGAGGAACAGTCATGAACAAGCTGATCAATCTGCTGGGCAATTCCGGACTGCTGAGCCGGGATCTCGATGAACACCTGCTGCGGGCTTCGATGGTGCTGATCTTCGCCATGTTCGGCTACCAGAAGTGGTTCGCCTATGAGGCACAGGTGCTGATCCCCTACATCAGCAACGGGCCGCTGATTTTCTGGCTGCACACGCTGTTCGGCATCCGCGGCGCCAGCTGGTTCCTCGGCGTGGCGGAGTGGACTTTCGGCTCCCTGCTGCTGGCCGGCTTCTGGAACCGCAAGCTCGGCCTGCTCGGCGCGCTGGGTTCGGTCGCCACCTTCGTCGGCACCGTCACCATCATCCCGTTCATCCCGGGCGGCTGGGAACCCTCCGCCGGCGGCTTCCCGGCGATGGTGGGGCCGGTGGCCTTCCTGATGAAGGATGTGGTGCTGCTGGCGGTCTCGGTCTACCTGGTGAAGCGGGACCTGGTGAAGCTGCTGGCCGAACGCGGATGAACCCCTCGTTACGGGTGCAGCTGGGCGGCCGGCGGGCCTCAGAACCCGCCGGCCGCTTTCGTTTGGGCGGCTGGATCGGCAAAAAACCGCGTCCGAATTGTGATGCAGTTCTCATGGCCTGCCGTTCGTCTGCCAAGTCCTACCGTTCATTTGTGCAGTGCAGCAAAGAATTCGGGACAATCTCCCGGTCGAACGGGAACGGCGCCTGGCGCCAGTTCCCGCAGGTTCCGGGGGTGCCCGGTTCTCAATGGCGGTCTCAGGGAGGCGAGCGCAGCATGGCGGTTCTGCATGTTCATTGGCCGGACGAGTTGCCGGCTGGGGAATTGGTCGGCCTGCTGATCGGCCACGCCCAAAGCCGGGGTTATTGCATCGAGCACGACGGCGGCCAGGCACGCCTGGCGATCTACAGCGCTGCCCAGGCCGGCGGCGAGAACGCCGCCGGGGGCAAGGTGCTTTCGCTCACTCAGGCGCGCCAGCGCCGCGCTGCGTCCATCGCAAGCGCGGGCGGACAGCATTGAGCCCACGCAACTCCAACGCCGAGCGGACGCGCCGCGAGTCCGCCGTGGCGAGCCCGCTGCGCCCGCTGGAAACCTACGACGACGCCTTGCTGGAGCAGGACCTGTTGCAGCGCCGGGCGATCCGCGTCTCGGTGCCGGAGGCGGTGGCGCGCCTGCAGGGCCTCACGCACCTGGACTGGTCCGGCGAGGTGGAAGTGCCGCCGCCGGACGCGGCGCCGGAGAGCGCGGCGGCGAGCGAGCTGGAACGGCGCTATCGCAGGCTGCGGCAGCTCGCATACACGCAGCAGGGCCGCATCTTCTACACCATGCTCGGCGGCGATCGCTACGCCGCGCGTGTCGAGTGGAGTGGGGCGCTGGTTAAGTCCCCTCTCCCTGTGGGAGAGGGGTAGGGGTGAGGGCGCACTTTCAGGCAGCGGTGCGATTCTGAAAGTGCGCCCCCCACCCCCGCCTGGCGGCGCGGCCTCTCCCAAGGGGAGAGGCGATGACCCACCTTCGTGCGGCAGGTTGGCAATCCCCCGCGAGTCCGCTAAGGTCTCGCACCCCGCATTTCCCACCCCCGCTCGAGACGCATGACCGACCAGACCCTGCACATCGCCCAGACCATCGCCACCGAGATCGGCGCGCAGCCGCGCCAGGTGCAGGCCGCGGTGGAGTTGCTGGACGATGGCGCCACGGTGCCGTTCATCGCGCGCTATCGCAAGGAAACCACCGGCGGCCTCGACGACACCCAGCTGCGCACCCTGGAGACGCGCCTGGGCTACCTGCGCGAGCTGGAGGAGCGCCGCGCCGCGATCCTCGAGTCGATCAAGGGGCAGGGCAAGCTCACCGCCGAGATCGAGAACAAGGTCGGCGCCGCCGTCACCAAGGCCGAGCTGGAAGACCTGTACCTGCCCTACAAGCCCAAGCGCCGCACCCGCGCCGAGATCGCGCGCGAGAAGGGCCTGGGTCCGCTGGCCGAAGCCCTGCTCGCCGATCGCGGCCTGGTGCCGCTCGACGCCGCGGCGGCCTACCTCAACGAACAGGTAGCGGATGCCAAGGCCGCGCTGGAAGGCGCGCGCGACATCCTCACCGAGCAGTTCGCCGAAAACGCGACCTTGCTGGGCCGGCTGCGCGACTACCTGCGCAGCCGCGCCGTGCTCCGCTCCAAGGTGATGGAGGGCAAGGAGAACGCCGGGGCGAAGTTCTCGGATTACTTCGACCATCACGAGCCCTGGGCCCGGGTGCCCGGCCACCGCGCGCTGGCGATGATGCGCGGGCGCACCGAGGAAGCGCTGATGCTGGAGATCGAAGTCGACGCCGAGGACGCCTCGCCGGTAAAGCCGGTGGAGCGCTTCGTCGCCGAGGCCCACGGCATCCCGCTCGCCGGCACGGCCGCGGACCGCTGGCTGCTGGAGGTGGCGCGCTGGACCTGGCGGGTCAAGCTTTCGCTCTCGCTGTCGGTGGACCTGATGATCGAGCTGCGCCAGCGCGCCGAGGAGGAGGCGATCCAGGTCTTCGCCCGCAACCTCAAGGACCTGCTGCTGGCGGCGCCGGCCGGCTCGCGCCCGACCATGGGCCTGGACCCCGGCATCCGCACCGGCGTGAAAGTCGCGGTCATCGACGGCACCGGCAAGCTGCTGGAGACTTCGACGGTCTACCCGTTCCAGCCGCGCAACGATGTGCGCGGCGCGCTGGCCGAGCTGATGCGCCTGGTCAAGCTGCACGGCGTGGAGCTGATCGCCATCGGCAACGGCACCGCCAGCCGCGAGACCGACCGCCTCGTCGCCGAGCTGCTCGCCGCCATTCCCGGCGGCAAGCCGACCAAGGTGGTGGTGAGCGAGGCCGGCGCTTCGGTCTATTCCGCCTCGGAGCTGGCCGCGGCCGAGTTCCCGCAGCTCGACGTGTCGCTGCGCGGCGCCGTGTCGATCGCGCGCCGCCTGCAGGATCCGCTGGCCGAACTCGTCAAGATCGATCCCAAGTCGATCGGCGTCGGCCAGTACCAGCACGACGTCGACGCCTTCCGCCTGGCGCGCTCGCTCGACGCGGTGGTGGAAGATGCGGTGAACGCCGTCGGTGTGGATCTCAACACCGCCTCCGCGCCGCTGCTGGCGCGCGTCTCCGGCCTCGGCGCCTCGCTGGCCGACGCCATCGTGTTCCATCGCAACCAGCATGGCCCGTTCGGCACGCGCCGCGCGCTGCTGGAAGTGCCGCGCCTCGGCCCCAAGACCTTCGAGCAGTGCG
>CAYWPB010000027.1:0-20812 GCA_964458725.1 uncultured Nevskia sp. | reverse complement strand
CCGCCTGGCCGGCGGCGCCCTTGGTCAGGTTGTCGATCACCGACAGCACCACCACCGAGTCGCCGCGGCCGGGACGATGCACGGCGATGCGACAGGTATTGGAGGCGCGCACCGAGCGGGTCTCCGGCTCGCTGCCGGCCGGCAGCACGTCGACGAAGGGCTCGCCGCGGTAGCGGCTCTCGAACAGCGCCTGCAGATCGGTCTTGCCATCGGTCAGCCGCGCGTAAATGGTCGCCTGCATGCCGCGGATCATCGGAATCAGGTGCGGGATGAAGGTCAGCCCGACCGGTTCGCCGGCGACGGCCGACAGCTCCTGCACGATCTCCGGTAGGTGGCGATGGCCGGCCACGCCATAGGACTTCAGGTTGTCGGAGGCCTCGACGAACATCGAGCCGAGCTTGAGCTCGCGGCCGGCGCCGCTGACGCCGGACTTGCAGTCGGCGACCAGGCTGCTGCGGTCAACCACGCCGGCCTCGAGCAGCGGCAGCAGGCCCAACGACACCGCCGTGGGGTAGCAGCCGGGATTGCCGACCACGCGCGCCTTGGCGATCTCGTGGCGGTGCAGCTCGGGCAGGCCGTAGACCGCCTCGGCCAGCAGCTCCGGGCAGGGATGCTCGTGCTTGTACCACTGCCGGTAGACCGCCGGGTCCTTGAGGCGGAAATCGGCTGACAGGTCGATCAGCTTCACGCCCTTGGCCACCAACGCCGGCGCCATGCTCGCCGCGGTGCCATGCGGCGTGGCGAAGAACACCGCCTGGCACTGCGCCAGCGCGGCGGGGTCCGGCTCGCTGTAGACCGCGTCGCAGTGGCCGCGCAGCTGGGGGAACAGCGCATCGGCGCGCTTGCCGGCTTCCTGTCGCGAGGTCAGCACCTTGACCCTGGCGCGCGGGTGCCGCGCCAGCAGGCGCAGCAGTTCGGCGCCGGTGTATCCGGTGCCGCCGACGATTCCGACCTCGATGACGTTGCTGCTCACGGCAAGACCCTCAGGTGTTTCCTGGGCGTTTGGGGGATGGAATGATACCTTGTGTGGTAATTCCAGTAACGAATCTCCCAAATCATGCTTTGGATCAAGGCCTTCCACATCGTCTTCGTGGTCAGCTGGTTCGCCAGCCTGTTCTACCTGCCGCGCCTGTTCGTCTACCACTGCGAGGTGCAGGACGAGGCCGGCCACCAGCGCTTCGCCACCATGGAGCGCAAGCTGCACGGCATCGGCACCATCGCCATGCTCGGCACCTGGGGCTTCGGCGTGTGGATGCTGCTGCTGGAGCCGGCCCTTCTGCAGATGCACTGGCTGCACGCCAAGCTGGGCCTGGTGTTGCTGCTGTCCGGCTACCAGGGCTGGCTCAAGGCCAATGTGCGCCGTTTCGCGGCGAAGCAGAACAGCTACAGCGGCCGCACCTGGCGCATCCTCAACGAGGTACCGGCGCTGTTCCTGATCGCGATCGTGATCCTGGTGGTGGTGAAGCCGTTTTAGGAAGAGGGACCCTCTTCCGGCTTCATCTGCGACTGCTGGTAGTTCTGCAGCCCCACCTTCTCAATCAGGCCGAGCTGGGTCTCGATCCAGTCGATGTGCTCCTCCTCGCTCTCCTGGATCTCCACCAGCAGCTCGCGGGTGACGTAGTCCTGCACCTGCTCGCACCAGGCGATGGCTTCCTTGTACGTCGGGTGCGCCTCGCGCTCGCGGCGCAGGTCGCACTGCAGCACCTCGGTGACGTTCTCGCCGATGTAGAGCTTGCCCAGGTCCTGCAGGTTGGGCAGGCCCTCGAGGAACAGGATGCGCTCCATCAGCCGATCGGCGTGCTTCATCTCGTCGATCGACTCCTCGTATTCGTGTTTCGCCAGGTGCGCCAGGCCCCAGTTCTTCAGCATGCGGTAGTGCAGGAAGTACTGGTTGATCGAGGTCAGCTCGTTGCGTAGGGCCAGATTGAGGTGCTCGAGTACCTTGGGATCACCGCGCATGACTGACTCCGTTCAGGTGGGCACAGGGACCCGTACCTTGCGCGTTCGAAGCGCGGGCGGCAAGGCCCGCGCGGCGGGGAATCAGGCGGCGGCGGTCAGGGAATCGAGCTGGTCCAGGCGCAGCGGCTGGCTGTTGCGGTGCTGCGCCAGCAGGTGGCGCGCTTCCGGCACGCAGCGGCCGCAGACGCTGCCGACGCCCAGCTGGTCCTTCAGCGCGCGCACGGTGCAGGCGCCCTGCTCCATGGCTTGGCGGATCTTGCTGTCGGAAACGGCGCGGCAGACACAGACGTACATGGCGAAGCGGCACCTACGAGCGAACCAGCGATGCCCTATTTGATCGCGAATGATAATGATTGTCAATTATGAACCGCGCCTGAACGGTTCCGGCGAACAGGCCGGACCGGCAGATCAGTGCTCGGTGGGGGCGGCGGGAGGAGCCGGGACGGGGGTTTCGCGCGGCTGCAGGCCCAGCAGCGGGGCCAGCTGGTTGAGGGCGCCGCGGTAGACCTCGCGCTTGAACGCGACCACGTCCTGCAGCGGCTGCCAGTAGTCGACCCAGCGCCAGCCGTCGAATTCCGGATGGGCGGTGGCGTTGAAGTTGACCTGGCATTCCTCGCACAGCATGCGCAGCAGGAACCACTTCTGCTTCTGGCCGATGCACACCGGGTGGCGGCCGCGCCGGATCAGGCGGCTGGGCAGGCGGTAGCGCAGCCAGTCGGCGGTGACGCCGAGCAGCTCGACGTGCTCAGGCTTCAGCCCCAGCTCTTCCTCGAGCTCGCGGTACAGCGCCTGCTCCGGCGACTCGTTGCGCTGGATGCCGCCTTGCGGGAACTGCCAGGCATCCTGGCGGATGCGCTTGGCCCAGAGCACCTGGGACGAGGCATTGGCCAGGATGATGCCCACGTTGGGACGAAACCCATCCGCGTCAATCACGTTTATTGCAGTTAAAAGTCAGAGGTTAGATGGATTCTTTCACAGCGCCGTTTGCACCAGCAATCCTCTGTTCCAACCATCTGAGGGCTGGACTTTTTCAATTACACTGGGGGGCCTAGCGGCACCTCCCCCGGACTCCTGAATCGTGACCGACCTGGCCATTTTCGACCTCGACCATACCCTGCTGGACGGCGACAGCGACTACCTCTGGGGCCAGTTCCTGGTCGAGGAGGGCAAGGTGGACGGGGAGGCCTATGAGCGCCAGAACAAGGTTTTTTACGACCAGTACCTGGCCGGCACCCTGGACATCGACGCTTTCGCCAGCTTTTCGCTGGCGCCTCTGGCCGCCGGCGAGCCGCAGGAGCTGGTCGCGCTGCGTCAGCGCTTCGTGCGCGACAAGATCGAACCCTGCGTCGCGCGCGGCGCGCAGTCCCTGTTGGACCAGCACCGCGCCCGCGGCGACGTCCTGATCATCACCACCGCCACCAACCGCTTCATCACCGAGCCGATCGCCGCCCTGCTTGGGGTGCAGAACCTGCTGGCCACCGACCCGGAGATGATCGGCGGCCGCTACACCGGCCGCATCACCGGCCACGCCAACTTCCGCGAGGGCAAGGTGCTGCGCCTGCGCGACTGGCTGGAGCGCATGCGCATCGAGTACCGGCGCTCCACTTGCTACAGCGACTCGCACAACGACCTGCCGTTGCTCAACTTCGCCGACACGGCCGTGGCGGTGGACCCCGACCCGACCCTGCGCGCCGAGGCGGAGCGCAGGGGGTGGCAGGTCATCAGCCTACGCTAGGCGCCGTTGTAGGTCGCCCTTTGGAGCCTGCCCTCGAATGCTTTAGTCGGGGGCGACTCTTTGTCGGCCTGAAGGCCGACCTACAAGCTCTCGACACGGCTTGCGCCCGATTAGCGTAGGAACGGGCGCAGGGCTTCGAGGTGCTGCGGACAGCTACGCAAATCAGCTTCGGCGGCGAACTGGTGATCGGCGTAGTCGAACCCCGGCGTGACCACCTCGGCGATCAGCGCATGGCCGGCGCCCTCGATCAGCCGCGAGGCTTTCCAGCAGCCGCCGGGCACCAGCAGGAAGCGCGCCTGCGCATCCAGCCGCTCGCGCCGCAGCGCGCCGTCGGCGCCGAGCAGCAGGTATTCGAGCGGGCCACCGTCGAGGAAGTAATGCAGGATGTCGCTGCGGTTGCGGTGCAGGCCGCCGAGCGGCTGCTCGCGCGTGAGCAGGTAGTAGATCGAGGTGCAGAGCGGGCGCTCGCCCTGCGGCGCGGCGTGAGTCTGCGGCGCGGTATAGATCCGCTTGAAATAGCCGCCTTCGGGGTGTAACTCAAGACCCAGTTTCGCAACCCAATCCTGAGCACTCACGATCGGACTCCCGCTTGCCCCGAAGGCGCCATGCCGGCGCCCGCACCCACATCAGTTCGGCTCGCGCCGAACTGATGGCACCGTGGCGCCGACATTCCTTCGGGGTGTAACTCAAGACCCAGTTTCGCAACCCAATCCTGAGCACTCACGATCGGACTCCCGCTTGCCCCGAAGGCGCCATGCCGGCGCCCGCACCCACATCAGTTCGGCTCGCGCCGAACTGATGGCACCGTGGCGCCGTCATTCCTTCGGGGTGCGGCTCCACACCGAGCCGCGCCAACCAATCGGTCACGGCTCCAGCCGCTCGATCCGCCACCCCGCTCCGTCGCGCACGTAGCGCAGGCGATCGTGCACGCGGTTGAGCCGGCCCTGCCAGAACTCGATGCTGTCCGGCACCACACGGTAGCCGCCCCACCATTGCGGCAGGGGGATCTCCTGCCCTTCGAAGCGTTGCGCCGTCTCGGCGAGGCGTGCATCCAGATCCGCGCGCGTGCCGACCTGGCTCTGGCGCGAGGTGTAGGCGCCAAGCTGCGAGCCGCGCGGGCGGCTGTGAAAGTAGCGGTCCGACAGCTCGGCCGGCACTCGCTCGACGCGGCCCTCGATGCGCACCTGCCGCTCCAGCCGGTCCCACCAGAAAGTCAGCGCCGCCCGCGGCCGCGCCGCCAGTTCGGCGCCCTTGCGCGAGTCGTAGTTGGTGTAGAAGGTGAAGCCGCCCTGATGCAGGCCCTTGAACAAGACGATGCGCACCGACGGCTGACCGTCCGCCGCCACCGTGCCCAGAGCCATCGCGGTCGGTTCGACCAGACCGCCGGCTTCGGCGTCGGCCAGCCAGCGCTGGAACTGCGCCAGCGGGTCGGGCAGCACGTCGGCTTCGCTGAGCGGGGGATTGCGGTCGTACTGGGCCATATGCGGGCACTAAAAGCTTGAAGCCGGGACAAATGGGGCAAAATAGGGACAGCGAACCGCCCCCATTGTGCCGGAATTCCCCATGTCGACGTTCAAAGCCCTGCGCGTGCACCAGGTCGAGAAATCCTTCCAGGCCCGTTTCGAGCAGATCCAGCTCGTGGACCTGACGCCGGGCGAGGTGGTGATCCGCGTCGCCTGGTCCTGCCTCAACTACAAGGACGCGCTGGCCGTCACCGGCAAGAGCCGCATCATGCGCGCCATGCCGCGCGTGGCCGGCATCGACCTGTCCGGTATCGTAGAGAGCAGCAGTGATCCGCGCTACAAAGCCGGGGACAAAGTGCTGGTCACCGGCTGCAACCACGGCGAGCTGCTCGACGGCGGCCTGGCCGAGCTGGCGCGGGTGCCGGCCGAGTCGGTGGTGCCGCTGCCGGCGGGGCTGAGCCTGTCGGAGGCGATGGCCCTGGGCACCGCCGGTTTCACCGCCGCGATGGCGCTGCGCCGCATGCTGGAGAACCATCAGGCGCCGGCGCACGGTCCGATCGCCGTGACCGGCCCCACCGGCGGCGTCGGCAGCGTCGCGATCAGCCTGTTCAAGCGCGCCGGTTTCCAGGTGGCGGCGATCACCGGCAAAGCCACGCCCGAAGCGGAGCAGTACCTGCGGATGCTCGGTGCCGACGAAATCGTCGACCGCAACACCCTCGACCTGGGCAGCAAACCGATGGAGGCTGCGCGCTGGGGCGGCGCGGTGGACAACCTCGGCGGCGACACCCTCGCCTACCTCACCCGCACGGTGAAGCCCTGGGGCAACATCGGCAGCGTAGGCCTGGCGCAGGACTTCAAGCTCAATACCACGGTGATGCCCTTCATCCTGCGTGGCGTCAGCCTGCTCGGCATCCACTCGGTGGAAGTGCCGCGCGCCTGGCGCGAGGCGATCTGGCACAAACTCGCCGGCGAGTGGAAGCCGGCGCAGCTGGCGCAGATCGCCAGCCGCAGCATCACCCTGGACGAGGTACCGGCGGCCTGCGCCGAGCTGATCGGCAGCAAGGTGCTGGGCCGCACCCTGGTGCGCATCGGCGGCGGAAACTGAGCGGCCGATGAGCGAGCACACGCACAGCCACGCCGGCCATGATCATGAGCATCACGATCATGATCACCACGGCCATGACCACAAGCACGATCACAAGGCGCGCGGGCACGATCACGGGCATGGACACAGCCACGGACACGGCCATCATCACCATGGCAGCAGCAACGAGCGGCGCCTGACCATCGCTCTGGCGCTGATCGCCGTCTTCATGGTGGTGGAGGTGGTGGGCGGCATCATCGCCCACTCCTTGGCGCTGATCGCCGACGCCGGCCACATGCTGACCGACTCGGCCTCGCTGGTGCTGGCGCTGTTCGCACTGCGCGTGGGCAAGCAGCCGGCCGACGAGCAGTATTCCTATGGCCGCCAGCGCTACGAGGTGCTGGCCGCCTTCGTCAACGGCCTGGTGCTGCTGGCCTTGAGCGCCTGGATCCTCTACGAGGCCGCGCTGCGCCTGTTCCGGCCCGAGCCGGTGCAGGGCCTGATCATGCTGGTCGTCGCCGGCCTCGGCCTGCTCGCCAACATCGCCGCCTTCCTGGTGCTGCGCGACGGCAGCGACAACCTCAACATGCGCAGCGCGGTGCTGCACGTGCTGGGCGACCTGCTGGCCTCCGCCGCGGCGATGGTCGCCGCCGGCATCATCATGCTCACCGGCTGGATGCCGATCGACCCGATCCTGTCGGCCCTGGTGTCGCTGCTGATCCTGCGCGGCGGCTGGCGCGTCACCCGCGAGTCGGCCCACATCCTGCTCGAAGGCGCGCCGCCGGGCATCGAGGTCGAGGACGTCTCGGCCGACCTCGTCGCCCAGGTGCCGGGGGTCAGCGGCGTGCACCACCTGCACGTCTGGTCGCTGACCGATTCGCGGCCGATGATGACCCTGCACGCCGTGATCGCCGAAACCATAGACCAGGACGCGGCGCTGACCGCGATCCAGAAGCGGCTGAGCGAGCGCTTCGGCGTGGCCCACGCCACCATCCAGGTCGAGCGCGCCGGCTGCGCGGATGGGCATGGCGATGGGTGCCATGACCAAGTGAAGGCCAAGGTCGGCTGAGCCGTGATCTTTGCCTATGCCACCGACGACTGTTCGCTAGTTGTATTCGAGAAAGTCCGCGACGCTATCGCGCACGCGGAAGATGCCCTTCGCTATGCTCAGCACATCCTACGTTTCAGCGCAGAAGTCAAAACTGGATTCCCGCCTGCGCAGGAATGACGAGATTGAGAAGGCAGCGCTGGTCAATTGATGCGCCTACTTGGCAGACATGAAAAAGCCGCGCCAGCCTCGCGGCCGGCGCGGCTTCGTGAAACGAATCAGACCGTCTTGAGCAGGAGCTTGGCGATCTTGCGGGTGAAGTCGGTGTACGGCGGGTAGAACAGCCAGGTGCTGGAGATCTGGGTGCGCACCACGGCGCGCTCGTGCGAGAAGGCCTTGAAGCCGTGGATGCCATGGCCGCTGCCGATGCCGGAGTTGTTGACGCCGCCGAACGGCAGGTTGCCGTGCAGGAACTGCACCACGCTGTTGTTGATGCAGGCGCCGCCGGAGCTGGTCTGCTGCATCACTTTCTGGATGTTGGCCTCGGTCTTGCTCCACACGTACAAGGCCAGCGGCTTGGGATCGGCGTTGATGCGGCGGATCACGTCGTCGAGGTCGGTGTAGGAGATGATCGGCAGCAGCGGGCCGAAGATTTCTTCCTGCATGATCTTGGCGTCGTCGGGGATGTTGTCGAGCAGGGTCGGCGCGATATAGCAGTCCTGCTCGCTGACCACGCCGCCGGTGAGGGTGCGGGCGCCGCGCGCCTTGGCGTCGTCGAGCAGGGCCTTGATGCGGCCGGTGTGGCGCTGGTTGACGATGCGCGCCAGGTAGGGGCTGTCCTTCTGCTGCGCCGGGTCGGTGCCATAGGCACTGGCCAGGGTCTCCTTGCACAGGCGCACGAACTCGTCCTTGACCGAGGCATGGACGTAGATGTGGTCCGGTGCAATGCAGGTCTGGCCGTCGTTGGTGTACTTCGACCACATGATGTTGCGCGCCGCCTGCTGCAGGTTGGCGCTGGCGTCGATGATGGTCGGCGACTTGCCGCCCAGCTCCAGGGTGACGCTGGTCAGGTGCTTGGCGGCGGCGGCCATCACCACCTTGCCGATGGAGGGCGCGCCGGTGAAGAAGATGTGGTCGAACGGCAACGCCAGCAGCGCGGTGGAGACGGCGACGTCGCCCTCGAAGATGGCGACTTCGTCCTCGTGGAAGATTTCGCGCACGATCTTGACCATCACCGCCGACAGGTTCGGCGTCATCTCGGACGGCTTGAGGATGGCGGTGTTGCCGGCGGCGATGGCGGAAACCAGCGGGCCGAAGGTCAGGTTCACCGGGTAGTTCCACGGCGAGATGATCAGGCAGCGGCCCTTGGGCTGATACTGCATCCAGGCCTTGAGGCCGAACGTGGCGCGCGTCGGCGACACCCGTTTCGGCTTCATCCACTTGCGCAGGTGGCGCAGGGTTTCCTTGGCCTCGACCACCACGCTGAGGATTTCGGTGATGTCGACTTCCGCCGGCGGCTTCTTGAAGTCGGCGTAGCCGGCCTTGTAGAAGTCCTCGCTGTGGGCGATGACGGCATCCTTGAGCTTTTCGATCTTGGCCTTGCGCTCGGCCAGGGTGGAGCTGCGCAGGCGCAGCGCGGTCTCGCGCTGGCGCTCGAACACGCGTTGGATCTCGGCTTCGACGCCCTGCTGGGCGACGGCGGACGGCAGAAAGGAAACGACGCTGTTCATGGCTGTGGGACTCCTCCGGCGGGCGGGCAGGCGCAAAACCCTGCGCCGCTATTGAACGACCGTCCGAGCTTAAGCAAAAAGGCGGTGACGTGCCAGCGCGGAGCCGTCAGAAAAGCGCTCAGATCCCCATCGAAAGATGGGGATTTAAGCCTTTTGCCGACAAATGGCGACCAGAGAGCGGGCTCAGGCCGCGGCAGTAGCCTGATTGCCAAAGATGTGCACGCCGTATTTCCAGTAGCCGGCGACGTTGTTGAGGCGCGCGTCCTGGTCGCTCGGCATCGGCAGCACCTCGCCTTCGATCTGCGGCTGCAGGAACGGCGCCAGGATCGAGCCGCCGCCGCCGGTGATGACGATGGCGTCGAGGTCCCAGTCGTCGGCCCACAGGCGGTTGGCCTCGGTGGCGATGCGGGTGGCGAGCTGGCTGTAGGCGTGCTGCGCCAGGCTGGTGAGGTCGTACTTCTGGCCCTTGATCTTGATCACGCCGCGGCTCACCGCCTCGTACAGGCGATACAGCTCGACCTGCGTGCCGCTCTTCTCGTGCAGCAGGTTGGCGATGGCGTTGTAGGCCACCGACATGCCGGAGTCGGTCGAGAGGCTGCCGCGCTCGGAATAGCGGGTCTTGTCGCTGATGGTGAAGTCGGTGGTGCGGAAGCCGATGTCGATGACGCCGATCTTCTCGGTGACGAAGCGCTGGTTCAGCGCCTTGCCATTGCCGTCCAGCATCAGGTTGAACAGCGAGCCGAACGGCTGCGGCACCACCCGCACCTTCTCGATGTAGACGCTCTTGTCCTCGCGCGTGCCGTTGGCCTGCACTACCGTGACGGTGTGGCGCTGCTGCAGCAAGGTGGTCAGCGCGTCCTTGTACTTGCGGAAGAAGCTGATCGGCAGTCCGGTGACCAGACGGATCGGGTCGCCATGCTCGGCATAGGGGGTGAGCCCGGCCAGGGCCAGGTTGCGGGCGTACTTGGCGATGAACTGGGCGTGATCGAGAGTGAAGCCGCGGCCGCGCGACTGCGTCTCGGCCAGCTCGCCGATGAACACTTCCTCGCCGCCGATGGCGAAATGCCGCGGCTGCGCCGCCTGCGAGGGCAGCAGGGCCTCGGCGAACTGGATCGGGTTCGCCTCGCCGACGATGGATTTGAAAACCTGATACTGGCGGCCATCCGTGGCCTTGGTGTAGCCGAAGCCGATGTCCGCGGCCAGAATGCGCATGCACGAAACTCCCTGGCACAACACTTTGAGATGGCGGGTTTGTAGCATGGGGGGCGGATGCGGTCAAAGCCGCGCCGCAGGCGGGTTTTCGCCAGCTGACAGGACCACGGGAGGATGGCATGAAGGTATTGCGCACGCCGGACCAACGCTTCGCCGGGCTGCCCGGATTTCCGTTCGAGCCGCATTACGTCGAGATCGACGACATGCGCATGCACTATGTCGACGAGGGGCCGCGCGAGGCGCCGCCGGTGCTGATGCTGCACGGCGAGCCGTCCTGGTGCTACCTGTACCGCAAGATGATCCCGCTGTTCGCCGCCGCCGGGTTCCGCGCGATCGCGCCGGACCTGATCGGCTTCGGCCGCTCCGACAAGCCGGCGCGGATGAACGACTACAGCTACCAGAAGCATGTCGACTGGATGGGCGCCTTCCTCGCCGCGCTGGACCTGCGCGGCATCACCCTGGTCTGCCAGGACTGGGGCTCGCTGATCGGCCTGCGCCTGGCTGCCGAGCAGGAGCCGCGCTTCGCCCGGGTGGTGCTGTCCAACGGCTTCCTGCCGACGGCGCGGCAGAAAATGCCGCCCGCCTTCAAGCTGTGGCGCGCCTTCGCCATGTACTCGCCGTGGTTTCCGATCGGCCGCATCGTCAATTCCGGCTGCTCGGACAAGCTGCCGCCGGAGGTGATCGCCGCCTACGACGCGCCCTTCCCCTCCTCGGCTTACAAGGCCGGCGCCCGCGCCTTCCCGCGGCTGGTGCCGGACCGTGAGGACGACCCGGCGGTGCCGGCCAACCGCGCCGCCTGGGACAGGCTCGGCCAGTGGAACAAGCCCTTCCTCACCGCCTTCGGCAGCCACGACCCGATCACCCGCGGTGCCGACGCCTTCATGCAGCGCCAGGTGCCGGGCGCACAAGGGCAGCCGCACACCACCATCCGCAAGGCGGGGCATTTCATCCAGGAGGACAAGGGTGAGGAACTGGCGCAGGTGACGCTGGATTTCATCCGCGCCACGCCCTGAGGCGAACCCTTTGCAGTCCCCTCTCCTGCGTGCCGGAGAGGGTGGCCCGTGAGGGCCGGGAGAGAGGCCGTAAAGGCCCGGCATTCACGGCCCCTCTCCCCTGCCCCTCTCCCGCAAGCGGGAGAGGGAAAAGAGATCAGGCATTGCTCAGGTGCGCCAGCCCTGCACCATGCGCTTCCCAGTTGCGCCCGTCGAAATCCTCCACCGTCACCTGCTCCACCGTGCCTTCGTCGAGACAGCGCAGGTTGACCGAGAAGCCATCCGGGTTGGATCGCGGCACGTAGAACGACTTGATACCGCACACCGTGCAGAACAGGTGCTTGGCCGTGCCGGTGTTGAAGGTGTAGGTCTGGAGCTGCGAAGCGCCCGACAGCAGCGTGAAGTCCGCCGCCGGCACGATCAGGTGCATGTAGCCGGTCTTGCTGCACATCGAGCAGTTGCAGTACTGCACCGTGAGGCGCGCCGGCGCCCGGATCTCGAAGCGCACGGCGCCGCAGTGGCAGCCGCCGCGGTGGGTGATCTTGTCCATGCGCCCAGTTTAACGGGCGGCGATGGAGAGGTCGCTCAGAAACAGAGCGTCCCTACGCAGAGCTGGTTGCCCTTGGCATAGGAAGATTCATAGGTGTACCAGTCGCCGGCATAGACCCCCTGGTAGCTGTAATCGATTCCGACCGACCAGATCCTGGGCAGGAACAGGCACTGCGCGACGCCGTTGGCATCGGTGGTCGCCTGGCACAGGTTGGTGAACTCCCGGCCCACCATCCTCTGGAAGTACACCGTCTGCCCCTGGATCGGCGCGCCGGTCGTGGTGTCGGTCAAGCGCATCGACGGTTGCAGGTAGATCTGCCCGAATTGCAGCAGGGTATTGACTGCCACGATGCCTTGGCTGACCAGGGTGGTGGGACGCCGCGCCCAGGTGAAGGCGGCGTAATCGTTGTATCCGCCGTAGCTCACCTGCACCAGGTCGCGGCCGGCCTTCTGCGCGGCCCAGCAGTGCCTGGCCGTGCCGTCCGCGCCGGTCACCAGGGATGCGGCACCGGGGTTGGCGCCGGTGCGGGTCAGGCCGATCTTCGCCCCGACCACCGGCCGGCCAGCCGACTGCGCGCTGACGGTGACGCAATGGGATTCCAGCACCAGCGGGAACGCGATCCTGGGGGTCACCGCCACCGGGTTGGCGGCAGTCAGCTGATAGACCCCGCCGGCACCATAGGCGCCGCCGCTGGCAGTGGTGCCGTAGAAGTTGCCGTCTCCGCCCTGGACCAGCGCCGAGCCAAAGAGATTGCTGCCGCCATCCGGGAAGACGTACGACGCGGAAACGGTGCCGGCGGAAGTCAGCCGGAACACCCCGACCGAAGAGGTCGCCAGGAAGCTGCCATCGCCGGCCGCAATCACATCGTCGCCGATGCCGAAGCCATCCAGGTTCGGGGAAAAATCATGCAGTCGGTTGAACGCCCCACCGGGGGTGATCCTGAAGAAGATGCCGGCGTCGTTGGCGCCGCCGTACCAGCTGACGCCGTAGAAGTTGCCGTCGTTGCCCAAGGCCAGTCCGTTGCGGTTGTAGGGATAGGCCTCGCCGTCGGGGAACTGGTAGAGCACGGTCAGCGCGCCGGCGGGGGTCAGCTTGTAGATCGAACCGCTGTAACTGATATTGCGGCTGGCGTCGAACAGGCCGTTGCCGGACGCTGCGTAGAAATTGCCGTCCGCGCCTTGCAGGAGGGCGGTTGCCGACGGCGTCATCTGATCGATGCTCGCGTCGAAACTATGAAGGATGGTGCGTACACCAGAGGGTGTGATGCGGTAAAAGCTGCCCTCCCCTGCGGGGCCATCCGAAGTGGTGACACCGTAGAAGTTCCCGTCGTTCCCCAGCACCAGGGCGCCTTGGTCTTGCACCGGCGCCTGGCCGAAGTCGAAGCTGAAGAGAACGGTCACCGCGCCGGCAGGCGTCATCCGGTAGATGGTGCCAAAGCCATGGGCGCCGCCTTCCCGGGTAACACTGTAAAAATTGCCGTCGCGGCCTTTCGCCAGCCTGGCGCAGGGGAAGCGGCCTTCACTCGTTGTAAACGCATGCAGGGTAGTCAGAGCACCACCGGGGCTCACCTTGAACGCAGTGCCGCCGCCGGTAGTGCCGCCATTCCGGGTCACTCCGTACAGATAGCCGTCGCCACCCGGCACCAGCGCGGCAGAAGGGTTGGCGCCATCAGCGGCACCGGTGAATGAATGGAGAGTGAGCTCGGCGGCGCTTGCACGGTTGGCGAACAAGCCGATGACGAAGGCAGCGGCGATACGCCGCAGACTGATCAGTTTCATGGATCCCCCAAGCATGCTGCACCACTGGACAGGCATCCGCCCGTCGGTGGCTTGGTCCAAACCATACTCCCCGGTGCGGCGAGCGCCAAGCCCGCAGTGCAACAAGGTCTGGCCCTGCGGGCCAGGGCTCAGGCGCGCAGGCCGCCGGCGCGCGGGTGGCGTCGCAGTGCGCGCCCGCGCCACAGGTGCGCGAAGAAGGCCGGCAGCGCCATCAGGCCGATGACGATGTGGACCTGCCGGCACAGCGCCCGCGCCTGCTCGCCGCCGAAGTAGTACAGGCCGTAGCCGCTGAGCACCAGCAGCAGCGCCGCCACCAGGAACACGCCGCCGGCGCTGCGGTTGCGCTGCAGGCGCCAGAAGCGGTGGATGTGGGTGGAGACCAGGCTGCCGAGCACCGCCAGGCCGAGCATGGCGGCGGCGCCGTGCAGCTTGAGCATCAACGGCTCGAGTGGATTCGGCTCCGGCCCGAACTCGCCCTGGTGCTGGAACCAGTCGTGCAGCACCCAATGCGCAAGGCCGCTGCCGAACAGCAGCAGCAGCGCGGCATAGGCGCAGCGGCGGTGGATCAGGCTGAGCACGGACTAGGCCGCCGCTCGCAGCGGTTGCTGCACGTAGGCCTGCGCGCCGTAGTGCGCGAGCACCCGCTCGGCCAACTCCGGCGCCGCGAACAGCACCACCTTGGTCAGCGCATCGGCGTGCAGGCAGTCGGGCGCGCGCACGCTGACGCTGGCGACGCCGAGCCAGGGCCGGCGGCTGCGCGGATCGAGCAGCGGCGAAACCTCGGCGACGCCGACATGGCGACGCGAAAAATAAGTCGCGGAGGTGGCCAGCGCCTCGTCGCGCAGCTCCAGGCCGTGCGCGCTCTGCGCCGGCGACTGCGGATGGCGCAGCGCCACGCTCCATGGCTGCGCGCCGAAACCGCGCAGGTCACCGCCGGCGTTGACCAGCGCCGCTTCGACGCCGGCCGCGCGCAACGCGGCGACGGCTTGGTCCACGGCGTAACCCTTGGCGATGCCGCCGAGATCAATGCGCAACGGGCGGCGGAAGCGCACGCGCCACTCGTCGAGCAGATCGATATCAGTCCAGTCCGCGGCGGCCGCGGTCGGCTCGCCCATGGCGGGCAGATAACCCCACTGTTCCAGGTGCGGCGCGACACAGACGTCGAACGCGCCCTGGCTGCGCCGCGACAGTTCCAGCGCTGCGGCCAGCACCTCGTAAAGCCGGGTGTCGACGGCCACCAGCCGTTGCGCGGCTTCCCGGTTCAGCGCTGACAGCCCGCTGGCCGCATCGTGGAAACTCATCAGCTGCTGCACCCGCTCCACCGCGGCGAAGGCGGCGCCGACAGCGGTGTGCAGCCGCGCCTCCGGCCACGGCGCCGCGGCGCGGATCTCCACCAGCGTGCCCAGCAGCGGCCGGGCGCGGCGGATCTCGCCCAACGCTTCAGGGCTTGGCGAGAGCGATGGCATAGGTGGACAGCAGACGGCGGATGCCGTCGGTGACGTGCGTGCACGACAAAGTGGCGCCGCTGATGTTCTGGATACCGTCGCCAACACTCAAGGCGTCGCCGTGCTGCTTGCCGTTGAACTGCGCGCGCCAGCGTGGATTGCGCACGTCGCCGCCGTAGGCCTCGCGGTATTCCAGGATCTCGACCTGGCGCACCTTGCCGTCGACGCTCAGCGCGACGGCGTAGGTAATGAGGTCGTGCTTGCCGATCACGGCGTCGACGAAAAACCAGCCACCGTCCGCCGCCCTCCAGGCGCGCAGCCCGCCGGCGAAGACCTTGACCCCGGAGTCCTTCTCGATCGCCGCGGTCTGCTCCGGCGTCAGCGCCAGCGGCACCGGCATCAGCGCCGCGTCGCCGAACATCAGCTTCTGCGCCTGCTCAGTGCTCATGTAGACCATGGCCTGGGCCGGCGCGCTCGCTACCAGCGCGGCCACCGGCAGAAGAATCAGGCGGCTGGAACCGTTCATGACACACTCCGGGCCGTCCGCAGTTGCGGCTGCCATTCGGCAATCGCGGCCTGAGTGAGGGCCGGAGTGAGAATGGCTCTCAGGCCGTTTAGCGCCTTCGGCTCAGTAGCTGATGCCCAGGCCGAGATCGAAGCGGGTGAGGTCACTGTTGGTCTGGAAAGTCTGGTAGTCCGCTTTCAGGACGACGTGCGGATTGATGTAGAAATTCGCGCCATAGGTCCAGACGCGATCATACGGCTGCGGCCAGGGCCTGCCGTCCGCCGCCAGCCCGGTCGGAACCGTGCTGAAGCCGGGGGCGATGCCCTCGTAGCCCGCCCCCATACTGTAACGCTCCCAGCGCACGAACGGGGCCAGGCGATAGCCGTTGTGCTGCCAGGCGTTGTAGGCGCCCTGCAGGTAATAGCCGTAGAACTTGGACGGCAGGGGGTTGGAGCCGCCGGCGTTGAGCGTGTTGTATTCGGCGGTGTTGGTGATGCTGCCGCGGGCGTAGACCGCCGACAGGTCGGCCCGGCCCGGGGTCCAGCGCGCATGGGTTTCCCACAGGGTGACGCGCGAATCGCTGGTGGTGCCGGTGGTATTGGAGTTGCCGGTGAACACGGCGGCACCGGCGAGCAGGCCGGGGATGCCCTTGTAGTTGAGCGAGACGTACTGCGACAGGTGCTGGGCACTGGCCAGCTGCAGCTCCTGGTGGGTACCCTTGAGCGGCGGCGCGTCGCTGTTGCCCAGATCCAGGGCGGTACGGTACAGCGGGTCCTCGGGGTTCGGGTCCCACTTGGTCAGGTTGACGCCGGTGGTCAGGCCGGCGTCCCAGCCCAGGCCAATGTCGGTGTCGCCGTGGAAGCCGATGCCGCCTTCGCGCCAGGTGCTGGGGATGATGATGTTCTCGACGAAGTTGCGCTGCACGCCGTAGAAGTTGGTCGGCTCGTGGTGCTCGTTGAGCAGGCCGAACGGCATCAGGAACAGGCCGCCCTTGACCGAGGCCCAGTTCGCCAGCTGATGGTCGACGTAGAACTGCTCGACCTCGAACTCGCCCTGGTCGCCGGACGAGGCCACGGCATGCTCCACCTCGTACTCGGAGTTGAACACGGTGCGGTCGTCGAAGCGGTAGCCGATACCAAACACCGCGCGCGCCAGGTCGGCCTGGGTGTCCTGCGGCTGGTGCACCGGGTGGGTGTAGTAGACCTCGCCGTAGCCCCACAAGCTGACGTTGTCGGACAAGCCGCCCGGCGCCTTGCCGGCGGAAGCGGTCGCCGCCACCTGCTGCACCTGCGCCGCCTGCTGCTGTTGCTGCGCCGCCAGGGCCTCGTTCTGTTGCTTGAGCTGCTGCAGCTGGGTCTTCATCGCTTCCAGCTGCTGCTGCATCAGCTCGATCTGCTGCTCCAGCTTCTGCGCGGTGGCGGCGTCGGGACCGGCATCAGCGGCGCGGGCGGCGCCCGCGGCGAGCAGCGCGGCGGCGATCAGGGTCAGTGCAAGAGGCTTCTTCATGTTGTGGCTCTGTCAGGAAATCAGGGTGAAACGGCGGCCGCGCACTGCGCCGGCAGGACCTGGGCCGCGGGATGAGCCGGGTCGTAGCCGTCGGTGAGGGTGCAGAGGAAGGCGATGACGTCGTCGATCTCGTCCGGCGTCAGCGCGGCGGTCTCGCCGAGCTTGCGGTTGTAGGGAATCTCGGACGTATTGACGTTGCCGGCGTAGCCGGCGTCGCTGCCGATGCTGTCGATGTTGACCAGGAACTGGCCGCCGTACAGCGCCGGCAGGTCGTCGAACTTGGTGGAGTCGCCGGCGGCGGTGGTCGGGTACCACTGCTCCGGGTTGGTGTCGCGGCGCACGTAGAAGCCGACCGCGTCCTTGAGCGTGGCGAAGCGGCCATTGTGGAAATACGGCGCGGTGACGGCGACGTTGCGCAGGGTCGGCACCTTGAACTGGCCGCACAGACTGGAGACGTTGCGGCCACCGTTGTCGCGGAACGGGCCGCACACGCCCAGGTCGTAATAGGCGTGCACACCGTCGTCGCTGTCCGCCGGCGTGTAGGCCGGCGCGCCGCTGTCGGCATTGGCCGGGATGTCGCCGTTGCGCGGCACGCCGAGGTTGTCGTAGCTGAAATCGGTGAACAGCGCCGGCGTCACGCCGTCGGCCGAGGTGGTCGGGTGGCAGGCGGCGCAGTTGCCCTTGGTCGGGTTGTTGAACAGGGCGAAGCCGCGCAGCTCCTGCGCCGTGAGGCTGGCCTGGCCGCTGCGCCAGTTGTCGAACTTGCTGGAAAACGGGTGGAAGCCCTCGTCCTCGCGCTCGAACGCGGCCAGGGCCGCGCCGAGGCGCTTCATCGCGGTGTCCGGGTCGTCCAACACCGCGGCGCCGTAGAGCGCGGTGAAGTCGCCGAGGTAGGGGCGGGTCCTGAGCCTGTCGATCACCGCCGCGGCGTCGGCGTTGGCCATCTCGAAGCTGGTGACGAAGGGCAGCACCGCCTGGTCTTCCAGGGTCGCGGCGCGGCCGTCCCGGAACATGCCGCCGCTGGGGCTGCCGTCGCCGTCGAAGGCGAACACCGGGATGAAGGAGGCGTACATCAGGGACGGGGTGTTGCGGAAGCCGGGCCGGTCCATGTCCGGGCCGCCCAGCGGCACCGGCAGGCCGTGGTCCGGGCCGGAGGCGCTGCTGTCCGCGGCGAAGGCGAAAGCGGCGACATGACAGGTGGCGCAGGACTGCTTGCCGGATACCGACAGGGTCTGGTCGGAGAAGATCTTCTGGCCCAGCTGCGCCGCGGGCGACAGGCCCTGCGCCTGGCCGGAGCCCGAACCGCCGCCGCTGCACGCGGCCACAACCAGGCACAGGAGAGCCGGGCCCAGGCGGGCCGCTTGCAGGCTGCTTCGGTCGACGATCTTCCCCATGATTCCTTGCGTCGGCTGCGGCATGGCGCGGCCCGTCCGGTTTATCTGCCGCAGATCATAATGATAAAGATTCGCATTAACAAGTCGCACTCATGGGGTTGCGGCGCGGACTTTGCTGGCGCGATGCAGGGGCCTTGCGCGGCGATCGGCGCCGGCGTCCGCTCCGCGTCGGGTGCGGCGCAGAAATCTGTTTAAACCGGCCGCGATCGGACCGATAATCTGCGTCCATGAATCTCCCCTTCGCCAAGATGCACGGACTCGGCAACGACTTCGTCGTCATCGACGCCACCCGCGCGCCGGTGGGCGAGCTGCTGCGCGCGCCCTCCCCGGCCCTGCTCAGCCGCCTGACCGACCGTCGCTTCGGCGTCGGCTGCGATCAGGTGCTGCTGATCGAGCCCTCGCCGGCCCCGGACATCGACTTCGGCTACCGCATCTTCAACGCCGACGGCTCCGAGGTCGGCCAGTGCGGCAACGGCTCGCGCTGCCTGGCGCGGTACGTGCGAGAGCACCGCCTGAGCGACAAGCGCGACCTGCGGGTGCGCACCGCCACCGCCATGCTCGAGCTGCACCTGCTCGACGACGACCAGGTGCGGGTCAACATGGGCGCGCCGCAGCTGGAACCAGCGGAAGTGCCGATGCGGATCGAGGGCGGCCGTGCCCTCCACTACCGCATTCGCCTGGCCGACGGCAGCGAGCCGGCCTTCGGCGCGGTCAGCATGGGCAACCCGCATGCGGTGTTCGAGGTGGCGGACGTCGACAGCGCGCCGGTGGCGCGGATCGGCGAGGAATTGCAGCAGCACCCGGCCTTCCCGCAGCGGGTCAACGCCGGCTTCATCCAGTTTCTCGACCGCGGCCACGCGCGGCTGCGCGTCTACGAGCGCGGCGCTGGCGAGACCCTGGCCTGCGGCAGCGGCGCCTGCGCCGCGATGGTGGTGGGACGGCTGTGGGGCAGGCTCGATCCGCGGGCCGAGATCCAGGTGCGCGGCGGCGCCCTGCAGCTGGAATGGGCGGGAGAAGGCCAGCCGGTGTGGATGACCGGCCCGGCGGAAACGGTATACGAAGGGAGTCTGGAGTGGCCGAAGTAAGCGAACCCGAAGAACAGGTGCAGGACGCGCCGGACAACATCACTCCGGCCAGCGAGGCGCAGGTCGTTGCCTATCTCAAGGCCCACCCGCAGCTGCTGACCGACCACCCGCAGCTGCTCGAGACCCTGGAGCTGGCGCATTCCGCCGGCTCGGCGGTGTCGCTGATCGAGCGCCAGGTCGAGCTGCTGCGCGGCAAGAACCAGCGCCTGGAGGCGCGCCTCAACCGCCTGATCGACACCGCCCGCGAGAACGAGAACCGCGCCGAGAGCGTGCTGCGCCTGGCGCGCACCCTGATCCGCGCGCCGTCGCTGGCCAACATCGTCGCCGGCCTGCGCGGCTCCATGCGCGAGGACTTCGACATCGACGAGGTGTTCGTCGGCCTCAACGGCGGCGCCTACAAGCGCCACGACATCGACGGCATCATGCCGGTGGAGCCGAACAGCGCCATCGCCCGCGCCTACGACAACTTCATCCGCACCCGCCTGATCGAGTGCGGCCCGATCGCCGAGGACAAGGCGAAACTGCTGTTCCCCAAGGCCGAGCAGCCGGTGCTGTCGGCCGCGGTGGTGCCGCTGGAGAAGGACAAGAACCTCGGCATGCTGGTGCTAGGCTCGCGCGACGCCGAGCGCTTCCAGCCGCGCCAGGGCAAGCTGTTCCTGGAAATCACCGCCGAGCTGGTCTCGGCCGCGATCCGCGCCCGGTTGACATGACTCCGGCTGCCGCAGGCAGCCGACCGAAGTCCCTCTCCACCGAAGGGGGAGAGGGGGGGACGGCCGGCGGAGCCGGTGGTGGGGTGAGGGCGGCCGGTGCGCTGGAACTGATGCTCACTGGCTACCTGGACTATCTGCGCGTCGAGAAGCGCGCCTCGCCGCACACTCTCGACGCCACCGCCCGCGACGGCAAAGCCTTCCTCGCCTACTGCGCCGAGTGTCGCATCGGCGAGCCGCAGCGCATCGACGTGCACACCGTGCGCGGCTTCGTCACCCGCCTGCATCGAGGCGGCAAGCAGCCGACCAGCCTGCGCCGCTACCTGTCCAGCCTGCGCGGCCTGTTTCGCCACGCCCTGGCGCAGAGCCTGATGGAGCACAACCCGGCCGCCGGCGTGCGCGCCCCAAAGGGCAAGCGCCTGCTGCCCAAGGTGGTGGCCGCCGAGGACCTGTCCAACGCGCTCGACCGCGAGCCGGAGGACCGCAACGGCCTGCGCGACCAGGCCATGATCGAGCTGTTCTATTCCGCCGGGCTGCGCCTGGCCGAGCTGCACGCGCTGGACGTGCCGCCGGGGGGCAACTTCCCCGACGAGCTGCGCGTACTCGGCAAGGGCCGCAA